>JBKJKT010000134.1:0-17106 GCA_046597415.1 Ramlibacter sp.
CGTTGGCCTGCGCCGGTGCACTGGCTTCGTTCACCGTGACAGCGCGCAGCGTTCCTTCTTGTGCATGCGCCGCAGATGCTATCAAAAATAGAGCAGCAGCGGCACGAGGGACGCAGGCTAGAGGCCAATTTGGCTTTAAAAAATGCTGGAAATGTGCCACAACGTTGTCCTTCAACGAAAGTGGCAGGTCGGCTAGCTTGTGACTGCTGGCGCCAGCGAGAAACCGGCACCGTCTGTAGAGCTTGCTTCCCTGCGCGAGGATTACCTCAATCAGGTTCAAAGGGACTTTCTCAGTCGCCGCCTCTTGCGAGACGACAACACCCCTAGCGGATGGCGACCTTTGCGGGTCGCTGGGCAAATTCTAACGGATCAGGCGAGGCGCTCGACGGCCGGCATCGCGAGATCGCGGCCCACCATCGCGCGTGCGAACAGGTAGTTGTTGCGGGCCTGTTCGCTGAGACCGTCCAGGTCAACGCGGCCGTTCGGGTCGCAAGGAAAGGCGAATCCTCGGCCGGCCTGAAAAAGCGAGCGGAAGCAAAGATGGAACTGGTCGAAGACGGGCTGAAACATGACTGATCTCCTTGAGCCGAAAGCTGGTGACTCGTGGATTCAGTCTGGTCGACGATTCGCGAAATTTAAACCATACAAAGGTACTTGATGCACCAGCCAATCCGGTTAGTCGAACACTGGCGAATCAACCCCCAAGACCTTGTGAAGTTTGGTGCTCGTCGTGGTGTACTGCATCTGGATCTTCCGGTCCGGAAACAAGATCGCGGCTGCGCCGAATGCGGCGAGGGCGCATTCGTGAAATCCCGAAAGAATCAACTTCTTCTTGCCCGGATAGGTGTTGATATCGCCCACAGCAAAAATGCCCGGGACGCTGGTGGAGAACTTCTCGGTGTCCACCATTAACTGCTTGCGCTCGATGTCCAGCCCCCAGTCGGCGATGGGGCCGAGCTTGGGTGAAAGGCCATAGAAAACCAGCAGAGCATCCAGCGGTACGACCTGCGTTTGCGCATCGCTTCCGGTGATCTGAACGCCAGCGAGCCGTCCATCGCGTACATCAAAAGCCGTTAACTGGCCAACGATGAATTGCATCTGCTGCGAGTCGCACAACTCGCGCATCCTGGCAACCGATGCAGGCGCAGCCTGGAATCCGTCACGCCTGTGAACCAGCGTCAAGCTCCTGGCGCGGTGGGGCCCGGGTTGGGCTAACAGCAGTGCCCAGTCGAGCGCGGAGTCGCCGCCGCCAAGTACCACAAGATCTTTGCCAGCGAACTTCGCGGGATCCTTCACGGCATAGAACAGCTGTTCGCCTTCGAATCTTTCGGCCCCATCAATCATGACCTTGCGGGGCTGAAATGCGCCGACACCCGCAGCGATGAAAATCGTGCGAGCCAGGAATCGCTTGCCCTTGGACGTGGCTAGCAGGAAGCGTCCGTCGTCCTGCTGTTCAACGGTCGTTACTTCCTGGCCATAGTGGAAGGTCGCGCCAAACGGTTCGATCTGCTTGAGCAGGCTGTTGGTGAGTTCACGGCCGGTGCACACAGGCACGGCGGGGATGTCGTAGATGGGCTTGTCGGGATATAGCTCCATGCACTGGCCGCCGGGGTAATCGAGCGAGTCGATGACATGGGCCTTGATTTCAAGCAGGCCGAGCTCAAAAACCTGGAAGAGCCCGACTGGACCTGCTCCGACGATTACGGCATCGGTGGTCTCGACAGCGTCGGTCATTGGGTCAGCGGATCAGTTGTTCGAGCTTGCCGGTCTTGTCTTTCCACTCTTCGGCCTCTTCGAGTGGCGCCTTGCGCTTGGTGATGCTCTTCCATCCGGCCTGCTGGGACAGCTCGACATTCAGCTTGATGAAGTTCATCTGGTCCGGCGGCACGTCTTCCTCGGCATAGATCGCGTTCACCGGGCATTCCGGGATGCAGACAGCGCAGTCGATGCACTCATCGGGGTCGATGACGAGCATGTTAGGGCCTTCGCGAAAGCAGTCCACGGGACAGACGTCGACGCAGTCGGTGTACTTGCACTTGATACAGGATTCGGTGACGACGTGGGTCATGTCTTGCAGTTCGTGGAAATGGGGAAGGGAAGAGGGAACGGGGGGAAGGGCGGGAAACCCCCTAGTTTATTCCGTCGGCGCCCCCTGGCCCGTCACCTGACCAGCACGGCCCCGGAAGTCTTGTGGGTTGCCGTGTCCACGAGCACAAGCGATCCGAGGATTCTGGAGCGGCTGTAGGGCAATGTGGCGAGCGGTTCCTGCAGCGCAAGCTCGACGTGGCCAATCGAATTGGGCTCCAGGTGATCGGCGTCCTGTTCAGCCAGGGTGTTGATGTCCAGCTTGTGCACGATGCGGCTGATCCTGGCTTTTACCCAGCGGTGGCCGTGCAGCGCCCAGTACACGCGACCCGCGACCAGGGGCTCGTCGTCCATCCATGCAACGGTGGCTGAAATCTCTCGCGAGGGTTCGACAGCACCAGGAGCGAGCAACCAATCGCCGCGCGATACATCGACTTCGCAGTCAAGAACGATACCGGCGCTGTGCCCGGCCTGGACTGAACGGGGCTCGCGTACGTGATTAAACACCTGCGCAACGGTTGCGGTCTGGCCGCTGGGAAGCACCTTGACCTGTTGCCCCGGCGCGATGGAACCCGTAGCGACACGGCCCCAGAACACGCGCCGGCCCTGGCTCGTGTCTGCAGATGAAGAGAACTTTTCGACCCACTGCACAGGGAACGAGAAAGCCTCGTTCGTCTCGGCCTTCGTGGCGTCAAGCGTTTCCAGGAGCGCCAGCAGCGACGGGCCCGCATAGCCACACCAACCGGGCGACCCGGCGACAACATTGGTGCCCTTGAGCGCGGAAATCGGGACCACGGCGCGTGCGGTGATGCCAGCGGCTGCGGTGAACGCCTGCAACGCGCCGCTGATGTTGCCGAAGGCGCGCGTGGGGTCATCAACCGCATCGAGCTTGTTGATGGCAAAGACGATGGACGGTACGCGAAGCAGGTTGACCAGCAGCGAATGTCGGCGCGTCTGGCGCAGCAACTCGAGACCCGGATTGCGCCAATCCAGTTTGGTTGCATCGACCAGCACGACGGCGGCATCGGCGCTCGACGCGGCCGTCACCATGTTGCGTGTGTATTGCTCGTGGCCAGGCGCATCACCGATGATGAATTTGCGCCCCGGCGTATTGAAGTAGCGATAGGCCACGTCGATCGTGATGCCTTGTTCGCGTTCGGCAGAAAGGCCATCCGTGAGCAAGGCGAGATCGGTTTCACCGGCCCGCTGGACGCCGGCGAGTTGATCCTGCAAAACGGATTTGCTGTCTACCAGCAGGCGTCCGATGAGTGTGCTCTTGCCGTCGTCCACACTGCCGCATGTGATGAAGCGAAGTGCCGCACGATGGGCTTCATGGTCCGCGTGCAGCCCGGCATCGAGCAGCGCAGTCAAAGGATTGGTTGTCATCAGAAGTACCCATCCTTCTTGCGCTTTTCCATCGAAGCGTCGGAGGTTTTATCGTCCATGCGGGTCGCGCCGCGTTCACTGACATCTGCCAGCAGGGTTTCGGCAACAACTTCGCGTGCGTTCGTTGCAGGGCTGTCCACCGGGCAGGTGCAGGTGATGTCGCCGACAGTGCGAAAACGCACGGTGCGTGTCACGACCTTTTCGCCATCGCGAGGGGGTGTCAATCCAGTGACCGGCACCAGCAGGCCCTTGCGTTCCACGATCTGGCGGCGATGCGCGTAGTAAATCGAAGGCAACGCGATCTTCTCGCGCTCGATGTATTGCCACACATCCAGTTCGGTCCAGTTCGAAATCGGGAACACGCGAAAGTGCTCGCCGGGAGCCAGACGGGTGTTGAACAGCGTCCACAATTCCGGGCGCTGTGCCTTGGGTTGCCACTGCCCGAAGCTGTCGCGATGCGAAAAGATGCGCTCTTTTGCACGCGCCTTTTCTTCGTCACGACGTGCACCACCGATCAGAGCATCGAAGCGGAATTCTTCGATCGCCTCGAGCAGCGTCACCGACTGGTGCACGTTGCGCGACTCGCCGGGGTGGGCGAGACGAACCGTGCCGCGTTTCATCGAGTCTTCGACGCTACGCACGATCAGTTCTGCGCCGAGTTCTTGCGCGCGCTGGTCCCGGAAGTCAGTGACTTCCTTGAAGTTATGGCCAGTGTCGATCATCAGCAGCGGATACGGAATGCGTCCCGCGCCGAATGCTTTTTCTGCACACTTGAGCAGCACCAGCGAATCCTTGCCACCAGAAAACAGCAGCGTCGGACGCTCGAACGACGCTGCGACTTCGCGCAGGATGAAGATGGTCTCTTCTTCCAGGGCGTCCAGATGGCTGTTGCTCAGTTGTCCGAGCAACTGGGGTTCGACCCGGGCGTTCATACGGATTCCTCCTCGTTGCTGACTTCGGCGTGTCCTGGTGATTTCGCATCGTCCCGAACATGCAGGCCGCATTCCCTGGCCGCTTCGTCTTCCCACCACCACCTGCCGGCTCGGAAGTCTTCGCCGAGGCTGATGGCGCGCGTGCAGGGCGCGCAACCGATGCTGGGAAAGAAGTCGTCGTGCAAGGGGTTGTAGTCGACCTTGTTCTGCTGGATGTAGTGCCAGACATCGCCCCAGGTCCAGGCAGCCAGCGGATTGAGCTTGATGCGACCCGTAGCGACAACGTCGCCCGAATCGATCATCGGCACTTCGGCGCGCGCATTCGATTGCTCACGACGCAATCCGGTGATCCAGGCTTTCTTTCCGGCGAGCGCGCGTTCGAGTGGCTCGACTTTGCGGATGTGGCAGCAGGCCTTGCGCAGTTCCACGCTTTTGAACATCGCATCCTTGCCTTCGCGGCCCACAAAGCGGATCACAGCTTCATTGGCCGGGCGATAGACATTGATGGCGGTGCGGGAGTTGGAGCGCGTTCGTTCCAGCAACTCCAGCGTCTGGGGATGGAGCATGCCGGTTTCGAGCACGAAAACCGGAATGTCCAGCTCCATGCGGTTGATCAAGTGCGTGATCACCACGTCTTCCGCGCCCAGGCTAGAAGCCTGCGTCACGGGGCCGAGGGTGGCGCACGCCGATTGGAGCAGCAGTGCGGTGGCCGTCAGTTTCGCTTCGAATTCTTTGGAGGGACGCGCGTGCAGGTCAATCGCGCTCATCAGGCACTCTTGCGGAAGTGCGGGTTCGTGTTCGCAGCATCGCCCTGATAGAAAGCGGCATAGCGCGCAAAGAGCACCCTGGCATGCGAGGCGTCCTCGTCGGCCCGCAGCACAGCGCTTGAGAAGCCTGTGCGCTGCATCTGAACGAGTTGGTCGAGCAAGACTTCGCCGGTGGCGCGGATGTCGCCCTTGAATCCGAGGCGGCGGCGCAGCAGAAACGCCTGGCTGAAAGCGCGCCCATCTGCGAACTTGGGAAAGTGGAGGTCGATACGGCTGATGCCGTCGAGTGAAACTTCACGCGGATCGGCGTCGTTGGCCAGGGAAAGCACGCCGGCGGCATCAACCGCGTCATTTGCCGCGTAGTCCGAGGCAGCAAGAATCTGAAGATTGGAATTGGTCATCACGCTGTCTGCTTTTCATTGAATCGGGCGCTATTGGCTGCGGCCTTGAAAGGCTCGATGCCGACGCGGCGCAATGTGGCGATGAAGGTCTCGGCCTTGCCCGCAACTGCCTGGCGTTGTTCGCGGTAAGTGTCAAGTACGGCTTCGATCACTTCAGGCACTTCAGCGGCCGAAAACGACGGGCCGACCACCTTGCCCGCAATCGAGGTGCCCGAGAGCATCGAACCATCGGAGCCACCCAGCGTGACCTGATACCACTCCTTGCCGTCCTTGTCGACGCCAAGAATTCCGATGTGGCCGCTGTGGTGGTGGCCGCAGGAGTTGATGCACCCAGAGATATGCAGATCGATCTCGCCGATGTCGTGCAGTTCGTCCAGATCCTGATAGCGCTGCGTGATCGCTTCTGCAATCGGCAGAGACCGCGCATTGGCCAGCGAGCAGAAATCGCCACCTGGGCAGGCGATCATGTCGGTGAGCAGGCCGATATTGGCCTTGGCCAGACCCGCCTTGCGGGCGGCTTGCCAGAGTTCAGGCAGGTCGTCCTGATGGACCCAGGGCAGGAGCAGGTTCTGGTCGTGCGTCACGCGGGCCTCGCCTGCGGAAAATCGCTCGGCCAGATCAGCCGAAAGAGCCAGCTGGTCGCCGGTTGCATCGCCGGGCGCCTGACCCAGGCGTTTGAAGGAAAGCGTGACGGCCCTGAGCTGCGGATTCTGGTGCGGTGCCACGTTCTGCTGCAGCCAGCGGTTGTATGCCGGGTCTGCGTCAGTCGATGCGTTGTCGCGCGGGGAGCGTTGCACAAGGGCCGGTGGCACGAACGAAGCCGACACGCGGTCGATCTCTTCTTGCGTGACCGTGTGCGGCGCTCCGTCGATCTCCACGATCTCCTGGTATTCGGCTTCGACCTCGTCGATGAAGCGCTCGCCTTCAGCCTTCACCAGGATCTTGATGCGCGCCTTGTAAATGTTGTCGCGGCGGCCCCAGCGGTTGTACACGCGCACAACGGCCTCAAGGAAATTCAGGATTTCGGTGGCTGGCAAGAACTCGCGGATCACGCTCGCGATCACCGGCGTGCGGCCCATGCCACCGCCGACGAGAACCCGAAAGCCCAGCACACCCGCATCATTTTTGATCAGATGCAGACCCACGTCATGCCAGAAAGTCGCGGCGCGATCTTCGGCGGCGCCGCTTACTGCAATCTTGAACTTGCGTGGCAGGAATGCGAACTCGGGATGCAGCGTGCTCCACTGGCGCATGATTTCGCACCAGGGGCGCGGATCGGAAATTTCGTCAACGGCGATTCCGGCCAGCTCGTCACTGGTGATGTTGCGAATGCAGTTGCCGCTGGTCTGGATGCCGTGCATGTCCACGCTGGCCAGCAGGTCCATGACGTCGGCGCTTTTCACCAGCGGAATCCAGTTGAACTGCACGTTCTGGCGCGTCGTGAAATGGCCGTATCCGACCGTGAGCACGGAGCGAACTTCGCCGCCGCGCAGCAGCGGGACCGGACCCAGTGCGTCCTGCTTTTGCTGTGCGTCGTTGAAGATTTCCGCAGTCGGCTGATCGTACTCGCGCGCAATTTGGGCGAGCACGCGCAACTGCGCACTGGAGATCTCGCCATAAGGCACAGCTACCCGCAGCATGGGTGCATAGCGCTGGACATACCAGCCGTTTTGCAGGCGCAGCGGCTTGAACTCATCGTCACCCAGGGTGCCGGCAAGATTGCGCTCGAGCTGGTCGCGGTATTGGGCAGCGCGGTTGCGCACAAACTCTTTGTCGAAGGCAGTGTATTTGTACATCGTGGGCGCGACTCTAGATGCCACCCATATGAAATCAAACTACTTTTTAGTTCACGCCTTATGCAGATAAGCTTATGCGCGAGCACCGGCGCGGGCTTGCGGCGGGGTGTAAGCTGGTTTCGGATAAGGCGTTCAACCAGCCTGCGCACCCTGGCCGGCTGCAGGAGCTGCCTCAGAAGGTGCATTGACCGCCGTGATGGCAGGAAGCCCCGGCATGGCCAGTGGCGTCGCCGACTTCCATCCTTGACGCACGCCCACCAGTGTTTGCCGTGTCAGCGTTGCGAAAAACGGAGCGGACGATCCAGCGTTCATGAACAGCGTGCGCATCAAGGGAAGCATCCACTGGTCCGACTGGAACAGGGGCGTGAGCCGGCGGCTCGCATCTCCGTAGAAATGAAGATGCGGTCGGCGCACCGCCGTGTAATTGTCCAGCGCCTGGGGCAGTGGCACGGCTTGTTCGAGGCAGTGGGTCAGCGCCACCGCGTCGAGCAGCGCGAGATTCGTGCCCTGACCGAGTTGTGGACTGGTGGCATGCGCCGCATCGCCAATGACCACGCAGCGGTCGGTGTTGTACGACGGCATGACGACATCGTGATACCTCGCCCACTTCAGGTGATCCATCGACTGGATCTGGTCCAGGAGGGGTTCACAGCCGGGATTGAGTTTTCGCACCGACGCCTTGAACGCATCGATGCCGGCTTCCCGGAAAGTTTCGAGCCGGTCTGCACGCAGGCTCCAGAACAGGCTGACGACGCTGTGTCCCGCCGGCGAAAGTCCGGTGGGCATGATTCCCAGCATCTGCCGCGAGCCGCGAAACCATTGCGCCAGCGTGGTGCCGTACGCGTCCTCGGGGTCACGCAGAACCGCCCAGAAAGCGCCCCATGGATAGACCCGGTCAATGCAAGCCAGGCCCGTCTGGCCGCGCAATGACGACCTGCATCCATCGGCAATTACCACGAGGTCGTGCCGGGTTTGCAAGGCTGCGAGGTCACGCACCGTTTCTCCGGTGACCGTCTGAACCCCGGCTGCATGCGCCTTCTGCCAGAGCGCGTTGAACAACACGCCCCGATGGAGGCCCAGCCCGTACGAACCCTTCTGCCAGCGGTCGTAGCGGACGTTGACGACTGGCCAGAGGCCCCAGGCCTTGCCCAGAAGGTGATCGATTCGTGCGCCGCTCTCCAGCATCTCTTCTTCAATGCCAAGCACGCGCATTGCGGCCAGCCCGCTCGGCTGCACCAGGATGCCCGCGCCCACGGACGCAGGTGTCTCGAACTTGTCCAAGAGCGTGACGCGGTGACCGGCACGCGCCAGAAGCACTGCGGATGAAAGACCGGCAAAGCCGGCGCCAACGATGGCTATGGAGTGACGCGGAACTGCGGACATGACCCGGCCTATGCTACCGCGCGTAGCGGTATTCAAGGCGCGGCTGGCGCGAGTGCATCGGCCAGCCTTGTTTCGATTGGCAACGGCTCGTCGTGAAGCCGTGCGGCCAGCACTTCAGCGCACAGCACGCAGAACGTCAGACCGCGCGAGCCCATCGCTGTACTCACCCACAACCCCGGCTGCAGTTGCCCGGCAAGAGGTCGTCGATTGGATGATGCGCATCGAACGCCGGTCCATGCATGAACGGTGCCATTGGTGAACTCGTTTTCAACCGCCGCCGCAGCGGACGGAAGCAGTGCTTTCAGGCGGTCGAGATTGGCGACATGGTCCTGTGCCCGAACTTCGCTCGATGCGTCGCCGCGATCGAACGTCGAGCCGCAAAACCAGCCCGTCTCGCCTGCGAGTGGCACGGCTGGAATGAGATGTCCATTGCCGTTGATGGAGAAGGGCGGCAGGGTGCCTGCGGGTTGCGTGCCCCAGGAAATCTGTCCCCTCACAGGCTGGAGCGGGAGGTCCACGCCAGCCAGCTCGCCACTGCTTTGCGCAGCGGCAACGACGACCATAGCTGCGCGTCCCAACTCTGCACCCTGCGCATCGAACACGATCCAGTTTCCACTGACGTCATCGCGCTCGCATCGGGAAGCAGCGCAACTGCCTCGCCACTGGACGCCGTCCTCAGCCAGCCATGAAGTGACCAGCGCGGAGGGTTTGATCCAGCCGGCCTGTTCGTGCCAGAGCCCATTGCCCGCAGGACGACTCCAGGGTGCTTCGGCTTCGCTGAACTCGTGCGTGTCAACCTCACGCAACTCCAGGACACCGGTGGCACCAAAATGTTCCCCATCGACCAGGTGCTCGTGTGCCTGCTGCAGCGTCATGCGGACACCCGCGCGCGCAAGGCGCGACAACATGCTGTCGTCGGGCGAGTAGTGCGGAGCCAGCATCGCAACTGGCGCGCCCGATGCGCCGGAGGCAGGATGGGCAGCGGCGTCGAGTACGTAAACGATCCAGCCACGTCGTGCGAGGCTTGCCGCAACCGCAGAGCCGGCGAGACCCGCCCCGATCACGATGCAGCTTGATGCGATGGTGGCGCTGGAACGCGCCCGCTGCTTGGGCTCCCAGGCGGGCATGAACCTGCCGGTCAGGGGTACGCCTGTCTTTGCGGGCGCGGCGATGACGAACCCGCACTGTTCGAGCTGCGAGATCGCCTCTTCAGACGCAGCCAGCGCGACGAAATTCGAGCCGCGTACGCAATGACGCGAAATCGCCTTGACGCTGGTCAGCTCTACCTCGCCAAGCAGCACGGAGTCGGCGACGAAGCTCTCGCGCCGCAGTACCCGCATCAGGTCGTTGACGTGCAGGGTAAGAAGCACGCGTCCCTGCTCGAACGCAAACCTGTGGGGGCCGGGCATCAGCCCGAACCATTGCGCGGCAAGTTCATCAGCCAGCGACGAAAGTTCCGGGTGGTCACTGCCTTTGGCGCCAAGCGCCGCTGCAGCAACGGGGAGCGGTTCGATCATCACTACATGCAGCATTCGGGGCCGCTGCGGATCGTCTTTCCATGCACGCCACGCGAGCAAAAAATTCAGCGCTGCATCAGACCCCGCAGCAAGGATTCGCCACTGCGCCTTGTTCGCCCAATCTGCCGCCAGGCCGCACGCCTCTGCCAGGTTCGCGCCGGTCTCGTCAGGTCCGGCCATGCGGGTCTTCCAGCGGTCAGTCGGCAGGGGGCACGTAGCCTTGAGCGACGTCGGCTCCGCCCCCAAAGAAGTGATTTTCCATCTGGCGGGCGAGGTATTGACGTGCGCGCTGGTCCGCCAGGTTCAAACGGTTCTCATTGACAAGCATCGTCTGGTGCTTGATCCAGCCGGCCCAGGCTTCCTTGCTGACCTGCTCATAAAGCCGCTTGCCGAGTTCACCGGGGTAGGGCGGGCGGTCGAGGCCTTCGGCTTCCTTACCGAGCTTCACGCATTGAACCATTCGTGCCATGGGGCTTCCTTAATTGCGCGTGCGAATAAGCATTCGCGCATAAACATGTGAAAAGACAGTCGTTCCGGTTTCAGCGGGGCACTTCCAGAATCGGGCCCAGCCAATACCGCAAGAGCCCGAAAGAAACAAACCATGAACCTTCGCCGCGACTTTATCAAGATTCCCCTGGCACTTGGAGTAGCCAGCGCCTTGTCCCTTGCAGCATCGCCAGTCACCGCACAGCAGGCAGTCACACTGCTCAATGTTTCGTATGACCCGACGCGTGAGCTCTACGTCGAGTTCAACCGGGCATTCGCGAATCACTGGAAGGGCAAGACCGGCCAGGACGTGACGATCAAGCAGTCGCACGGCGGTTCGGGCAAGCAGGCGCGCTCGATCATTGACGGGCTGGATGCAGATATTGCAACGCTCGCCCTGGCAGGCGATACCGATGCGCTCGTCAAAAATGGCGGGTGGCTGGCACCTGACTGGCAAAAGAAGCTTCCGCATAACTCGTCGCCCTACACATCCACTATTGTGCTGGTGGTGCGTAAGGGCAATCCCAAGGGCATCAAGGATTGGGATGATCTCATCAAGCCTGGCATCAGCGTGATCGCGGCCAACCCGAAAACCTCAGGCGGGGCACGCTGGATTTACCTCGCAGCGTGGGAGTTCGCCAAGCGCAAGTACGGTGGTGACGTGCACGCGAAGGACTTCGCCGCCAGGCTCTACGGCAATGTGCCGGTGCTGGACTCAGGCGCTCGTGGTTCTTCGATCACCTTCGCGCAACGCGGTCAGGGCGATGTCTTCATCGCCTGGGAAAACGAGGCGTATCTGCTGGAGAAGGAATTCGGCAACAAGGTGGATGTGGTGTACCCATCTCTGTCCATCCTGGCGGAGCCGGCTGTCGCGGTTGTGGACCGGAACGTCGATCGCAAGAAGACGCGCGCAGTGGCAGAGGAATACCTGAGGTTCCTGTACTCGGAAGAAGGCCAGGACATTGCGGGAAAGAACTTCTATCGGCCAGCCGTCTCGGCGAAGGCGCAGGCCAAATATGCCAAACGGTTTCCGAAGCTCAACACCTTCACCATTGAGCAGGCTTTTGGTGGCTGGGGCAAGGCCGATAAGGCGCATTTTGCCGAGGGAGGCAGCTTTGACCAGATCTATACGCGCAAGTGATGTGCTCTTCGGTATCGCTCCCTCCCCTCCCGGGGGAGAGTTGGGGTGGGGGCATGACGGCGTCTGCGTAGGCCGAATTGCCCCATCCCTGCCTTCCCCCAGAGGGGGAAGGAGAAAATTCACGGACAGGTGCGGGTAATCAGGCAGCCAGCGCAGCGTCCGGCTGGTTCGCAGCGTCAACTGTCAGCGCCTTGATCATTGTCTCGGCAGCCGCCAATGCCTGCGCCTTTGCAGCTTCACCCATCGCGACACCTTCAGCCCGCACAAAGCGGATGTCGGTCACGCCCAGAAATCCGAACACCGTGCGCAGGTAGCTTTCCTGGTGATCGAGGCCGGCGAGCGCCGGATTGGTCGAGTACACGCCGCCTCGGCTCGAAGCGACGATCACCGTCTTGCCGCCGGCCAGGCCCTGCGGGCCTTTTTCGGTGTACTTGAAGGTGCGGCCGACTTGCACAATGCGGTCGATCCAGGCCTTGAGCTGGGTGGGGATCGAGAAGTTGTACATCGGCGCGCCGACGACTACGACATCTGCTGCAAGGAACTGGCTGACCAGTCGCTCGGAGATTTCGTTTTCGCGTTGTTGAACCACAGTCAGGCCGGGCGTGCCAGGAGCGGTGCGAAAGCCCAGGGAATCGAGCGACAGATGACTGGGTGCATTCAAGGCCAGGTCAAGGTATTCGACCACGGTCCCAGGATGCGTAGCCTGCCACTGCGCGACCATGCGCTCGGTCAATTGGCGCGAGACCGAGTTGGCGTTGAGGGGGCTGGAATCAATGTGGAGCAGCTTCATGATTGACCTTTCGTTGTCCTGAATTCGGTGCCGGTTGGCATGGGACTAATTGTGTCGGCGGGTCGATCAATTGATAAGTCTGCAAAATTGGGTTAGATTGTCCTGCCAGCGAGACGACAAGGATCAAAATGCAAGACCTAAACGACATGCTGTATTTCGCGGAAGTGGCAGACAGGGGCGGGTTTGCTGCGGCGGGTCGCGCGCTGGGCATCCCCAAATCCAAGCTCTCCCGGCGTGTCGCTGAACTCGAAGCCCGTCTGGGCGTCAGATTGCTCCAACGCACTACGCGCAAACTGTCATTGACAGAGACTGGCGAGGTCTATCACCGGCACTGCGTCGCCATGCGGGAAGACGCCGAAGCCGCGGAAGAGGCCGTGCTGGTCGCGCAGACAGAGCCCCGGGGGACAATCCGCTTGACTTGCCCTGTGACGCTCGCGCAATCGACGATCGCGCCGATCATCCCGATGTTCCTGGAGCGGCACCCCCATGTGCGCATCGACATGCAGGTCACCAATCGCGTGGTGGATCTGGTGCAGGAGGGCATCGATGTCGCCCTCCGTGTGCGTCCCACGCTGGAAGACAGTGGCAGCCTGGTGGTGAAAAACCTGGGCAACACCTACGGCCTGCTGGTGGCAAGCCCGCAACTGCTGGACCGCGTGGGTCGGCCCCAGGCGGTTGAAGACCTGCAAGCGCTGCCCACGATTTCGATGTCCGCCGCTGACGGCCGGGCAGTGTGGATCCTTGTGGGGCCGGCTGGTCGCGTGTTCGAGTTCGCTCACAAGCCGGTTTACGTTGCCGACGACATCCTGACTTTGAAGTGCGCCACGCTGCAGGGCACAGGCATTTGCATCATCCCCGACTACCTGTGTACGACTGAGCTGCGTTCCGGCGCGCTCGAGCAGGTTCTCGCTGGCTGGGCACCGCGTCCTAACGTGATGCACGCGGTATTCCCTTCGAGGCGTGGGCTTGTGCCGGCCGTCCGCCGCTTCCTGGACCACCTCGGCGAGCACGTGACCAGCGAGGGGTTGGAATGCCCCAAATAATTGGAATCTGACCCCAATTGTTTTTGACAGTCACTTGAAACGCCGCGGGTATCACACGCCCAGATACTGATCCAGCAATTGCGGCTGCGAGCGCAGTTCATCGGAGGTTCCTTCGAACACCACCTCACCCTTGACCAGAATCACATTGCGATCAGTCACCTGCGTGACGTGTTTCCAGTTCTTGTCGACAATCACGCTGGAGATACCGGTCTCGCGGATCATGTTGCAGATGCGCCAGATCTCGCGGGCAATCAGCGGCGCGAGGCCCTCGGTCGCCTCATCGAGGATCAGCACATCGGGGTTCGTCATCAGCGCCCGACCGATGGTGAGCATCTGCTGCTCACCGCCCGAAAGTTGCTGGCCGCCGTGGCCCAGGCGCTCCTTCAACCGCGGAAAAGTCTCAAGCACGCGCTCATATGTCCAGTCACGCTGGCCGCGTGTGCCGGCTCGCGCCGCCATCACGAGGTTCTCGACAACGCTCAGATTGCCGAAGATGCCGCGCCCCTCAGGCACATAGGCGACACCTAGTTGCGCGATCTCATAGGAGGGCCTGCCGACCATCTCGCGTCCCATGATTTTCACGCTCCCGGCACGGGGCTTCACCAGGCCCATCAGCGACTTGAGCAAGGTGCTCTTGCCCATGCCGTTGCGGCCCATCAGCCCGATCGTCTCGCCACGGCCCACCGTGAAGTCGATGCCGCGCAGGATGTGGCTTGCGCCGTAATACGTCTGCAAGCCGCGAGCTTCGATGAGCGTCTGGTCGTTGTCGGCCATCAGTGCTCCTCACCCAGATAGGCCGACTGCACGTTGGCATCGGCGCGCACTTGCGCAGGCGTGCCGCTCGCAATCACCTGACCGTTGACCATCACGGTGAGCTTGTCAGCCAGAGCGAAGACAGCGTCCATGTCGTGCTCCACCAGCATGATCGCGTGCTGCGTCTTGAGCTTGAGCAGCAACTGCACCATGCGCTCGGCTTCCGCGGTGCCCATGCCTGCCAGCGGTTCGTCGAGCAGCAGCACGCGCGGCCCCGTCGCAAGCGTCATTGCAATCTCCAGCTGGCGCTGCTCGCCATGACTGATGGTGGCCGCAATGGCGTCGCGGCGTGAGGTGAGACCTGCCATCTCCAGAGCATCTGTCGCGCGCTCATTGTTCGATTTGAATCCGCTTGCCAGCGAGAGCCAGCGCGCTGCATGCGGCTCGCGCGACTGCGCGGCAAGCCGTACGTTCTCCCAGACCGAAAACGGCTGGAAGATGTTGGTCTTCTGGTAACTGCGACCCAGGCCCGCGCGCGAAATGCGCTGCGGCGACCAGCCCGTGATGTCCTTTCCGAGCAACGTGATCGTTCCGGAGCTGGGCGGCAGGTCACCCGACAGCAGGTTGGTCAACGTCGATTTACCCGCGCCGTTCGGCCCGATCACCGCGTGAATCGCGCCCTGATGAACATCGAGCGACACGTCGTGCACGGCAGCCAGGCCGCCGAAACGTTTGGTCAGGCCGCGGGCGACAAGAAGCGGTTCAGACATCGTCCGCATCCTTGCGACGCGAAATGCGTTCGGCCAGACCCAGGAGGCCGCGAGGCGCAAACGCCACGATCAGCACGATGAAGATGCCCATCCACAACTGCCAGTGCTTGCCCAAATTCACGCTGCCAACCTGCGGCAGATCCTTGAACACATGCAGCAGATATTCGAATGCGAACGAGCCGATGATCGCGCCGGCGAAATTGCCCATCCCCCCCAGGATCACCATCATGATGGCGTGCGCGCTCATGTGAAAACCCATCAGCTCAGGGTTCACGAACCCGGTCTGCGCGGCCCACAGGTAGCCTGCAAGCCCGGCCAGCGCGCCCGAGAGCGTGAACGCTGCGAGCTTGTAGCCAAAGGTGCCGTAGCCCATCGCGCGCATCCGGTGTTCGTTGATCCGGATGCCTGCAAGCACGCGTCCGAATGGCGACCACAACAGGCGACGCAGGAACGCATAGACCAGCACTAGCATCGCAAGGGTGAAGTAATAAAACGCCTTCTTGTTTTCCAGATCGAACAGCGCGGCGGACGGCTTGAAGTTGACGTAGACGCCATCCGATCCGCCGAGCGCCTTGTTGTCGAAGAACAGGAAGAACACCATCTGCGCGAACGCCATGGTCACCATGATGAAGTAGATGCCGTGCGTGCGAACAACGAAGAAACCGATCACCAGCGCCGCAAGGCCCGACGCTGCGACAGCTGCAGGCAATGTCCACCACAGGCTCACCGCTTGCCCCGAAGGTGTGAGAAATGCCAGCGCATAGCCCGCCAGTCCGAAGAACGCCGCATGGCCCAGCGATACCAGGCCGGTCACTCCGAGCAGCAAGTCCAGGCTCATCGCGAAGATGCCAAGAATCATCATTCGAGCGACCATCTGCGCATAGAACTCGCTACCGACAAACGGGAACACGATCAGCGCAACGAGCCCCAACCCGACAACGACCTGCAAGCTGCGTGGCAGCGTTTCGAGATTGGCCTTCATTGCTTGAACAGCCCTTCGGGTTTCCACAGCAGCACGGCGGCCATCAGCATGTAAACCAGCATCCCTGCGACCTGCGGCAGCAATACCTTGCCGAACGTATCGACCAGTCCTACGAGTAACGCAGAGATCAGTGCTCCGCGCACCGAGCCAATGCCGCCGATCACCACGACCACAAAGCACATGATGAGCACCTGCGAGCCCATGTTCGGGTACACGCTGGAAATCGGGGAGGCGATCATGCCGGCGATGGTTGCGAGCGCAACGCCAATCGCGAACACCACGGCGTGAATGAGCTTGATGTTGACGCCCAGCGATTCAGCCATGTCGCGATTGAACGCGCCCGCACGGATCTTCATACCCAGGCGTGTCTTCGAGATGAGCAGGTAGAGGCCGATGGCCAGCGCAATGCAAACGCCGGATATGAACAGGCGATACACGGGATAGGAGAGGTTGTCGGTGAGCGGAATGGATGCAGACAGCAACTGCGGGATCGTGACGCCATGCACATCGTCACCCC
The DNA here is from genome assembly GCA_046597415.1 of Ramlibacter sp. GTDB lineage: Bacteria > Pseudomonadota > Gammaproteobacteria > Burkholderiales > Burkholderiaceae_C > Ramlibacter. The sequence continues at coordinate 16,750 of JBKJKT010000134.1, forward strand.
ACAGGATGGAGCGCGTTTCCTCGAAAATGTAGATCAGGCCGAAGGTCAGCAACACCTGGTCGAGGTGGTCACGCTTGTAGAAGTGGCGAAACAGCAGGCGCTCGAGCAACAGGCCGAAGATGACTGATAGAACAGCGCCGCCCAGGATGGCGATCGTGAAGCTGCCTGTCCTGCTCGACAGCGACCACGCCAGGTATGCCCCCAGCATGTAGAAGCTGCCATGGGCGAGGTTGACCACACCCATGATCCCGAAGATCAGCGTGAGGCCGGCAGCGAGCATGAACAGCAGCAGCCCGTACTGGACGCTGTTCAGAAGCTGAATCAGGAAATTAGCGAGATCCACAGGTGTTCAGGCGA
>JBKJKT010000146.1:0-4055 GCA_046597415.1 Ramlibacter sp.
ATTGCAGCGCCGCGGGACAACATCGGAGACATCACCGGAGACCTGGCTTCGCGCAGGGGGCAGGTAAGCGGCACAGCCACTGTTGCGTCCGGGTTGGCGGTGCTGGCACAGGCGCCGCTGTCGGAGCTGGCCAGCTACCAGTCAAGGCTGAACGCGCTGACGGGCGGGCAGGGCCGCTACACCCTGGCGTTCAGCCACTATGAACCCGTGCCACCCGGCGTGCAGGCACAGCTCGCTTCGCAATACCGGATCAAGGAAGAGGTTTAGGGGTCTGTGCTGCAGAAGGTCTTCTCATGCCGGGCTTGACCCGGCATCCATGTCTGCAGCAGGCTGTGGCCCTAGCGCCTCACGGACCGCACCCACTTTCATGCCGTACGTTTCCGCGAATTGTTCGACCGTCTGGCCGCTGGCGGCGAAGGCACGTGCCAGGGCCTCATGGCGGGCCGCTCGCCCGGCAATGTCGGCAAACGCCTCGTCAACTGCCGCCTGCGACGCCTCGTCCTTGATGCCAACGCATGCCTCGTAGTCTTCACGCGAAAGGCCCGATGCGGCGATGGCGGCGACCAGTCGCTTCCGGCGCCAGGACTGCGCCTCTTCTAGGTTTCGAGCCGATCTGCGCCGGAAAATCTCGGAGATCGCATGGTGCACGTGCTCGGGTGACACGGGCTCCAGCGGATTGCCGTCGAGATCATGGCGCGGGTTTCCGGCGGCAACGCTCTCCAGGTAACGAGTCGATCGCGCGTGCAGCCCCAGCGCCATCTTGAGGTCTTCCTTCGGGAACTCTCCGGGATGCAGCGCCAAGATGTCCTGGAAGGCCCCCAGCTTGAGCGGCAGGAACTTCGCACCGAACATCCTGGGATGCAGCTCGAACAGACGCTCCAGCACGGCGTGGGCGGCTTTCAGGTTGCGGGGCGCCCGGGTAGGGGCGGTCGGTTTTGTTTCGGCAGGCGCGGGTTGCTGCGCCTGGGTCGTTTCGATTTCGGTGGGGCTCTCTGTCATCCTTCGACTGTACGCAATTTCTTTGGGCAAAATCCAGCCATGAAAATTGAAAAAGACACCGTGGTCACGTTGCGCTTCAAAGTTGCCGAAGCCACCGGCAAGCTCATCGAGGAAAGCAAGGAGCCGATGGTTTACCTGCACGGCGGGTACGAAAACACCCTGCCGAAGATCGAGGCCGCCCTGGACGGACGTGAAGCCGGCTACGAGGTGACGCTCAACCTGGAGGCCGAGGATGCATTCGGCCAGCGCGACGAATCGCTGCTGCGCACCATCCCCAGGAAAGAATTCCCGCCTGGCGTGAAGGTGGGCGGCCAGCTGGAGGGGCGCACCGATGGCGGCGACCCGCATGTCTTTCACGTGATGAAGATCAAGGGCGACACTGTCTTGCTGGATGGAAATCATCCGCTGGCCGGGAAATCGCTACGTTTTGTGCTGAAGGTGCTGGGCGTGCGCGAAGCAAGTGCGGAGGAAATCGCGCATCGCCATGTACATGGCGAGCACGGGCATCACCACTGAGCATTGCGGGGTGCGTGAAACTCACTGTCCTGCCGGTGCGACTTCTGGTTCGCGCCCTGGCCCCTAACTGATGACCATGAATACCGCCACCACTTCATCCGCTGTCGTGTCCGTCCAGCCGCTCGGCTTTCCCTGGGCGACCCAGGACCCCTTTCTTTTTTGCGCATATCACGACGACGCTTACCCCCAGGGCAACGCGGCGATGGGGCCGGACACAACGCTGGCAGGTCGCGACATGGGCCAGGACTTCAGCCGCAAGGACGGCTGGAGCATGTACCACGGCAGCGCGGTACCCGGCTTCCCGGCCCATCCGCATCGCGGGTTCGAGACCGTGACGGTGGTGCGCAAGGGATTGATCGATCACTCGGACTCGCTGGGCGCGACTGCGCGCTTCGGTCAGGGCGATGCCCAGTGGGTGACGGCTGGCAAGGGTATCGTGCACAGCGAGATGTTCCCGCTGCTCAAGCAGGACGAGGCGAATCCGCTGGAGCTGTTCCAGATCTGGCTGAATCTGCCCGCGAAGAACAAGATGGCGCCCGCGCACTTCACGATGTTCTGGTCACAGGACATTCCGCATCTGGTCACCTCAGACGAGGCCGGGTTGGAGACCGAAGTGTCGGTGGTCGCGGGACGCCTGCAAGGTGCTGGCGACCCCTTGCCGCCGCCGCCGGATTCATGGGCTGCGCAACCGGAATCGGACGTTGCAATCTGGACCGTGCGCATGGCGCCGGGCGCGCGCTGGACCCTGCCTGCCGCACTGGGCAAGGGCACGAAGCGCACGCTGTATTTCTTCAAGGGCAGCAGCGCGCAGATTGCAGGTCAGTCCGTCAACAGCCCGAGCGCCATCGAATTGCGAGGCGACGTGCCTGTGGAACTGGGGAACGGCGACACCATCGGTGAATTTCTGCTCTTGCAAGGCCGACCGATCGCCGAGCCGGTGGCGCAATACGGACCCTTCGTGATGAACACGCAGGCCGAGATCATGCAGGCGATGCAGGACTACCGCCGCACCCAGTTTGGTGGTTGGCCGTTTGGCGACAGTGCGCCGGTGCACGGACGCGAGGTGAAACGGTTTGCGAAGCATCCGGATGGGCGGGAAGAAACGCCGGCGTAGCTCTTGTCCCGCCTGACTCACTCCCGCGAAAAGTGATCCATGCTGTAGATCACTCATCGCCAAGAGGCAGTTGTCCTTGAGCGTCCGCCGGAGGCCACTGCCCGGCTAACTTCCTCGCCTCATACCATCGGTGCATCGCAGCATCTTCCACAGCGTACTCACCACGCGCCGACTTCCAGACCAGCGCGGGCATGCGCTCTCGCAGGGACTCGAGCGCCCTCTGCACCTGCGGCGTATTGACCGGTCGGCCCAGTTGATCCCGATAGAAGCGAAGGGCCTCGGCGTCATAAGGCCGGAAACGTGGGCCTTGATCCAGCATCCTCCAGAGGACCGCGCGCTCTGTCGGCTTGAGTCCCAGGAAGTCAGACTCCATCTGTGCTTCGTCCTGCCGCTGTTGCTCATCAGCGGCATCTTGCATCGCAGGCTCGAACCGGCCGCTGAGCCCTGAAAGAGGACTCAGCACCGCGCCCAGCGCCGCCATGAAGAACTGCGGCCGGTGGTTGAACGCGACAAACGCCTTGTGCAGCGCGTCCCGGTCCACGGGGCTCAAGTCCGGCCGCTGCGCCTCCACCAGTTCGGCGACATAGGCAATGAAGTCCGTCCCCAGCGGTGGGAGTGGTTGTATCTGGGAGCCGTAGAAAGGTGCAGCCGTGCTGACGACCAGACGCAAAAGCTTGTCGCGGTCCGAGCCAGACATGACCAGCATCAGGTTGACGCGCCCAGGCTGGTTCATCTGGTCGCGCGCTGACTTGAGCGCCGTCATGGCAGCCTCACCCGCAACGCTGGTGAGTGCATGCTGAGCCTCGTCGATGATGAGCGCCACTGGCTGGCCCGAGCGCTGGTGCAACGTTCGCAAGGCGTCGACCAGCGTGAGCCCATCGATCTCACCAATTCGAGTGGTGTCTATCTCGAGGGCACCGGCAATCTTCACGCCCTTGAGTCCCGTCTTGCGCGCAGTTCGGGCGACCACGCCGAGATGACGCTTGAGCTCGCTGGCAATAGCCTCCGCGATCAGAGCGCCGGGGTCACGTCGCGGGTCCGCCCAAAGGTCCACATAGACGACCGTGATGTCCGCCGCTTCGAGCTCCGGGCGCAGATCGCTTTGCAGGAAGGTACTTTTGCCGGTTCGACGGGGCGCTGCGAGGAACAATCCATTGTGGGCGTCACCCAGGAAGGCCTTGCCCTGCAGTGCCTGGACCATCTCATGAGCCAACTGGTGTCGGTGAAAAGCGATCACGATTATCGGTTTTTATCTAAAAAATGATAATTTATCGGAATTTGAATAAAAGACAATAGTCGCGTGCCTACTATCGAGTAGGGTGAGAGGTTACCCTCTCAGCCCTCTCACACCACCGTACGTGCGGTTCCGCATACGGCGGTTCAAACAGAACGCTGGAGATGCTGGTGGGTTGCCACCAGCGAGACC
>JBKJKT010000266.1:0-3905 GCA_046597415.1 Ramlibacter sp.
CCTGATCATCGCGTGCGACGGCCTCAACAGCCGCATCCGCACCAAGTACGCCGAGACCTATCAGCCCGACATCGACACGCGTCAATGTCGCTTCGTCTGGCTCGGCACCCACAAGAAGTTCGACGCCTTCACGTTTGCATTTGAAGAGACCCCGCATGGCTGGTTTCAGGCGCATGCCTACCAGTACGACGGCGATACCTCCACCTTCATCGTCGAGACGCCCGAGGACGTTTGGCTGAAGGCGGGCCTGGACACGATGGAGAAGGAAGATGCGATCGCGTACTGCGAGAAGCTCTTTGCCAAGTACCTCGATGGCAACCCGCTGATTTCCAATTCGGCCCATCTGCGCGGCTCGGCGCAATGGATCCGGTTTCCGCGCGTGGTCTGCAAGACCTGGGTGCATCACAACGGGCGGCAGCCGGTGGTGCTGATGGGGGATGCCGCGCATACGGCGCACTTTTCGATCGGCTCGGGGACTAAGCTGGCGCTCGAAGATGCGATTGAACTGGCGCGCGTGCTGCGCGACGGCCGGAACGAGGAATTGGAACAGGCCCTTACCCGCTACGAATCCATTCGCAGCGTGGAGGTTCTAAAAATTCAGAACGCCGCGCGCAACTCAACCGAATGGTTCGAAAACGTCGAGCGCTATGCCCATCTGCCGCCCGAGCAGTTCGCGTATTCGCTGCTCACCCGCAGCCAGCGCATCAGCCACGAAAACCTGCGCGTGCGCGACAAGGGCTACGTCGAAAACTATGAGGACTGGATCGCAGCAGGCGCGGGCATCACGAGACAGCCAGCGCAGCGTCCTGCTCCCCCGATGTTCACGCCGTTCAGCTTGCGCGGCGTCACGCTGAAAAATCGTGTGGTCGTCTCGCCGATGGCGCAGTACTCGTGCGTGGATGGCTTGCCTTCGGACTACCACCTCGTCCACCTCGGCGCGCGCGCGATGGGCGGCGCGGGGATGGTGATGGTGGAGATGACCTGCCCGACCCCCGATGCGCGCATCACACCAGGCTGCCCCGGTTTGTGGAGCGAGGCACAACGCGATGGCTTCAAGCGCATCGTTGATTTCGTTCACGCGAACTCCGACGCGAAGATTGCAATCCAGATCGGTCACGCGGGCGCAAAGGGATCGACGCGCGTTCCGTGGGAGGGCGAAGACCAGCCGCTTGCGGCAGGCAACTGGCCGTTGATTTCTGCCTCGCCGCAGCAATTCGTCGATGGGGTCAGCGATTGGTCGCGCGCGATGACGCGTCAGGACATGGACCGCGTGACAGCCGATTTCGTACGCAGCGCGAAGCTTGCCGCCGAAGCCGGCTTCGACTGGTTGGAGCTTCATTGTGCGCATGGCTACCTGCTCTCCAGCTTCATCTCGCCGCTGACCAATCAGCGTACGGACGAGTACGGCGGGTCGCTTGAAAACCGCGCCCGCTATCCGCTGGAGGTTTTCACTGCGATGCGTTCGGCGTGGCCTGAGGATCTGCCGATGTCGGTTCGCATTTCGGCACACGACTGGGTCGAAGGCGGCATCACGCCTGATGATGCAGTCGAGATCGCGAAGCTATTCAAGTCCGCAGGCGCCGACATGATCGACTGCTCATCGGGCCAGGTCAGCAAGAAGCAGAAGCCGGTTTACGGTCGCATGTACCAGACGCCGTTTTCTGACCGCATCCGTAATGAAGCGCGCATCCCCACGATTGCAGTGGGCGCGATATCTGAAGCGGATCATGTCAACAGCATCATCGCCGCCGGTCGCGCAGACCTCTGTGCCGTCGCGCGTCCGCATCTGGCCAACGCCGCCTGGACCTTGCAGGAGGCCGCGAAGATCGGCTACACCCAGGTGAGCTGGCCGAAGCAGTACCTTTCAGGCAAGACCCAGCTGGAACGCAACCTCGAGCGCGAACGCTCCCTGCCTTCATCCCCTCCCCCCCTGGGGGAGGGCTAGGGTGGGGGCAGCCCTTCGAACAGTCACAAGGCCAGGATCATGACCACCGACACCCCCCGCGTAGACCCCGCACTCATCGCCGGCAACCGCCAGCAACTCGCCACCTACCAGGCAACACATTTCGTCTGGGAAGTCAAAGATTGCGTCGCGACCATCACACTCAACCGGCCCGAGCGCAAGAACCCGCTCACCTTCGACTCGTACGCCGAACTGCGCGATCTATTCGGGCGCTTGAAATACGCGACCGATGTTCACGCTGTCGTCGTTGTGGGCGCGGGCGACAACTTCTGCTCAGGCGGCGATGTGCACGAAATCATCGGCCCGCTGGTCAAGCTCAAGGCGCCTGAACTCCTCATGTTCACCCGCATGACGGGCGATCTGGTCAAGGCGATGCGTGCCTGTCCGCAGCCCATCGTCGCAGCGATAGATGGCGTGTGCGCGGGCGCGGGCGCGATCATCGCCATGGCTTCGGACCTTCGCCTGGGCACAGCGCGAAGCAAGACCGCGTTCCTTTTCAATCGCGTGGGACTGGCCGGATGCGACATGGGCGCGTGCTCGATGCTGCCGCGAATCGTCGGGCAGGGCCGGGCGTCAGAGTTGCTCTACACGGGGCGATCGTTGGGAGGAGAAGAGGGCGAGCGCTGGGGCTTCTTCAACCGCATCTGCGCGCCTGAAGACGTGTTGGCCCAGGCACAGAAACTGGCTGCAGACCTCGCGCAGGGCCCGACCTTCGCCAATGGCATCACCAAAACCATGCTCCATCAGGAGTGGGCCATGACGATCGAGCAGGCCATTGAAGCGGAGGCGCAGGCCCAGGCGATCTGCATGATGACCGAGGACTTCACGCGCGCCTACGACGCGTTCGTTGCCAAATCCAAACCCCGTTTCGAGGGCAACTGACATGGCCGACACGCGTTACCTGAAGTGGCCGTTCTTCGAGGAGCGGCACCGCGAACTCGCGCGCTCGCTCGACGCCTGGGCCGCCGAGCACGTCCCACACGATCACGGCAGTGATGTCGATGAAGAGTGCCGCCAGCTGGTGAAGTCGCTCGGTGCAGGCGGCTGGCTGCGACACGCCGTGGGCGGGGACTACGGTGCGTCCGATGCCATCGACACACGTGCGATCTGCCTCATTCGCGAAACACTTGCGCGGCACAGTGGCCTTGCTGACTTCGCCTTCGCAATGCAGGGCCTGGGATCAGGCGCGATCAGCCTGCAGGGCACGCCGCAGCAGAAGGCGCGCTATCTCTCCAGAGTCGCGAACGGCGAAGCCATCGCAGCGTTCGCCCTGTCTGAACCGGAAGCCGGCTCTGACGTGGCGGCCATGCAGTGCAGCGCACACATCGACAACGATCACGCGATCATCAATGGTGAAAAGACGTGGATCTCCAACGGCGGCATCGCCGATTTCTACGTCGTGTTCTGCCGCACCGGCGAGGCTCCTGGCGCTCGTGGCATCTCGGCCTTCATCGTCGATGCCGACGCGCCGGGCTTCGAAATCGCCGAGCGCATCGATGTCATCGCCCCGCACCCGTTGGCCCGTCTGAAGTTCAGCAATTGCCGCGTTCCGTTGACCCAGCGAATTGGAGCTGCGGGCGAGGGCTTCAAGGTCGCCATGCGCACACTCGATGTATTCCGCACTTCTGTTGCGGCCGCGTCGCTCGGCTTTGCGCGTCGGGCCCTCGATGAAGCATTGCGACGCGCGACCACACGCAAGATGTTCGGCGGGGTGCTTTCCGACTTCCAGCTCACGCAGGCGAAGCTCGCGCAGATGGCCACGACGATCGACAGCTCGGCGCTGCTTGTCTACCGTGCTGCATGGCAGCGCGATCAGGGCGAGAACGTCACGCGAGAGGCCGCGATGGCCAAGCTCACGGCGACCGAAGGCGCACAGCAGGTAATCGATGGGGCAGTGCAGATCTTTGGCGGGCTCGGCGTGGTGAGCGGCCAGATGGTCGAG
>JBKJKT010000053.1:0-2907 GCA_046597415.1 Ramlibacter sp.
TCTTGGCGCGAACGACCTCGAAGTACGGCAACGTATATTTGGCCGCTCGCCGATCTAACTCGGCTTGCTCATCGGCAGACAGCTTGATATGGAATGGGCTTTTCCTTGGCATTGGGCGATTCTCCCTCGAAGAGGGCTTCACGATGCCATACGTGGCCGAAATTATCAATAAATATACGTGTGTTTATTTAAGAAACAGCCTACTAAGGTAGGGGCAGACGCTTGCCTTGCTGTGGAACTGACCGAGTCTCCCCCGACGGCCATGTATCGATATCGAGTGTTCGGCACGCGGTGCTGCTGACACAGGTATTCTGGGCAAGCTCACCCACCGGGCTAACATAGAGTTTGCCCGGCCCTGAGCGAGCGGTGCCCGAGGAGGTGCTTTGCCCTATCGTGCCCTCAAGGATGTAGGTTGTCGTTGGGCCTGACAGGACATGCACCGGGGTCTGGGCTCCAGATGGCCAAGTTCTCTCTCGCAATTGCACCTGATATGGCACTGCACCTGATCGCATACCAGGCAGCGTACCCGAGGTGCCAGTGGAATTCGGCTGGCGCTGGCAGGTGAGTTCAAAACCGATGTTGGTGCGCGGGACCGTTCCTACGCTCTCATGGACGTGAGCCTTTGCCGCCTCAAACAATATCCCTCCTCCGGCGTTGACGATGAAAGAGGCGCCTCCCTCATAGGTCACTCGTTCAGCGCCGCCGGTCACATAGGCCACGACCCAACTGTGCGTGTGAAAACCGGTGGGCGGACTCTTCGCTCCTGGGGCCAGGCTCCCGGTTCGAACGTCCCAGCATAGCGGCTGCTGGGGCAACTGCTCCACCCGTTGTTCGAAAAGAGTCCGCGTCTGAATGGACGGACTAGGAGTGGAGTCAGCAACCTTTGTTGCAGTGGGTGGAGCCGCCGTCGGCGCGGCCGTTCGCGTGACTAGTGTGGGTGCTGGCGCGCATGCCGCGAGCGCGGCCACCGCGGTCAACATGATCGCTACGAAGTAGATACTCTTGAAACATGGAAGATTCATGGTGTCATCTCCTACTCGGAATCGATCGAGATTTGCCACACGCGTGGCACAGCCAGACAATATTAGCGCCGCAGCTCATGCCAGTCCAATGCGATCGACCGCACTTTCAGCCTGCGACGCCTGAAGCGGTGGACTGCGACGCCTGAAGCGGCTCAAGCCGCAGGCGTCGGCTGTTGTTCATGGGCAAGGACCTGGTGTACGAATGCGATCGCCATGCTGCCCTCGCCGACCGCCGCAGCGACGCGTTTGACGGGGCTAGCCCGTACGTCGCCGACCGCGAAGATTCCGGGGACGCTGGTTTCAAGCAAGTACGGGTCACGCTGCAGCGGCCAGCGCCCGGACTTCGAAACAGCTTCACCGGTAAGCACGTAGCCCCGCGAGTCGCGCAGCACCTCGTCCGGCAACCAGCCCGTCTCGGCATCCGCGCCGATGAAGACGAACACGCCGCCGCTGTCCACGCGACGCACGCTGCGGTCGCGGCTGTCGAACAGATCAATCGCCTCGAGCAACTTGTCACCATGCACGGCCCGGACTTCGCTGTTCAGCGCCACGCCGATGTTCGGCTTGGTGCGCAACTGCTCGATCAGGTAGTGCGACATGCTCTTCTCGAGCGAATCGCCGCGCACGACCAGCGTGACGCTGCTTGCATGGTTTGCGAAGAACATCGCCGCCTGGCCTGCCGAATTGCCGGCACCGATCAGGTGGATGTCCTGGCCCTGCGTCAGGCCGGCCTCGCTGCTTGATGCGCCGTAGTACACCCCCTTGCCGAGCAGCCGGTCGAAGCCGTCGGAGGCGATCCGTCGCCAGCTCACGCCCGTGGCCAGGATGATCGAGCGGGCCTGCACGGTCTGGCCGCCGTCGAGCATCACCTTCCGGTCCCGCAGGTCGATGCCAACCGCCGAGCGCGTGACGATCAGCTCTGCCCCGAGCCGTTTCGCCTGCTGAGAAGCGCGCTGGGCGAGTTCCTCGCCAGACACGCCGGTGGGAAAGCCCAGATAGTTTTCGATCCGGGACGAGGTCTCGGCCTGTCCACCGGGGGCCTCGCGCTCGATGACCAGAGTACGCAGGCCCTCGGACGCGCCGTACACCCCGGCAGCGAGCCCGGCGGGTCCGCCGCCGATGATCACGGTGTCGTAGAGCTCGCCGCGTGGGGCGATCGGCAGACCCAGCTTCTCAGCGACGTCGCGTACCGTCGCCGACCGCAGCTGGCTCCCATCGTCGCAGATCAGCGCGGGCAGTTCGGCCTCGGTCGGTGCAGCGCCGGGCCAGTACGAAGCGAGCTCTCGCGAATCGGGTGCCACCCACTCGTAGGCGATGTGGTTGCGCGTAAGGAACGTGCGCAGTCCACGCAGCGTGGCGTCCCACCGTTGGCCGACCAGAACAGCTCGCGCCTTGGGAGGCGTTGTGGCGATTCCGCGCAGCCCGCCGATGCGCTCGCTGGCGAGCGCTGCCACATGGGTGAGCACCAATGGCGACCCAGCCGCCAGCGTGTGGAACTGGCGCATCGAGATTTGCGCGACCCGCGACGGTTCGACGGCGTGGTAGCTGCCCTGGAAAGGCGTACCGAACGTGATCGGTACTTCCCCGAAAATCTGGCCAGGGTGCCGAACACCAATCGTCCGCTCCAGGCCGTCGACGCGCTTGGTGACCTCAATACGACCGGACAGCACGACGAACAGTGCGCGCTCGCCGCCCTCATGCACAGCGTACTCGCCGGGCGTCAGTCGCAAATCGCCGGCCCCTTCGGCCAGGCGAGCAAGTTCCTCCGGAGGCACCGAGGCCAGAAACGGGATGTCCGCGAAGTCTTGTGGCGTCAGCATGCTTCATCGTACCGCCGCACACCCTTGGCCGCTAGCTGTAGTTTCCCAAGAGGTTGCTCACCCGA
>JBKJKT010000168.1:0-9004 GCA_046597415.1 Ramlibacter sp.
CTATGGCAGCGGCCCGCCTCTCGTGCGAGCCTCGACGTGGCTCACGCACGTCGAGAGAGACCCGGCAAGTGCCTTCAACAGTCATTGGATCCGCGAGTTCAGCCGTGACCACCGTTACGTCACGTATGACGAACGTGGGTGTGGACTATCCACGCGCATGCCTCCTGAAATCTCTTTCGAAGCCTGGGTGAGCGACCTCGAAACCGTCGTCGATGGCCTGGGCCTCAAGACGTTTTCCCTCCTCGGCGTGTCCCAGGGCGCAGCCATCGCGATTGCCTACGCTGCACGCCACCCGGAAAGAGTGAGCCGGCTGGTGCTGTTTGGCGGGTTCGCGACGTCGTACTTCTCCACTCGCAATCCCGACCCACATATCCGCGAGGAGGCAGAAACGCTGCTCAAGCTGACCGAGTGGGGATGGGGGCGAGGATCTGCCGCGTATCGACAGGTCTTCGTGTCCAAGTTCATGCCGACAGCTACTGTTCAGCAACAGCAGCAATTTGACGAGTATTCGCTGCTGACAGCCAGCGCTGAGGTGGCGGCACAAATTCTGCGCGTCAATTTTGGGATCAACGTGAAGGAGCAGGCAGCGCTCGTGAAGTGTCCGACGCTTGTTCTTCATAGCCATGGAGACCAATTGATCCAGTTCGATCAGGGCAAGAAAGTCGCCGCGCTGATCGCGGGCGCTCGCTTTCTGCCGGTCGACAGCGCCAATCATCTCCCGATGAGCGAAGAGCCCTGCTGGGCCGATGTAGTTCGAGAGATCAAGGCCTTTCTCGGCGATAGGATGGAGCCGTGCGGACGGCTGACACCCCGCCAGACTTCTGTGCTCGGCCATGTGGCGGCGGGCAAGACCGACAAGCAGATCGCCCGGGAGCTGGACCTCAGCCCCCGTACCGTCGAGATGCACGTGGCGGGTGCGCTGAAGGCACTGAACTGCGCGACCCGCGCCGAGGCGGTTCACGCGGCAACGCGCGACGGCTTTTTGTAGAGCCGGCTGCGACTTGGTTCTCAGTTTGGTGCGGCGCGACGCGCGGTTACGGTACCCGTCACCGTAGCCGGGGCGCAAGGCCCCGTAATCTGCACACTGGTCGCCGGCGCGGGCGCAAAGCATAGTTCCTCCATCGGACAACAGCACTGGAGAACTTCATGGACCTCGCCCTCAACCGCTTCGCGCCCGCAGCCTCTGCGCTTTTTCACGGCCGTCTCGCAAGTCAGACGGCTCGACCTGCGGCTGCGCCAGCCGACCCCGTGCAGTCCATCCAGAAGGGGACCTTCCTCCGGCTGCCGCAGGACACCGCTATCGCGACAGTGACGTGCCTGCGCGGTTGCTTTTGGATCACGATAGACGGCCAGCCGGCGGACATAGTCATCACCGAGGGCCAAAGCTTCACCACGAGTCGTGCCGACTTGACGCTGGTGTTCGCACTGGAACCATCGGCAGGCTGGCTGAGCTGAGCGTGGCACCACCCTGGGTCATCAGCGGGGAGTGCGAGGCGGCGATTTTCCTTCAGGTGCCCAGCCCGTGATCTGGATCAGCGACGTGGTTGTCGAGCGCAGCTAACTTCGCCAGATGTTCAGGTTGGCTCTGGAAGGCCGGCTCAGGACCAGACCCCTCACGCCCTGACCGACGGGTTGTGAGCCGGGGCATCGCGATAGACGTCGGTGCTCAAATAGCGCAAGCCCGAATCGGCGACGATCGTGGCAACGGTGGCGCCAGCCCCGAGACTACGGGCCACCCTGAGCGCCGCGACGACGTTCGCTCCCGAGGACACGCCCGCGAAAATTCCTTCTTCCCGCGCCAGTCGCCGCGTCATCTCCTGGGCTTCCTGCGTGGAGACGGACATGATGTCGTTCACCTGCTCGGGTCGCCACAGCGGCGGCAGAAACCCAATCCCAATCCCTTCGATCTTGTGCGAGCCCGACGCGCCTCCTGAAAGGACGGCCGACTCGGCGGGCTCGACTGCGACGATGCGGATGCGCGGGCTGTGACTCCACAGGACCTGTCCAACCCCGTGGATCGAGTGGGCCGTGCCTACCGTGTGCACAAACGCATCGATCTCGCCGTGGCTTTGTTGCCAGAGCTCTTCGCCGAGCGGCAAATATCCTGAAATCGCGGCGTGATTGTTGAGCTGATCGCAGTACCAGTGGCCTGGCCGCTCGCTGATTTCCGCCGCCTTGCCGATCATCGATCTGATCAGGTTTGCGGTGATCTGCTTGTTGTCACTGGGTACAAGAGTAATGCGCGCGCCGAACGATTGCATGGTGCGGCGCTTTTCTTCGCTGAACGCGTCGGAGAAAACGATTTCCAGTCCGTACCCTTTGGCGGCGCAGACCAAAGCCAGCGAAATGCCGGTGGTACCCGCCGTGTACTCCACGACAGTTCCGCCGGGCACCAGGAGCCCGTCGGCCTCTGCCTGGGTGACGGCGGCAATGGCCATGCGGTCTTTCATGCTGCCCGTCGGGTTGGCCCATTCAAGCTTGGCGATCACCCGCGCCGATCCAGCGGGAACCACGTTCTGCAGTTCCACCAGTGGGGTGTTGCCGATTCCGCCAAGAACGCTCTTGCCGATAGTCGCCATGGAGTCCCTCCTGTGCAGAGACTTTTTCGAGCCTTGAGTGAACCGCCTGCATAGTACGCGCGATTCGCGCACAGGTGGGAGTAGACTGCCCAAGCCGCTCATGGGTGGCTGCGCGACACCTGCAAGTCGACTGCCGCAAGGTGTACGTTCTTCACGGGCAGTCGCACTTAGGAGCACACCATGTCTTTCAGCTTCCTCCGCTTTCGTTCTCTCCTGGTTGTTATCGCTGGATGTATCGCGCTTGCGGGTTGCGCAACCCCACCTTCGCGAGACGCCGTCTTCATCACGCGCACCTCGTCCAAGTCTCCGGCCGACGTCCACCAATCGATCCGCCAATACGTCACGCAAAAGGGCTGGCTATACATCAATGACAACAAGCTGAAGGGCGGCGAAATCACGCAGGTACGCATCTGCGATCCCAAGGCGGCGGCGAATATCTGGAGCGCGGGCCTTCAGGTGTCCGCGATGATGCCTTGCGGCCATATGAGTATCTACCAGGAGGGCGGCCGGACGAAGCTCACCATGCTTCACCCAAGCTTTCTCACGCTGCTAGACCCGCATCCTGCGGTCAAGGAACTGGCTGTCGCGGTGACGGACCCGTATCTTTTGATGATGGATGAAGTCACTAAATGACCAGTTGAGCGTGATCGATCCTGGCGAGTCGGGATAGCTCCTGGCAAACATGAAGTCTGCGATGGCAGCACAATAATGACCTATGGAACTGCTTACAAGCCCCGAAGCCTGGATCGCCTTTGCCACCCTCACTGCGCTGGAATTGGTGCTGGGAATAGACAACATCATCTTCATCTCGATCCTGGTGGACAAGCTCCCAAGGGAGCGAAGAGAGCTGGCTCGCAAGATCGGCCTGTTCATGGCGATGTTCATGCGTATCGGCCTGCTGCTGGTGCTGGCCTGGATCGTGGGCTTGGTGGCGCCGCTGTTCACAGTGTTTCGCCAGGAGATCTCGGGCCGCGACCTGATCCTGATTCTGGGCGGTCTGTTTCTGCTGTGGAAGAGTACCAGCGAGATCCACCAGTCGATCGAAGGAGGGGGCCACAGCGACGGCAGCAAGGCCGTGCAAGCCACCTTCACCGCGGTGATCCTGCAAATCATGCTGGTCGATCTGGTGTTCTCGCTGGACTCCATCATCACTGCAGTGGGTATGGTGGACGATGTGCGCATCATGATCGCAGCGGTCATTGTCTCGGTCGGCCTGATGATGGTGTTTGCGGGGCCGATCGGACGGTTCGTGTCTGACCACCCTACCATCAAGATTCTTGCGCTGTCGTTCCTGGTGGTTGTGGGCGTTGTGCTCGTGGCCGAAGGTTTCGACAACCACGTACCGAAGGGTTATGTTTACTTCGGCATGGCATTCTCGCTAGTCGTGGAAATGCTGAACATCCGGATGCGAAAGAAAGGTGCACGCGCAGTCCAATTGCACCCGCCGCACATCCCGGGTGACTGACTTGCAAGCCGGGCAGCACAGCACCAGCCGCGTCCTTTCAGCCCACGTCCTTGCCTGCGGGAGGTTTCTCTCGTGTGGCGGCGGCGTCGTTCTGACGAAAGTAGGCCTTGATCACGCCGGTGAAGGCCAGCCGCGAATGAGTGGTCCGCTCCAGCAGTCCGACCCGGCGCCGGATGTCGATGCCCTGCAGCGGAATGATGCGCAGCAGCCGGTCGCTTTTCCAGTCCACGTTAGCCAGCTGCGGAACGATGGAGACGCCAAAGCCATGCCGCACCAGTTCAATGATCGCCTCGTTGGAATTGAGCTGCATGCCCTCGGTGACGCTGGCCTTGCAGCCATCGAGCACCTCCTGCACCAGTTTGCCGGTCCAGGTACCGCGTTCAAAGCGGATGAAGGGCGCCTTCGCGAGGATCTCGTGCTGGTCTGCGCCCAACGCGAAGTGCGGATGCCGGGGAACGATCAGCACCATGGGCTCGGCATAAAGCTCGCTCCAGCGCAGGCTGTCGGCAAGCTGGTGAGGCGGCTGTGTGACAACCGCCGCGTCCATGTCGCCCTGTGCGACTCGAAGCGCCAGATCGGCCGACAGTCCGGCAAAGAGCTGCACATCCAGCCTCGGATGATCGCGCTTGATGGCCCAGAGGGCGTCCGAGAAAGCGCCCATCAGCGATGACACCAGGGCACCGACGACGACGCGTCCCGACAAGCCTTCGTGATCGAGTCCGGTGGTCACGCTTTCGTAGCGCTGCACCAGCGCCTCGAACTCCGGCGCCAGCCGTCGGCCCGCCGGGTTCAGTGCCACCGCCCGAGCAGTACGCCGGAACAGCTGGCAATCGAGGTCCGCTTCCAGCGCCTTCATTTGCAGACCGACCGCCGCCGGCGTCAGCCCGATCTGCTGCCCTGCCGCCGCAAAGCTGCCGTGGCGGGCAACCGCCAGGAAGGTCTTCATGCTGCGGATCGAGGTCATGGCGAGCACTTCAGTGTCAGGCGGCGAGGTAAAGAAAGACTTTACCTGCAACGCAATATTAATAGCTTTCCCAACCCCGCCGCTTGCTTAAGAATGCAATCACGCCGCCGTGCCTCGCGGCGCATGGTTTTCCTTATTGCCAAAGTTCTCTCCCGCATGGAAATGCTTCAAGTAAAGGTCTGGCGCGGCGGCGCAGACGGCGCTTTTGCGTCTTACGAGGTTCCGCGCAACCCGAATCAGACGGTCCTCGATGTCGTCACCTGGATTCAGCGCAATCTGGAGGCCAACCTCAGCTACCGCTTCGCCTGCCGTGTTGGCATGTGCGGCTCCTGTGCGATGACTGTCAACGGCAAGGCGCGATGGACCTGCCGCACCCATGTTTCGGCGGTTTGCAGCGGCGATGCGCTCGATATCGCCCCCCTGTCGAACCTGCCGGTGGTCAAGGACCTGGTCACCGACATGAGTACCTTTTTCGACAAATGGGCCGCGGCCAAGGGGCGCTTCGAGGGCTCCGCCACCCGGCACGATCCGTTCCAGAAGGTCGATCCGGCGTCCGAGCCGCGCAAGGCTGCCGACGCGGGCATCGAATGCATTGGCTGCGGCGTTTGCTATGCCTCATGCGACGTGGTGAAGTGGCGGCCCGATTACCTGGGACCAGCGGCACTGAACCGCGCCTGGACGCTGGTCAACGACATCCGCGACGTGCAGGGCATCGAGCGGCTGCGCGCCGTAGCGGGCACCAGCGGCTGCCATAGCTGCCACACGCAAGGCTCCTGTACTGAACGCTGCCCCAAGAAGCTTGCGCCGACCGCCGGCATTTCCGGGCTCAAGCGGCTGGTGGCCAAGGCCGCCATGAAGGGGGAACTGTGAGCGCCGACCTGTCGCTGGGGACCCAGGCGCGGCTTTGGTACCTGCAGCGTCTTAGCGCCATGGTGCTGGCCGTTTGCGTGGTCGTCCACCTGCTCGTGATCCTGTGGGCGGTTCGCGGCGGCCTGACTGGCGCGGAGGTGTTGGGCCGCACCCGCGGCAACTGGGGCTTTGCTGCCTTCTATGCCACTTTCGTGCTGGCCTGCGCCGTCCATGTGCCAGTGGGATTGGCGCGCATTGCCGAGGAGTGGGGAGGGTGGTCTTCAACCAGCGCGCTGCGTGCGGCCTGGGCCGTCGCGGCTCTCATCGCCGTCCTCGGACTGCGCTCCGTCTACGCGGTGAGTGCCGCATGAGGGGGCCTGACGCTCGAGCGCGCAACCATGCGTCCTATTGGGCTTTCCTGGTGCACCGGCTTTCGGGCCTGGCACTGGCGCTGTTCCTGCCTGTGCATTTCTGGGCGCTGGGCCACGCCATCCAGGGCGTTGATGCGCTAGACCAGTTTCTCAGGCTGACCGACAACGCCTTGTTCAAGACCGCCGAGTGGGGTCTGGTGGTCCTGCTGTCCCTGCACATGATGGGCGGCGTGCGCCTGCTCCTGATCGAATTCCGGCCCTGGACCAACCTGCGCAAGGACCTGGTGGCCATCAGCCTGGGGGCTGGCGCGCTCACGGGTCTGGCTTTCTGTCTGGCGCTCTTTTACTGAATGGCCTTCACTTGTTTGAACGGCCTGAACTTGTGAACACTCTTACTACAACCATCGGAGACTGCAAATGAAAATCACGTCCAAACTTCGGCGCAACCTGCTGCTGACATGCGCTTTCTCGCTCACGCTGGGAGCCACCGCCCAGGCCCAGGCCCAGGCCTGGCCAGCGCGCCCCGTGAAAATTGTCATCCCCTTTGCCGCAGGCGGCAGCACGGACGTGGTTGGCCGGGTCATCGGCCAGAAGCTGTCCGAGGTCTGGAAACAAAGCGTGGTGGTCGAGAACCGCGCCGGCGCTGGAGGCGCCGTGGGCGCCGAGTTCACCGCCAAGTCGCCAGCCGACGGCTACACCATGATCCTGGCCTCCGGGAGCATGTTCACGGTCAATCCATTTTTGTACCAGAAGCTGTCGTACGGCCTGAAGGATTTCAGCCCGATCACCAACGTTGCCACCGGGCCGATGCTGATCGTGGTTAATCCCGGCGTGCCTGCCAACAACGTACGGGAACTGATCGCGCTGGCCAAATCCCAGCCGGGCAAGGTCAACTTCGGCTCGGCAGGCCTGGGCAGCCAGGTGCACATGGCCGGCGAAGCCTTTGCCGATGCAGCGGGCGTTGAGATCACGCACATCCCGTACAAGGGCGAGGCGCTGGCGTACACCGACCTCATGGCAGGGCAATTGCAGATGATGGTCGGCAACATCGCTGCTGCTTCACCGTTCGTCAAGAGCGGCAAGTTGCGCGCGTTGGCCGTGACCGGCAAGGAGCGCTCGAGCATCCTGCCCGACGTGCCGACGGCCGCTGAGGCCGGACTGGCCAACATGGACGATGTCACGGGCTGGTTTGGCTTCTTCATGCCCGCAGGCACACCGCAAGATGTTGTCAACAAGGTGCTGCAGGACACGCTCAAGGTGCTGGCGGATCCGGATACCAAAGAGCGCCTGACGCAGCAGGGCATGCGGCCGGTGGGAAACACACCGCAACAGCTCTCGAACGCCATCGCTTCTGAATCGCTCAAGTGGGAACGAGTGGTGAAGAACCGCAAGCTCAGCGCCAACTGACAACACGGATCGCTGGCCGGTCCTGCGCTTCGCCGGGGCTGGTCCCGGTCTGCTTTCTGCCCGGCGCTGCGCGCCGGCGGCCCCGCAAGCCCCCGTTGCCCGCATAGCCCGCGTAGCCCGGTTCGGCGAATCAATTGGAAAGGCAAACCCCCCCATGAACATCGATCTCCAACTAGTCGAAGAAACCGCCAAGGCGCTCTACATCCAGGCCCTCAAGGTGCTGCCGCCAGATGTCAAGAGCGGCATCGAGCGCCTGCACCAGGAGGAAAGCGGCGCCACTGCGCGTGGCGTGCTGGCGACCATGAAAAAGAACATCCTGATCGCCGAAGACACCGACAATCTTTTGTGTCAGGACACCGGCGTGCCGATCTACAACCTGTGCATCGGGCTCGACGTGCAGGTCGACGGTTACGCGTTGCAGCAGGCGATCCGGCGCGGCTGCGAACGCGCCACGCGCGAATATCCGCTGCGCTCGTCGGTCGTGCATCCCCTGAACCGGCAAAACAATCACAGCTCCTGCGGCATCGAGGTTCCGGTGATCCATGTGGCTTTCGACGATACCCCGCAGCAGATCACGCTGGAGATGGTTCCCAAGGGCAGCGGCTCCGAGAACAACTCTTTCCTCAAGATGGCAGTCCCCGCCGAGGGCATCGACGCGATCAAGACCTTCGTGATCGATTGCGTCATTGCCGCCGGTGGCAAGACCTGCCCGCCGACGATCGTGGGCGTCGGCATCGGCGGCACCTCCGACCTGTGCGTGGCGCTGGCCAAGCGCGCAGCCACCCGACCCATCGGGTCCATTTGCAGCGACCCTGAAGGCGCGGCCCTGGAGGCGCAGTTGCTCCCGGCCGTGAACCAGTTGGGCGTCGGGCCGCAGGGCTTGGGCGGCGACGCGACGGCCTTTGCCGTCCACATCGAACTGGCCCACACCCATATCACCATGAATCCGGTGGCGGTGAACATGCAGTGCCACTCGGCCCGGCGCGCGCGCGCCACCTTCACGCCGGCTGGCGTGAGCTATGGTTTCTAAGGAGCACCGCATGGCGCACCACACCCTTTCCATGCCCGCCACCGAAGCGCAGATCCGGCAGCTGCGCATCAACGACACGGTCACGCTGCAGAAGACACTGTTTGGCATCCGCGATGCGACCCAGATCCACATGTTCGACCGCGGGCGCAAGACCCGCCTGGACCTCGCAGGACACGCCGTGATCCACACCGCGCCCAACGTGCGCAAGGTGCCGGTCAGTTCCCAGCATCCCGCCGGCTACGAGCCGGTCTGCATCGGCACCACGACTTCGGACCGGATGGAGCGCTCCACGGCGCCGCTGATGTCGCGCGAAGGCGTCCGGTTGATCGTCGGCAAGGG
>JBKJKT010000190.1:0-28300 GCA_046597415.1 Ramlibacter sp.
CAGGGCGATGGCGGGAACGACCAGCATGGCAACGAATCCCCACCGGTCTAACGAATACCCGGCAATGCTGGCACCGATGGCCTGTCCGACAAAAAGGCAAAACGCAAAAATCGACACCGCAGTGCCGCGCGCCTCAGGGGCCATCTGCGTGGCGTGTGTTTGCAATGTGTTGTGAAACAGGTAGGTGCCGAAGCCCACGAGCAGCGCTATCGGCCCGGCCACCAGGTAGATCGGACTCACCAGCCAGCCGACGAAGCCCGCGCCGATCATGACGCCGCCCCACAGGACCATTCGGCGCTCGCCGAAGCGCTGCACGATACGCCTCGCCAGGATGGCGTACAGAAGCCCACCCGCTGCATACAGGGCCAGCAGTGCCGCCGCTGTCGAAATCGCAATGCCGAACCGCAGATGCAGATACGAGGGCAGGAAAGCCAGCGGCCCGAGCAGAAAGATTCCCTCCAGGCCAACCGCAGCAAGCACATAGCGTGACCAGGGAATCCGCAGGACCGATCGCAACTGGGACAGGAACGCGATTTTTTTTGCGTCGGCGTTCGCCGCTGAAGGCGCATCCCGCAACCAGAGCAGCATCGCAGTGCCGACAACTGCGTAGCCGGCACCGATCACGAAGAATGCGCCACGCCAGCCGATCGCCGATTCGGCAAAGAGCCCGCCTGCCAGTTGACCTGCCATCATTCCGGAGATGGTCCCGGTGAGCATGCGGGCGAGGGTGGCTTGTCTCTGCTCGTAGGCGACCGCGTCGCCGATCCACGCCATGCTCAAGGGGATGACGCCGGCCGCTGCCATGCCCCACAACACGCGCATGAAGACCAGGACGTCGAAGCTGGTGGCGAAGGCGCACAGAACCGCACCTGCTGCGCATCCGAGCACCGCAATCAGCACCATTCTTGCCTTGCCGAACCTGTCGCCCAGGGGGCCGAAGACCAGCTGCATCAGTCCGTAGGCCAGGGAAAAGGAAATGACGACGCGCCCCGCGACGCCTGGAGTGATGCCGAAGTCGCTGACCAGCCGGGGGATGAGCGCGTCGCAAATGCGCATGCCGGCGCCCGAAAAGAACCCCGCCATCGCCAGCAGCGCGATTGTCCTGCCGGAGCCTGCCGCTGCGGCGGTCGCCACGTTCAGCGCGCGTTCTTGCGGTTGCGGTATTTGCGCCGTGTGTCCAGGAACCACGCCAGGAATGGCAGCAGGATCACGGAGCCGGGCAAGGCCCAGATGAAGAGATAAGGGCTCACTGCCGAAGCGGAACGCACCATGGCCTTGAGTTCCTGTCTTTCCTCAGGCGACCACTTGCCGCCATTGCGTTGCTTCATGAGAAGCGGCCAGGCGCCCTTGATCAGAACCAGCTCGTCGCGCAAGCGCAGTTTTTCGCGGCTGTTGCTGGCAAGAAATGAGCAGAACCAGACTGGGGCGCGCTTCATCTTCGTCTGGAAAACGGTCGTTGACGTAGGGTCGAACGCGGGAGTCGGCTTCCCGGCCGCTACCGGTTGGACGGCTGAAACTTCGCTGGCAGGTTCGGCGCGGACTTCTCTCATGGCCCCGATTCTAGGTCGCGCGCGCAAAAAAAAGGGGACCGCTTGCGGCCCCCGGAGTCAGTTGTCACAACGTAGTCAGGCTTTATCGACGGCGTCCTTGATGCCTTCCTTGACATCGCCCACGCCTTTTTGCAGCTTGCCTTCGACCTGGCGAGCCTCGCCCTTGACCTGTTGCTCGCGACTGCCGGTCACCTTGCCCAGGTTCTCCTGCGCCTCGCCGGCGATGTCCTTGACGGTGCCTTTGACTTGGTCCTTGTTCATGTGTGCTCCTTGGTTACTACGGGTTGAAAACAGGCTCTGCGAAGCGGATGCTTACGCGGCCTTCTTGCGGGATCTGGGCTTGACGCTCGTGGTGGAACGTGCCGGGTTTTTGGCGGCGGCTGCCTTGCGGGTCTTCGCCGGTGGTTCATCGTTAGCGGCCTTGCGGGCGGTTGAAGTCTTTGTGGCCCTGGGCGCTGGCCTGGCCGGTTCCAAGTCGTCCGTATCGTCGTCAATTGCCGCAGCAGCGCCCCCCTTTCGCAAGCTGCGCTTGAGCAGCTCCGTCAGGTCGATGATGTCCGCACTGCTTTGGATTTCTTCGCCCTCCAGTGGCTTCATGATGTGCTCACCTTCGCCGGCCTTGACCTTGGCAGCCACAACCTCTTCAAGCTTTTCCTTGAACTGATCGTGGAAGCCATCTGGCTTCCAGTCATCTACCAGCTCATTGACGAGCTGCTCCGCCATCTTCAGTTCCTTTTCGCTCACCTGTGTGTCTGCGTCTGGTAGCGGCAAGCCGGCGGTGTCGCGCACTTCGTCGGACCAGCGCAGCAGTTCCAGCACCAGCATCCCATCGCCGGGGATCAAGGCCGCAAGATGCTGTCTTGTGGAAATGACGACACGAGCGATGCCAACCTTGCCCGTACGACGCATGGTTTCGAGCAGGAGCTTGTACGGCTTTTGACCCTTGGCAGCGGGCGCCACGAAATAGGGCTTGTTGAAGTACGCAGTCGGAATCTGGCTGCCGTCCACGAACGACTCTATCTCGATTGTCTGAGTGGACCGGGGCAGCGCGGCCTTGATTTCTTCAGGCGTGACGACCACGAACTGGTCTTTCTCGTATTCGAAACCCTTGACCACGTCTTCGCGGGTCATTTCCTTGCCGGTGGATTTGTTCACCTGCTTGTTGCCCACCGGGTCCATGGTGGACTTGTCGAGCAGGTTGAACCGCATGCGGTTTTCCTGCGTCGCGGAATGTAACGTGATCGGAATATGGACCAGCCCGAAGCTGATCGCGCCTTTCCACAGGGTTCGGGTGCTGGAGGGTGCGGGCATGAGCCAGACGTTAAGTGCCGGGCCGGGCCCCCGATGTAGGACGCTGTAGCGAAACAGCGTGCGCTCAGATCAATCGATCAGCTTGTTCTTCAGCGCGTAATACGTGAGGTCGCTGTTGGAGGCGAGACCCATTTTTTCCATCAGGCGGGTGCGGTACGTGCTGACCGTTTTCACGCTCAGTGAAAGCGCATTGGCGATATCGCCTGCCGTCTCACCCTTGGCGAGCTTGAGGAACACCTGGAATTCGCGCTCGGACAACAGGTCGTGAGCGGCGCTGCCTTCCTTGCGATTGAGCTGCTGCGCAATAAGTTCGGCCACTGAAGGCGAGATATAACGGCGGCCCAGTGCGATGGTTCGGATTGCGTTGACGATTTCCATCGGCTCGCATTCCTTGTTGAGGTAGCCGCTCGCGCCCTGACGGATCAGGTTGACGGCATATTGCTCTTCGGGATAGCCCGAAAGAATCAGGATGCCGACGTCCGGAGCCTTGGCGCGGATCATGGCCAGGGCATCGATACCGCTTTGTCCCGGCATAGACAGATCCATGATGATCACATCCATTTCCGTGGTGCGAACCAGGTCAATGGCTTCGCGTCCGCTCGAGGCCTCGCCCACGATACGCAGGTCCACCATCTCGGAAAGGAACTGCTTGAGTCCAGCCCGCACGATGGCGTGGTCGTCAACGATGCCTACTTTTACGATCGAATCATTCATGGTCTTGTGTAGGGATACTCATCAGGCTGAAGTGTGTCCCGAAATGCCGGGCCATGGGGCAGGATAATCGTTTTTCGGACGCATTTTCAGGGTTTGTCCTACAAGGCGGTTTCAGCCTTGTAAAGATCGCGCCAGTGGCATTGTCAGCAAGGGCAGATCGCGCTCAACAGCGAGCCGGTCGAGTTCGACGCAAGACCTCTTGAGGAAAAATTCACCGATTCCCTCATGCGTTGCCGGCTCGAACATGGCTCGCATGCCCGATGTTTCCAGGCCCGCTACTGCACACAAGGCCGCCGCAAAGTGCGGCTCGAGTGCGGCCACAGCCACGCGGCCGTCCTTGCATGGAAAAACCTTGTATCCGGCATGTGCGCCGCCCACTGCACCCGTTGCCTGCGTCAACCCCCATCGCCGCGGCAGGGCGAGATAAGCTGCCGCGTCCGACAATGCAACCTCGATGAACGAGCCCGGCGGATGCGTCTCGCCCGAGCCCGCGTATCGCTCGCTTTGCGACAGCGCGGCTTTCAGCACGGCTTCGCTGGCCATCAGCGATCCACCCATGTCGGCGTAGAGCGTGGCTGGCAGCTCCAGTCCCGGCACCAGCCCGTGGCCAGCGAGATAGGTGAGGTCGTGTCCGGGTTCTTCACCCGCAGCGCCGGGCGCACCGACGATGGCGACATGCGATAGCTCCGGGTAGGCCGCGTGCAGCTTTGGCCACTCCAGGCCCAGCTTCGCTATAGCAGACGGTCGAAATGAGGTGAGCAATACATGCGACTTCGCCAGTTCCCGGTGGAGCACCTTCTGGCCTTCGGCCGTCTTCAGGTCAGCTGAAAGAACCTTCACGCCTTCACTCAACTCGTCATAGGCCACCTTGTTGTAGTGACTCATCGGGTCGCCCGATGGCGGCTCGATCTTGACGCATCTAGCGCCCATGTCGCGGCAGCGCATGAGCGCGGCGGGGCCGGGCAGATTCAGGGCAAGGCTGAGGATGCGGGTGCCGGAAAGGACTGTGCTCATGCAAGTGATGATGACAGAGCAATGCTCACCGCGAGGGGACTGCGGGCGAATGCAAACGGTCGGGAACATACCGATTGCCGGGCGGACTGCGTGGGCTACTCTGGCGAGGCAGTCACAAAACCGTTAGGAGACATTGATGAACATGCGTCGTACCCTTCTTGTTGCCGGTCTGGCAGCGACATTCACAGGTGCAGCTTTCGCACAGGCGTGGCCGGCCCGGCCGGTCACGCTGGTCGTACCCTTTGCCGCAGGCGGACCCACCGATGTGGTGGCGCGCA
This sequence comes from Ramlibacter sp., assembly GCA_046597415.1. Taxonomy (GTDB): domain Bacteria; phylum Pseudomonadota; class Gammaproteobacteria; order Burkholderiales; family Burkholderiaceae_C; genus Ramlibacter. Next base: position 4,868 of record JBKJKT010000190.1, read on the forward strand.
CGCTGGGGGCATCGATGAGCAAGACGCTTGGCCAGACGGTGGTGATCGAAAACAAGCTCGGGGCGGGCGGGACCGTCGCCGCGTCCTATGTGACGAAGGCCGCGCCCGATGGCTACACGTTCTTCATCCACCACAACGGGATGGCGACCTCCACTGCGCTGTATCGAAAGCTCTCGTACAACCCGCTAACCGATTTCGAGTTTGTGAGCCAGGCGGTAGACGTGCCGATGACCCTGCTCGCGCGCAAAGATTTTCCGGCGAACAACTTCCAGGAGTTCGCGGCCTACGTCAAGGCCAACAAGGACAAGATCAATCTTGCCAACGCGGGTCTGGGCGCTGTGTCGCAGTTGTGCGGCATGCTGCTGGAAAACGCGCTCGGCGTGAAGGTGACAGCGGTGCCATTCCAGGGCACGGCGCCGGCGATGAACGCACTGCTCGGCGGGCAGGTCGATATTCTTTGCGACCAGACCACGCAGACGATCCCGCAGATCAAGGCGGGCAGTGTGAAGTTCTACGGAGTGACCACCAAGAATCGCATCAAGGCGTTGCCCGATGCACCTACGCTTCACGAACAGGGGCTTAGGGACTTCGAGGTTATCGTGTGGCACGGTATCTATGCACCCAAGGGCACGCCCAAGCCGGTCATCGACCGCATGAACGCTGCTGTTCGCAGCGCGCTCAAGGACCCAGATGTGATGAAGCGCATGGCCGACCTCGGCGCGGAGATTGCACCCGAGAGCAAGCAGTCGCCAGAGGGCCTGCAGACGTGGCTCAAAGCCGAAATCGACAAGTGGGGCCCGATCATTCGATCGACCGGCACCTTCGCTGACTGATGAATTCACTCCGATTAATTGGAATCTGACCCCGATTAATTTATCCATGAATTTATGGATGCCGGATCGGATCCGGCATGACATCCCCACGCGCAATGACAGCTTTTATAAAGGCAGCCCGACGTAGTTCTCGGCCAGCACGGTCGACGCCGCGCGTGATTTCACAAGGTAATCGAGCTCCGCGTCCTGCATTCGCTGCCCGAAGCCTTCGGTATCGGGAAAGCGGTGCATGAGGCTCGTGAGCCACCACGAGAAACGTTCGGCTTTCCAGATGCGGCTCAGGCACGTTCCCGAATAGGTGTCTATGCCCTCGTCCGTCTTGTCCTTGAACCACGATACGAGCGCCGTCGAGAGGTACTTCACATCGGTGGCTGCCAGGTTCAGCCCTTTTGCGCCAGTGGGAGGCACGATGTGCGCGGCGTCGCCAGCTAGAAACATGCGTCCGAATCGCATCGGCTCCGCGACAAAACTGCGCAGCGGTGCAATGCTCTTTTCAATGCTCGGGCCGGTCACGATCCGCTCGGCCAGTTCGGGGTCGAGGCGGCGGCGCAGCTCGTCCCAGAATCGCGCGTCGCTCCAGTCTTCGACCTTGTCGTCGAGCGTGCATTGAACGTAGTAGCGGCTGCGCACCAGGCTGCGCATGGAGCACAGTGAAAATCCGCGTTCGCTGTTGCCGTACACGATGGCGTGAGGCGACACGGGCGGCGTGTCCGACAGCACGCCCAGCCAGCCAAACGGATAGACGCGCTCGAACTCCCGAACGCGATCCTTTACCGTTGCACGGCTGACGCCATGAAAGCCATCGCAGCCCGCGATGAAGTCGCAATCGAGGCGCTGTGAGGCGCCATCCTTTGTCCAGGTCACGAATGGCCGATCACCATCAAACCCCTGCGGCATGACATCACCGGCCTCGTAGATCGTCACCAGGCCTGCAGCAGCGCGCGCATCCATCAGATCTCGCGTGAGTTCGGTCTGTCCGTAGGCTGTCACGACTTTCCCGCCGGTGAGACCATGAACGTCAATCGGGTGCCGCGCACCGGCGAACACCAGTTCGATCGAATGGTGCACGATGCCGTCTCGCTGAACCCGTTCGCCGACGCCTGCCTCTCTGAGGAGGGTAACGGTCACTTCTTCAAGGATGCCGGCGCGAATCCGGCCCAGCACATAGTCCGCGCTCTGGCGCTCGAAGATGATGTTGTCGATGCCAGCCTTGTGCAGGAGCTGGCCCAGGAGCAGGCCGGAAGGTCCCGCTCCGATGATCGCGACCTGGGTGCGCATGAGGAGCCTTCGGAGTGAGCTTGGAGCCTAGGGCGCGCCGCTGCTTCTGGCCATTGCAGGCTGCGAGCGTTGTGCGATCATTGCGCAGTCTGCGCGATGATCGCGCATTCTTGACTTCCATACGCAATGATCGCCAGAGCGGACTTCATTGAGGGCATGGCCAAGGGAATGGCTGTGCTCGAAAGCTTCGACACCGAGCGCCAGCGCCTGAACGCCACGCTGGCGTCACAGCGCGCCGGAATCACACGAGCGTCGGCCCGCCGGCATCTGCTCACACTTGCTCACCTGGGGTATCTGGAAACCGACGGCAGCTATTTCTGGCTCGCGCCCAAGGTGCTGCGTTTTTCGGGCAGCTACCTGGCGTCGGCCCGACTGCCGCGTCTGCTGCAGCCGACACTGAATCGTCTGGCCGTGCAGACACATCAATCGTTTTCTGCAGTGGTACTCGATGGCGATCATGTCGTGATCGTTGCCCGCAGCGGCTCGACCCGCGTGCTCGCCTATGGACTGCATCTGGGCGCGCGCCTGCCTGCGCACGCGACTTCAACCGGGCGCGTGCTGCTCGCCGCGAAAACAAAGGCGGCCTTCAATGCGTGGATGAAGGGCAGGGTGCTTGCTCGGCTGACGGCGCACACCACGGTGGATCCTCGTGAGTTTCGCACCGTGATCGAGGCGGTGCGCGTGCATGATTTCTGCGTTGCGAGCGAAGAACACGAGCTGGGTGTTCACGCGCTGGCCGTGCCGCTTCGCAACATGCAGGGACAGACGGTTGCGGCGCTCAACGTGGTGGCGCCACCGCACAAGCTGCAGGCCGCTCAGATGCAGCGAGAGCTGCTGCCCCTGCTACTGGAGGCCGCCCGGGAACTGCAGCCGCTGCTCTGAGTGCGCGCGCCGGGCCTTATACCGATTCACGATTAGCTAACAACAACACGGTCGTTGGAAGCCGTGTGTTGCGTCACAAAATGCGTGCCTGCAGTTCACTAACTTTGAAATCATGAAACCCCGACCTCAATCCCAACACGGTGAAGTGACGCGATGAACTCGGTGCGCGGCGCAAGCCGCAAGGTGTTGCCTGGCTTCAACCTGACGCTGGGCTACACACTCTTTTATCTCGGCCTCATCGTGCTGATCCCGCTGTCGGCGCTGGTGTTCAAGACATTCACGCTCAGCTGGGATCAGTTCTGGGCGGCGGTCAGTTCACCTCGCGTGGTCGCGTCCTATCAGCTGACATTCGGCGCGTCGCTGATCGCGGCGCTGGTGAATGTCGTGTTCGGGCTGCTTGTGGCATGGGTGCTGGTGCGCTACGAATTCGCGGGCAAGAAGATCGTGGATGCGCTCGTTGATCTTCCGTTCGCCTTGCCAACTGCCGTCGCCGGTATCTCGCTCACGGCGCTGCTGGCGGGCAATGGCTGGCTTGGTCAGTATCTCGAGCCGATGGGCATCAAGCTGGCCTTCACCCCGGCGGGGGTCGTGATTGCCCTGATCTTCATCGGCCTGCCATTCGTGGTGCGAACAGTTCAGCCGGTGCTGGAGGACAACGAGCGCGAACTCGAAGAAGCGGCGATGTGCCTGGGTGCAACGCGCTGGCAGACATTCATCCGCGTGATTTTTCCGGCGATCGCTCCGGCGTTACTGACCGGATTTGCGATGGCTTTCGCCCGTGCAATCGGTGAGTACGGATCGGTGATCTTTATTGCGGGCAACGTGCCGATGGTGTCCGAGATCACGCCCCTCATCATCATCGGCAAGCTGGAGCAGTACGACTACGCAGGTGCAACGGCCGTGGCCGTCGTGATGCTGATGATGTCGTTCATGCTGCTGCTGGTCATCAATGCCTTGCAGGGCTGGCAACGCAGAAGGTCGGGTGGCGTATGACATCGCTTGCACGCAAACGGGTCCAGACGACCGAAATGCCGTGGGTGCGCTACACGCTCACCGGCATTGCGCTGGTTTTCATCCTGCTGTTTCTGGTGTTGCCGCTCGGTGCCGTTTTTGTCGAGGCGTTCAGGAAGGGTGGTGCGGCGTACTTCGCGGCGCTGCAGGAGCCGGATGCGTGGTCTGCGATCGAGCTGACGCTCATCACGGCGGCGATTTCTGTGCCGCTGAATCTCGTGTTCGGCATCGCAGCGGCGTGGTGCATCGCGAAGTACGAGTTTCGCGGCAAGGCTTTTCTGACGACGCTGGTCGATCTGCCGTTCTCGGTGTCGCCGGTCGTGGCCGGCCTGATCTATGTGCTGGTTTTCGGTGCGCAGGGCTGGCTCGGTCCGTGGCTGGCCGAGCACAACATCAAGATTATCTTTGTCGTGCCGGGCATCGTGCTGGCGACGATGTTCGTGACGTTTCCCTTCATCGCCCGCGAATTGATTCCGCTGATGCAGGCGCAGGGGACAGAGGAAGAGCAGGCCGCCATCGTGCTCGGAGCAACCGGCTGGCAAACCTTCTGGCATGTCACGCTGCCCAACATCAAGTGGGGCCTGATCTACGGCGTGATTCTTTGCAATGCACGGGCGATGGGCGAATTCGGCGCCGTGTCGGTGGTGTCGGGTCACATACGGGGGCAGACCAATACGATGCCGCTGCACGTCGAGATTCTCTACAACGAATATCAGTCGGTCGCCGCTTTTGCGGTGGCGTCGTTGCTTGCGCTACTGGCGCTGGTCACGCTGTTGATCAAGTCGGTCGTGCAGTGGCGGCATGAGCAGGAGTTGAAGGCTGCGGGGGCGACGCCGCCAGAGCGGCCGCAGCTTCCACCTCCACTTGCACCCCAAGGAGCAAGCTTCCTGGGGACCCCCCAACCCTTCCCCAGCGGGGGAGGGGGCACACACCCAGGGTTCCAATCATGAGTATCGAAATTCGCAACGTCAGCAAACGCTTCGGCGACTTCCACGCATTGCGCGACGTGTCGCTTGACATCGAGTCGGGCGAACTCATCGCGTTGCTGGGGCCGTCTGGATGCGGCAAGACGACTTTGCTGCGCATCATCGCGGGGCTGGAAACGGCCGATGCGGGCGAAATCCTGTTCTCGGGCGAAGACACGACCGATGTGCATGTCCGCGAGCGGCAGGTCGGCTTCGTGTTTCAACATTACGCGCTCTTTCGCCACATGACGGTGTTCGAGAACGTGGCCTTCGGCCTGCGAGTCAAACCGCGGTCGCAGCGCCCAGGCGAAGCGCAGATCAAAAAGAAGGTTCATGACCTTCTCAGTCTGGTGCAGCTTGATTGGCTTGCCGATCGCTTCCCGTCGCAGCTATCGGGCGGTCAGCGCCAGCGCATCGCGCTGGCCCGCGCGCTCGCGGTCGAGCCCAAGGTGCTGCTGCTCGACGAGCCCTTCGGTGCACTGGACGCCAAGGTTCGCAAGGAATTGCGCCGATGGCTGCGCCGTCTGCATGACGAACTTCACGTCACCAGCATCTTCGTCACGCACGATCAGGAAGAGGCGCTTGAAGTGGCCGATCGCGTCGTTCTGATGAACGCAGGCAACATCGAGCAGGTCGGATCGCCTCAAGAGGTCTGGGACCATCCAGCGAGCCCGTTCGTTTACGGCTTTCTGGGCGATGTGAACCTGTTTCACGGTCGCGCGCATGAAGGCGAAGTGCATCTGGAGGGCATGCAGATCGTCGCGCCGGAGCATGCTGACGCACAAAACGCGAAGGCCTCTGCCTATGTGCGACCGCACGATCTCGACGTGCAGCGCTACACGTCGGGCCAGGACCTGGACGAAGCCGGGCGCCCGCGCGGAATCGTGGTGCAATTGAGCCGCGCGATCGTCGTCGGCCCGATTGCCCGTCTGGAACTTATTCCGGTCGCGGACAACCAATCGGCGGGAGGCAGTGACGATTCCATCATCGAGGCGCAGATTCCGGCGCAGCAGTTCAACGAGATGGGGTTGCAGGAGGGCGAGACGCTGGTGGTGACGCCGCGGCGCGCACGTGTGTTTGTGGAGGGCGCCGCCTGAGGGACGCCCGGGTCTGGGGGGTAGCGAAGTTGTTCCACTGGTTTGAAAATGGATCGCGCGGGGCGCTTGGCGCACCACGCAAGGTGCTGGCGCTGGTCGCTGCGGTTTGCGTGGCAATGCTGGCCTTCGGCCTTTATTTGCAGCACGTGGTTGGCCTGGAGCCGTGTCCGATGTGCATCGTTCAACGGTATGCACTGGTGATCGTGGGCCTCATCGCCGTCATCACCGCAATCGCGAAAAGTCCGCGCTTGCTGGCTGCCGGCAGCGGCTTCATGGCGATAGTTGCTGGCTTCGGCGCGTTTGTTGCCGCCCGCCAGAGCTGGTTGCAGTGGAATCCACCTGAGGTCGCATCGTGCGGACGCGACTTCTACGGAATGATCGAGACCTTTCCGCTCCAGCGTGTCATCCCGATGATCTTCAGGGGGAGCGGTGACTGCACCAAGATCGACTGGACATTTCTCGGTGCGTCGATTGCGAACTGGTCGTTTCTCTGGTTCGCATTTTTTGCACTGGTCGGGCTGGTTCTGGCTGTGCGGCAGTTTCGTCGATAGATCAGGTCAGTTTCTTCACGAAAACCATGCTCTTCCTGTCCCAGTTGTACTTGCGCTTGCGCGCTTCTGGCAGCCACTCGGGGTCAACCTGCACGAAGCCGCGCTTGAGAAACCAGTGCATGGTGCGTGTTGTGAGTACAAAAATGCTATCGAGTCCCATGGCACGGGCGCGCTGCTCGACACGCTTGAGAATCTTTTCGCCGTCGCCCTGGCCCTGGCTCTGCGGCGAAGCAGTCAGCGCGGCCATCTCCCCGGTCCTGGCTTCCGGGTAGGGATAGAGTGCCGCGCAAGCGAAGATCACGCCGTCGTGTTCGATGATGGTGTAGTTGGCGATGTCGCGTTCGATCTCGGTGCGGTCGCGCTTGACCAGCGTTCCATCCTTTTCGAAGGGCTCGATCAACTGCAGGATGCCGCCGACGTCGTCGGGGGTGGCTTCGCGCAGCTCCTCCAGCTTTTCGTCGATCACCATCGTGCCGATCCCGTCGTGGACATACACCTCCAGCAGCAACGCACCGTCGATTGCGAAAGGAATGATGTGACTGCGCTCCACGCCCGCCTTGCAGGCCTTCACGCAATGCTGCAGGTAGAAGGCAGTGTCGGTCGGTGTTCGTGCGGGCGGCAGGCTGGCCAGCAGCTGCTGCGCGGCGGCGAGGGGCAATTCCGTGTCGATCGGGTTGTCCTCGTCCTCGGGGTCAAGCGGTTTCACGCGCACGCCCGGCACCTCGGTCAGGAACACCAGTTTGTCGGCCTGGAGTGCGATTGCCACGCTGGTCGCGACTTCCTCCATCGTGAGGTTGAATGCCTCGCCCGTCGGTGAAAAGCCGAACGGCGACAGCAGGACCATCGCGCCGAACTCCAGGGTGCGCGTGATGCCGCCGACATCCACTTTGCGAACCAGCCCGGAGTGCTTGAAGTCCACGCCGTCCAGCACACCGATCGGCCGCGCCGTGATGAAGTTGCCCGAAATAACCCGCACCGTCGAGCCGGCCATCGGCGTGTTTGGCAGCCCCTGACTGAAAGCGGCTTCTATCTCATAGCGCAGCTGGCCCGCTGCCTCCTGCGCCGAATCGAGCGCGATTTCGTCCGTGATGCGAATGCCGTGCGAGTACTTTGCCTGGTGGCCCTTGGCCTTGAGCTGTTCGTTGACTTGCGGCCTGAAGCCATGCACCAGGACGACCTTCACGCCCATGCTCTGGATCAGCGCCAGATCCTGGGCGATATGCGGCAGCTTGCCCGCAGCGATGGCCTCGCCGGCGATGCCGACCACGAAGGTCTTGCCGCGGTGCATGTGGATGTAAGGCGCCACCGAGCGAAACCACGGAACGAAAGTGAAGTTGAATACGGTGGACATCGAAGCTTGTAGTGGGCGGTGGAGAAACGGAGTCCGGCGGGCGCAAGGGATCGCGGCAAAGTGTAAGGGATAGGCTCGTTGCCAGCCGGGTGTTGCAACGCTATGGGTTCGCGCCAGGGATTTCGCAGGCCCCGGTGGCGGTGGCCTGAGATAATCGAGCGCTTTGAACGCGCCGCACTTGTCCCCCTCGAGCATCACCTTTCCCGAATCCCTTCCGGTATCTGCCAGGCGCGACGAGATTGCAGCTGCGATCGAGGCGAACCAGGTTGTCATCGTCTGCGGCGAGACCGGATCGGGCAAGACCACCCAGCTGCCAAAGATTGCGCTCGCCATGGGCCGAGGCAAGCTCAGTTCACCTCCTGGCAAGGGTCGGCTCATTGGCCACACGCAGCCTCGCCGGATTGCGGCCTCCAGCGTCGCCAAGCGAATCGCCGAAGAGCTGAAGACGCCGCTGGGCGAGGTGGTCGGATTCAAGGTGCGCTTCCAGGATCGCCTGTCCAGGGATGCGTCGGTCAAGCTCATGACGGACGGCATTCTTCTTGCGGAAACCCAGACCGATCCGCTGCTCAAGAACTACGACACGATCATCATCGACGAGGCACACGAGCGCAGCCTGAACATTGACTTCCTGCTGGGCTACCTGCGCGAGATCCTGCCGCGCCGGCCTGATCTCAAGGTGATCGTGACCTCGGCGACGATCGATGCGGATCGGTTTGCGAAGCACTTTGCATCCGCGAAGGGGCCGGCGCCTGTCATCTATGTTTCGGGACGCATGTTCCCCGTGGAGCAACGCTGGCGCCCGTTCGAGGAGACCCGCGACTTCGGCCTGAACGAGGCGATAGCCGATGCGGTCGACGAGCTCTGGCAGGGCGGTGCAGGCGGCGACATCCTGATCTTCTTGCCCGGTGAACGCGAGATTCGTGAAGCCGCCGACCATCTGCGCGGGCATCTGTCGCACAAGCCTTTGACGCGCAACGCAGAAGTGCTTCCGCTGTTTGCGCGTCTCTCGCAGGCTGAGCAGGACCGGATTTTCGACAGCCACAGTGGTCGGCGGATCGTGCTTGCAACCAACGTGGCCGAAACCTCGCTGACAGTGCCTGGCATCCGCTACGTGATCGACACCGGGACGGCGCGCGTCAAGCGGTACAGCTTTCGCAGCAAGGTCGAGCAACTGCTGGTGGAGCCGATCAGCCAGTCGTCGGCCAACCAGCGGGCAGGGCGGTGCGGCCGTGTGGCCAACGGCATCTGCATCCGCCTCTATGACGAAAAAGACTTCACCGGCAGGCCGCGTTTCACCGATCCCGAGATTCTTCGCTCATCGCTGGCCGGTGTCATCTTGCGGATGAAGTCGCTGCATCTGGGCGGCGTCGAGACCTTTCCGTTCATCGAGGCACCAACGGGCCGCGCCATCTCTGACGGCTATCAGCTGCTCAACGAACTCGGTGCAGTGGACGATGCGAACGAGCTGACGCCCACCGGCGCTGAGCTTGCGAAATTGCCGCTCGATCCCCGCGTCGGCCGGATGATCATCGAGGGCCGTCAGCGCGGCGCACTCGACGAAGTGCTGGTGATCGCCTCTGCGCTGTCCGTTCAGGACGTACGCGACAGGCCGATGGATGCACAGGCGCAGGCCGATCAGCAACACGCGAAATTTGATGACGAGAAGAGCGAGTTCTCGGGATACCTGAATCTGTGGAAGTGGATTCATGACGCGCGCGGCGGGTCGCCCCCATCCCAACCTTCCCCCAAAGGGGGAAGGAGTTCAATACCGGCGGCTCATGCAGGAGGGAGTTCGACGCACAAGCTTTCCAATCGTCAGTACGAACAACTTCTCCGGCAGAACTTCATCAACGTGCGCCGCGTGCGCGAATGGCGCGATATCCACTCGCAACTCCATACAGTCGTGGCCGAGCACAAGTGGCGGCTGAACACGACGCCCGCCAGTTATGAGGAATTGCACAAGTCGATGCTGTCCGGTCTGCTGGGCAACATCGGCATGAAGCCCGACGAGGAGGATGTTTACCTGGGGGCGCGCGGAATCAAGTTCTACAAACATCCGGGCGCGCACCTGAAAAAGCGGCCTGGCAAGTGGATCGTTGCAGCCGAACTGGTCGAGACCACGCGGCTCTTCGGTCGCGGCATCGCCAACATCGAGCCGCTCTGGATCGAGCATGTGGCGGGCCACCTGCTCAAAAAGCAGCTGCTCGATCCGCATTGGGAAAAGAAGGCGGCAGAGGTCATGTCGCTGGAGCGGGCAACGCTCTACGGGCTGGTCGTCTACAGCGGCAGACGCGTGCCGTTCGCGCGGGTCGATCTGCAGGGCGCGCGGGATATCTTCATTCGCGAGGGCCTGGTGGCAGGTCAGTGGGAGACGAAGCTGCCTTTCCTGGCTGCCAACCAGAAGCTGGTGAAACAGGTTGAAGATATCGAGCACAAGTCGCGTCGCCAGGACGTGCTGGTCGATGACGAACTGATCTATGCGTTCTACGACAAGTTCATCCCGCGCGATGTCTACAGCGGCGCGACCTTCGAACGCTGGTATCGCGAGGCTTCGCGCACCGAGCCCGCACTGCTGAAACTCTCGCGTGACGAGCTGATGCGCCATGAGGCAGCCGGCATCACGACGGAATCGTTCCCGAAGACGGTGCGCATGGGCGGTGTCGATTGCGCGGCGGCCTACCTGCATGAACCCGGCGACTCACGCGATGGATTGACGGTGACCGTGCCATTGTTTGTCTTGAATCAGGTCAGCGAAGACCGCGCCGAATGGCTGGTGCCCGGCATGCTAAAGGACAAGGTGCAGGCGCTGCTCAAGAGCCTGCCGCAACGGCCCCGCTCGCGCTTCGTGCCGCTGCCTGATTCGGCGATGCGCATCGCCAGCGAACTGGTCGAGACCGAGAAATGGGGAGTGGGCTCGCTGACCGATGCCATGCTCAAGATCGTCCGGTCGCAGACCAGCCTGGATGTGAAACGCGCCGACTTCAAGCTGGACATGCTGCCGGCGCATCTGTTCATGAATTTCCGGGTGGTGGATGAGCATGGGCGGCAGCTTGCCACCGGGAGAAACCTCGGCGCCCTGAAAGCTGAGCTGGGGGCGCAGGCCCGGGGGGCGTTTCAGGCCCTCGCCGGTATCCGAAACTCTTTTCCCTCCCCCTCTGGGGGAGGGCAGGGTGGGGGCGCAGCAGCATCAAGCCAGCGCGCCGGCTCCAGCGCCGAAAGCCCCCATCCCGGCCTTCCCCCAAAGGGGGAAGGAGAAAAGCAAAGGGTCAAGGCAGACGAGCAGTACACCGGCTGGACTTTCGGCGAACTCCCCGAACTCATGGAGGTCCGCAAAGGCGCTACCAGCCTTGTCGGCTTCCCCGCGCTGATCGACAAAGGCAACGCCGTCACGATCGAGGTCTTCGACGAGCCCGAGGTCGCCGCATCCAAACATCGCGCAGGCCTGCGTCGTCTCTTCGCGCTCCAGGTGCGCGACGCGCTGAAATACCTGGAAAAAAATATCCCCGACCTTCAACGCATGGCTGTGCAATTCATGCCGCTTGGGACCCAGGAAGAACTGCGCGACCAGATCATCGAAGTCGCACTCGACCGGGCGTTCGTTCTCGAACCCTTGCCGACGAATCCGCAGGAATTTGCGACCCGTGTGGAGCAGGGCCGGGCGCGCCTAACATTGATCGCCAACGAAGTGGCCCGGCTCGCCGCAACCGTTCTTGCCGAGTACGCCATTGCCGTGCGCAAGATCAAGGACACGCGATCGGCGCCGGAGGTCACGGCCGATGCAACCCAGCAGTTGCAGCGCCTCATGCCGGAGCGGTTTCTTGCTGCGACGCCGTGGGCGCAACTGCAGCACATCCCTCGCTACCTGAAGGCCATCACGTTGCGACTGGACAAGTGGCGTGCCGACCCTGCCCGCGATGCTTCGAGGATTGCTGAGCTGCGTCCGCAAGAGCAACGTTACTGGCGTCTGGTTGCCGAGCGCAAGGGCGCGGTGGACGACCGCATGCAGGAATTCCGATGGATGCTGGAAGAGCTGCGTGTCAGCTTTTTTGCGCAGGAGCTGCGCACGCCGCAGCCCGTCAGCATCAAACGCCTCGACCGCCTCTGGAGCCAGCTCACCAGCTAGCAGCATTCCTGGACTCGCCCTTCAAACCATTGGGGGGTGATGCGCACTTTGTTCTTCGGTACAAGCCTGTTTGACGGCGGGGCCGCGAGCGCTTAACGTTTTCCAGATGATGGACAGACGTAGCTTTCTTGAGTCGTGTTCAGTGACTGCGGCCTGCGTCACTGCGTCAACCGTGTTTGCTTCGCAGGCGATTGCCGCCGATGCAAAGCCCCGAACCTACCAGCGCGCCTTGCTGGTGGACGACAAGGGAGACCCGATCCGCGCATCGGCGCTCAAGCGCCAGGTGAACTATGTCTTTCACTATCCGTTCGAGGCTACCCCCGTGTTCCTGCTCGATCTGGGCAAGCCGGCGGCGCCGCATTCGCTCTCGACCCGCGATCGCGACGCCTATTCATGGCCAGGCGGTGTCGGGGCGGCTCGAAGCATCGTCGCCTATTCCGCCATTTGTTCGCATCAGCTCGTCTACCCGACACGCGACGTCAGCTTCATCAGCTTTCGCAAGGACCGCGCAAAGAAGGGCGTGCAGGACGGAATGATCCATTGCTGCGCCGAGCACAGTCAGTACGACCCGGCCCAGGGTGCCCGCGTGATTTCAGGCCCTGCGCCGCAGCCGCTGTGCGCCGTCTTGCTGGAGCACGATCCAAAGGCCGATACGTTGACAGCCCATGGAACGCTGGGCGGCGAGATGTTCGACGAGTTCTTTCGCAAGTACGAGATGAAGCTCAGTCTCGATGTGGGGGCGAAGGCGAAGCACCGGGTGGGTGATAAGTCGACGGTTCGCGAGCTGGAGAAGTTCTGCAGGAACGCGATTCAGTGCTGATCGGGCACCCTCTCGAGGGGGGCATTTGTGGAACCGAGTAAGGGAAACGGTTACTCATTTCGCATCGCCCTCCCGAAAGTGCCCACAATGAAAGCTGGAAAGTCCACCACCACATCGGCGCTGCCGCTCCTTGGGGGCGCTGGCGGTCCCGTCGATCGGGACCACCAGGAAGACGGTCCCCGTTCCCAGGCGATGGTCGACCTCCCGATCCCTCCTAGAGTCGTGCCAGCGGCACACGTCCAGGCGACGGCGCCAGTTGAACGGCCGCTCGTTTTTCATGTTGTGGAGCCGACGCGCGACGAGGTGCTGGAGCAGCTTGGCGAGATGCTTCAGTTTCTGAATTACGACCCTCCACTGGTCGACGCGATCCTTCATAGTTCGCGCGGTCACCTGGGACCTGAGGCTGCGCTAAACCTTGCCAGGGAATGCATGCTTCGCGCGGAACGGGATGTCGCTGAACCCGGGGGTGGCACTTCGCGCCACTATCTGCTGGAGGTTGCAGCGAGACTGCTTGATCGCCTGGAACATCGTGTGGCCGCTCCTTTGCAGCACGATCTCACCAAGATATACATCGCCGGCGTTGCAAGTGCCCAGACTTACTGCCTGAGTTCGGCCATTGCGCTCATTCAGAAAGCGCCGGATCAAGAGCGCCCTCAACTTGAGCAAAGTCTCGTTAACGCGCTGGAAAAATTCTTCGGCAGCAGGGGTGCGTCCGGGGGTGCTTTTGGTTTGCGAGAATCAGCACTGTTTGAAGGTAACGTGGCCTCGCTACATTGGGTAGTGCAACAGGCTGCGGCTGCGCCCAGAAGTTTTTTCTTTATGCGGGCCCTGAACTCCGCCATATTTGTGTGGCAGCGAGCAATTGACCTGGCCAAACAACACGAAATCATCACGACGTACGTCGACGCGGCGGCGCGCAAACCAGATGCGGGTGCGCTGTTGTGTGATGCGATCCAGGGGCTATTCCTTACTCTTAAAGCTACTCGCCCGGGGTGGAACCAGTGCAACTATGAATTCGCGCGCACCAGCGGGATTTCAACCGACGAACAGTGGTACGCCATTGCCGAGCCCCTGCTGGACCGCGCGTTTTATTGCCTTCAAAAAATCCGCTCGTCAGAACGATTGGGCGAGGCCATTCAAATTTTCAGCAGGGGACTGGGTGCGGGCCCGGTGCCAATTTCCCTTCAAATGAAATATGCCGAGGCACTGTTGGATTTCCCGCTCGATGAGCGGTCGAGAGCAGCCTTGATGAAAATCGCAACACTGCGAGGCATATCGTCCGTGGAGTCCGCCCGGAGCGCCGCGATCAGCAGCTTCCACCTCGACCCGCTCGGACAAGCCATCGATCCCAGCACACAAGCAACTTACTCATACCCGCCCATGGTCCAGCAGTGCAGGGCCATCCTGGCTGAACACTTTTCCTGGCAGGCAGCCACGCTCGGCATTGCCGCGGCAATCAACGGAGCGACGAATCTGCCTAGGGATGTTTCGGTACTGATCGCGCAAATGGACGGGGAGCGATTGAGGGGGACGATGCACCAGGCGCTTCAGGACCACAACGTGCCGGCGGAGCCGAGGTAACTACAGGCGCGCCAGCCGTTCGATCGCGGTATTCAAAGTCTCATCCTTCTTCGCGAAACAAAACCGCACGACGCGCTGGTCGAATCCGTTCTCATAGAACGCCGAAAGCGGTATCGCCGCAACGCCGATCTCGCTTGTGAGCCATTTGCAGAAATCGGCTTCACCCAGATCGCTCACCTGCGAGATATCGACACACTGGAAGTAGGTGCCCTCACTGGGCAGCACGCGAAACTTCGTGCGCTTGAGGCCCTCGCGAAACAGATCGCGTTTGCGCTGGTAGAAAGCGGGCAATTGCAGATGCGGCTGCGGATCCGCCATGTACTGTGCGAGACCGTGCTGCATCGGCGTGTTGACGGTGAACACATTGAACTGGTGCACCTTGCGGAATTCGGTTGTGAGTGGCTCTGGGGCCGCCACATAGCCGATCTTCCAGCCAGTCACGTGATACGTCTTCCCAAAGCTCGACACGATGAATGCGCGAGCCGCGAGCGCGGGAAATCGAGCAACGCTCTGATGCTCTTGCCCATCGAACACCATGTGCTCATAGACCTCGTCGCTGATCAGAAGCACTTCCGTGGGTGCCAGCAAATCCTGCAACTGCAGCATGTCGGCGCGCGTCCAGACCGTCGCGCTCGGGTTGTGCGGGCTGTTGATGATGATCGCGCGTGTGCGGCTGTTCATTGCGGCCGCAATCAACGCAAAGTCTGGACGAAAGGTGCCCGGAGTCAACGGCACGCGCACGGCGGTACCGCCGGCCAGCTCGATGTTGGGAACATAACTGTCGTAGCAGGGATCCAGCACGATGACTTCATCCCCGGCGCGCACGACAGCAAGGACCGCCGTGATGATGGCCTGAGTCGCGCCGGCAGTGATGGTGATTTCGGTGGCCGGGTCGTACCTGCGGCCGTACATCGCCTCGATCTTGGCGGCGACGGCGGCGCGCAGCGCGGGAATGCCGGGCATTGGCGGATATTGATTCAAACCGCTGGTCATCGCATCGGTGACGGCTGAAACAAGGCGCGGATCGCAATTGAAATCCGGAAAGCCCTGGCCCAGATTCACCGCTTGCTTTTCGGTGGCAAGCGCGGACATGACGGTGAAGATCGTCGTGCCGACGGATGGGAGTTTGGTTTGCAGTTGCGGGGTGCGCGTTTGATTCATTCCGTGGCTCTTGTTCGTAATTTCAGTCATTGTGCCAACTTGCGCAGGGCCCGGATCCGCCGCCACACCGTGACAGGCGGGGCCGTCATCTTCAGCTGCTTCATGCAGATTTCAAGTCTGCCCGTGCGCTCTTGCAACTTGTCGATGGCGCGCGTGAGATCTCTTGGTACCGCGTCGCCGTACGCGCCCTTTGCTTTGTGCATCGCGGTGCGCAGCACATCGGTGCCGGGATTCAGCATCGCCAGGTCAATGAGGTCGCGGCTGTACACCGAGTCATCGGCCCATCGGTCGGAGTTGGCGAGCAGTTTCGAGGCGGCCAGATCGACGGCTCCAAGCGTGCGCACGCCGCAGATATGGTCAGCCGGCCCCGGTGTTTCAAATGCGATTCGTGCTTCAAAAACAATTTCGAACTTGATGTCTTTGCCACCGCCGCTCACTGTGGTGCGGATACCGTACTGGTCTGCGCGCACATCGCGAACCTGACGCAATTGCTGGATACCTTCGCGCTGGAGCACCGAAATGCCAAGGCCTGTCGTGAGAAGTTTTCGCAACTCACGGTACGCACCCAGGTCGCAGACCATGAAGTCAAGGTCAACCGACTCACGAAATTCGTGAGATTTCAAAACGATTGCAGTACCACCGCCGAACCAGCACTGGTGCCCGGCCATAAGCGCGCCATCCAGTGCATAGAGCACGAGGGCAATCGATTGATGGTGGGGTCGTTCAAACATCGCGATGTTCGTCGCGCAGTGCTGTTCGCAGGTCGTCCAGAAGCTGGCGCTCATGCGCCGGCATCGCATCTTCATCGAGGTGACGCTGGTTGCGTTCATAGATCCCCAGCGCTTCCGCAGGGCTCAGGATCGCGGCTTCATCGAGTTGCCAGGCGAGGCGCTTCAGCTCGGGGTAGTCGGCAATAGCGATGCGGATCGGAATGCTGCCCCGAACGGGAGCCAAAGCATCAGGCGGATCGCTGTCTGCATGAAGCGTCAGCCCCAGCACGCCTGCCACGGCGGCCCAGGCCGCTACCGTGACCGAAGGTTCACCTGACTCGATGCGGCGAAGAGTTTGTCGGGATACCTGTGCTGCCTCGGCAGTTTCCACGGCACTCGCCCCGAGCCGGCGGCGCTGCTCACGCAAACGCTCCCCCAGCAACGCTAACTGGGCTGTGGCGTTTGGACCGATTTTTGGAGCTGCTGCAGGCATATGACTCTCATTTTATACAAAATCAATAAAATGTACATAATGAGAGTCATTTATCGTCGGCCAAGACTTCTCACAACTCGTAATCGTTCACGTGCCCGGTCATCGCCTTCGCAATCAGGTTGCGGTCTAGGCGGTCCGAAAGCAGTTCGGCGAATTTGTAGACGAAATTGCGAAGGTAGGCGCTGCGCTTGAACGCAACCCGCGCCACGTTCTGCCCGAAGAGCGCGCCCAGCGGGCGTACCGCCAGATCGCCGTTGCTGCCATCGTCGCGAACTGCCATTTCGGCCACGATGCCGATCCCCAGGCCAAGCCGCACGTAGGTCTTGATCACGTCGGAGTCAATCGCTTCGAGTGCCATGCGCGGCGTGAGCTTGTGCGCGGCGAACGCCTTGTCGATACGCGTTCGTCCGGTAAACGAAGGGTGGTACGTGATGATCGGTTCAGCTGCGAGGTCTTCGAGGTTGATCCGCTCCTTCTTTGACAGCGGATGATTGAGCGGCAACACCAGCACGTGCTGCCATTCGTAGCAGGGCAGGGTCACCAGATCGGGATAGTCGGATAGCGATTCGGTCGCGATGCCAATCTCGGCGATCTCGTCGATCACCATGCGGGCGACCTGATCGGGCGAGCCCTGATGCAGGCTGACATTGACCTTGGGGTAGGCCTCGCGCAGCCTGGCCACAGGAACCGGCAGTACGTAGCGGGCCTGGGTGTGGGTCGTTGCGATTGACAAGGTGCCGCTGTCTTCGGCGCTGAACTGCTCGCCGATGCGCTTGAGGTTTCCCACCTCGCGCATGATGAGTTCGATGCTCTTGAGCACGTGCTGGCCGGGTTCGGTGACGCGTTTGAGGCGCTTGCCGTGGCGCGCGAAGATTTCCACGCCCAGCTCCTCCTCCAGCTCAATGATTGCTTTTGACACCCCCGGCTGCGATGTGTGGAGCGCCTTTGCCGCCTCGGTCAGGTTGAGGTTTCGACGTACGGCTTCCTGGACAAACCGGAACTGGTGGAGGTTCATATCGAATTTTTACTAAGAGATTGATTCATTATGCATGAGGCACCGAAGCTCAACGCTTCCCGGCCCTGCGCACAGACCACCAGCTGAGCACGAGGCAGATCGACGCAAACGCAATCAACAGGCCTGCGCGCGGCAGCACTTGCGATGCATCGGGATCGCCCAAAAACACGGCCTGCATCCCGTCCAGCGCCCAGCCCATGGGAGACCACTCCGAGATCGTCTGCAGGCCCGGCGGCATCAGCATGCGCGGCACCATGACACCGGCTATCGCGCCCAGCACGACGTTCAGCCCGCCACCCAGCGCCGCCGCATGATCGAAGCTGCGAGACCAGGCCGCGATCAGCAGCGCCAGACTCACCGCCGCAGCGCTCGTCGCCAGCACCATCAACGCGAACCAGCCAGACGAGATATCGAGTCTCAGTGCGTCCCCTCCGAGCAAGGGCACGATCCACCGGCCGACGATGACCATGAACGCGAGCTGCACCCAGTTGAGCAGCACGAACGCAAGCAGCTTGCCGCCGAGCACGGCTTCGCCCCGGACACCAAATGTGGCAAGGCGGGCGAGCGTTCCGTCGTTGCGTTCCTGAATCAGCACGCCAGCGATCGGAACAACCACAAAGAACATGCCGAAGATGAGCCACGCCGGCACGCTCTGCTGCACCGCAGTAAGGGTGCGGCCGGAGTCGATTTCGTACAAATAGCGCACTACGGGTGCGCCCTGCGCCGACAGCAAATCGCCGCTCGAAGAAGTGGCCAGGAGCACGCTGGCGAATGGCCCGGCTTCCGCTGCCGCCATCTGCATCTGCGCCTGCAGCAGCGAAAACGTCAGCTCCGCACGCAGCCGCGCAGCAGCAGCCGGCTGGACCAGGTTGCCGAGCCACATCTCCAGTTGCTCCGCGCGTGGCCGCTTGTCATCTCCCACCAGCGGCGATCGCACGACCACACCGGCCTGGATCTGCCGGGACTTCAGGGCAGCGCGAAGCTCATCGCGTGAAGCGAATCGCGTTCCGCCATGGCGCGCGAGCCACTCGGCGCTCCATTGGCTCGCGACGGCTCCTGTGTCTTCCAGCACCCAGCCGGCGACCGGCAGGTCTATCTTGGCGATCAGGGTGTTTTTCAGGGTGAAAGACATCACCAGTACAAAGATCGCCGGCATCAGAAACAGCACAGCCAGCCCATGCGGATTGCGCAGCAACAGCCGCCACTCCTTGAGCGCGAGGCGAAGGATCTGTTGTCCGAAGTGAGTCAGGTTCATGGCCACATCACCTCAATCGCGCAGACGCCGCTGGGTGTAGTGCATGAAAAGTGCCTCCAGGTGCTCGAACGGCGCACCGCCTTCGCGGCCCTCGAGCAGCGAAGCCAGGTCACCGCTTGCGAGCACACGGCCATGATCGAGCAGCAGGATGTGCGAACAGACAGCGCTGACTTCTTCCATGTAGTGCGTCGCGTAGAGGACAGCCGTGCCGTGTTTCACCAGGTCCCGCACGCGATCGAGCAAAAAGGCTCGCGACTGTGGATCGACGCCGACGGTCGGCTCGTCCAGCAGCAATACGTCGGGCTTTTGCAGCAGTGCGATGCCAAGGTTCAGACGACGCCTCACACCGCCCGAGCAATGGCGCGCCAGCCGCGTTTCGAACTCTGCCAGCATGCAGGTAGCGATGGCCGCATCGACGCGCTGCACGGCCTCGGCGTCGGGCAGATTCAGCATGGCGGCAAAGAAGGCGAGGTTCTCGCGGCAGGTGAGGTCCGGATAGAACGCGTACTCCTGTGGCACCCAGGCAATCGTCGTGTCACCGGGCCTTGTTTGGCTGATCGTGCCGCCCTGAACCCGGGCAAGCCCGGCCAGCAGGTTGATCAGGGTCGACTTGCCCGAGCCATTCGGCCCCAGCAGCCCTATAGCGTGTCCACGCACGAGCTGCAGGCTGACATTGACGAGCGCCGGCTCCTGCGATCCCTCGTAGCGATAGGCAAGGTCCTGGGCGGTGATGACGGCCTGTGGGGCATTCATGGCACTGACGGGTCATGCGTGTGTTGCGCAGGTGCCACCAGGGTCGCAGGCCGCAGCTGCAAGTCCGATTGACGGCCCGGCAACACCGGCGCGGGTTGCAAGCTGCGCCACAGCCCGCGCGGCGCCATGAACTGACGCAGCAAACGTCCGCCGACCATCACGACGATCTTCGCGATGTCGACAACCGGGCGGAAATGGCTGGCGCGCGCATGCGCGGGGTAGCGCCCCGGAATCGCCATGGCGAGCGTGCCGTGGCCGTGCGCCGCGGCTTCAATCAGGATCTCGCTTTCGAACGTGAACCGGCTGCCGTGAACCCTGGGGCTGAGTGCAAGCCGCATGACCTCGCGTGGATAGGCGCGAAAGCCCGATTGCGAATCGGCAATCGGATGGCCCGCAGCCCATGAAATCCAGAAACACGCGAAGCGGTTCGCCCGGTACCTGGCCAGCGGAAACTGCGAGCGGTCGTGCAGCCGCGATCCGATGATGATGCTGCCCGGATGGCGCCGCCATGCAGCCAGCATGCCCGGCGCATCGGCGGGGTCGTGCTGCCCGTCCCCATCGAGCGTGATCACGCAGACGGCTTGCCGCTGCAGTGCGAACTCGAAGGCCGTGCGCAGGCTGGCAGCTTTGCCCAGATTGTGTGGGTGCACCAGCAGCGTCACCGGCAGGCCCTTCAGGCGCGCTGCCGTGCCATCGCTGGAGCCATCGTCGATCACGATGACGCGCGGGCACTGCGCCAGGGCCTCCTCGGCGAGCGCGCGAATCGTGTTGGCCTCCTGGTAGGCCGGGATTGCGATCCAGACGTCATCCCATGCCGCAAGGGCGTCAGGCACTCCTGGGACTTGCATATTCAGTAAAGGCCCCCGTTGACTGCAATGATCTGGCCGGTGACATAGCTTGCGGCGTCCGACGCAAGAAAGGCCACGACGGCGGCTACTTCTTCTGCGCGCCCTGCGCGCCCGGCCGGCACCAGTGCCTTGATTTTTTCCGGCGAAAAGATGTCGTTCGACATGTCGGTATCAATGATGCCGGGCGCAACGGCGTTCACCGTGATGCCGCGTCCTGCCAGTTCCAGCGCGAGCGATTTGGTCGCTCCGTGCAAGCCCGCTTTCGCCGCCGCATAGTTGCTCTGACCGCGATTGCCCGCTTGCGCCGCCACCGAACTGATATTGATGATGCGGCCCCAGCGCGTCTGCACCATGGGCAGGATCAGCGGCTGCGTCACGCGGAAAAATCCGTTCAGATTCACGTCGATCACATCCTGCCAGGTCGAAGCGCTCATGCCCGCCATCAGCGCATCCTGATGCACGCCGGCGTTGTTGACGAGAATCTGGATGGCCCCGCCAGCCAGTAGCTGCTCGGCTTGAGTCTGCACCTCGCCCGCGTCAGCCAGATCGAAAGCGATTGCGTCGGCGCTGTGACCCGCCTCCACGAGTTCGCGGGCCAGAGCCTGCGCTTTGGCCAGACTGCGATTGGCATGCACGATGACATGCACTCCCTGCATCGCCAGCGCCCTGCAGATCGCCTGGCCTATGCCGCCGCTGCCCCCGGTCACAAGCGCGCGCTTCATGATTCAAATGCGACCAGCAGACGGCCGCTGGCGACGATCCGGCTGTCGGCCGAAACATCGAATGTGTACATGCAGCCCGCGTTCATGCGGCCCACGAGCCGGGCGCAAACAGTCAGCATCGCGGCATCGGGCGGGAATGACTGCATCCTGAGTTCTACATCGCTCAGCTTGGCCAGCATGCCGGCGCGCTGATGCCGGCCATCTTGCAAGGCACCGTGAACGGCGGTGGCCTGAGCTGCATATTCGGCCGCAACGATGGCCGGTACTTTGCCGTCGCGTGCCAGTGGATGGCCAGACTGCGGCGCAGTGCAAGCACATTCAATCGCGCAGTCGTCCCATGCTTTGACAGCGTCGATGAGGCACATCGCACCGGCATGCGGCACCATGGCCTCGATCTGGTCTCGCGCGACCATCATGCGAGTGCTCCCCTCGTCCGGCGCAGGCGCAGCATCTGCGCGCCGAATGTGAAAAGCTGCGATGCACCGTCTTGCGCTTCCAGCAAGCCCAGCGCCGCGAAGGCGCGGGCGCTGCTGTGCCCAGCGAGCGACTGCGGCAGCCAATGTGGCCATGGCGAAGGCCCAGCAGCGGTCGGTTGCTCCAGAGTGAGGGAGAACGATCCCAACGTAGCTGAGGAAGAAGAGGCCAGGGCGGATGCAGGAGCGTCGCGACCGGCACTGATGATCCAGACCGTCGCAACGGGGTCGTTGACTGGAAGCACTTCGTCGAGCGGCGCGGTCATCGCCGGGTCGTAGGCCACCATCAGAACCGCTTGCCGGCAAGCGACCGCTTCGGTCACCGCGCAAAGCAGCCCTGCAGCAAAACTCTCCAGGCCCAGGCTCACCACGGTGGCCGGCTCGCGGTTTTGCCAGGCGATCGAGAAATATCCCGAGGGCGCGTTTTGCACCGAGTTAGGAAACAGCAAGGGCGACACCTGCTTTGTAGTCGCGAGCGTTTCCAGCATCTGCTGGCACACCTCGCCGGTTCCTTCGTCCGTGGCAAACACCGATCGCAAGGTGTTGGGCGCAAACGGACTGCTTTCCAGAGCCTGCGCGATACAAGACAGAACGAGCCGCACGACCTGGCTGGCGCGTCGGCGTTCTTGTGCGGGCAGCATCGAAAGCGGGGGCAATTCAAGCGGCGTCGGCTCGTACTGCGATGCGCCCGTGCACACTGCGCGAAATTGCGCGAGCGAGGCGATGCCCGGCGCCAATACGCCGGCGGCATGCAGATCGAATTGAAGTTCGCTCATGTCATTGCGCCTGGCTGAAGACCAGCGCGCAGTTGCTGCCGCCAAAGCCAAAGCTGTTGCTCATCGCATGGCCGATCGCGGCAGCGCGAGGCGCGGTAACCAGGTTCACTGGCAAGCTGATGTCGGGCTCGACACAGTTTGCAGTCGGCGGCAAAGCCTGCCGCTTGAGCGCCTCGATCGTCACGAGAGCCTCGACGATTCCGGCCGCACCGAGGGTGTGACCGGTCACGCCCTTGGTCGAAGACACAGGCACGCCGTGGTCGCCGAACACGGCGGACAACGCAGCCGCCTCCGACCGGTCGTTCGCGGGCGTCGCAGTGCCGTGCGCGTTCACGTAGCCGATCTCGCCGGGGGAAAGCGCGGCAGCTTTGAGCGCCCCACGCATGGCGTCCTGCGCGCCTTGACCCTGCGGATGCGGTGTGGACATGTGCCATGCATCGCTCGATTCGCCACCCCCGGAAAAGACCACCGCAGAGGGTTCGCGTTCAAGCAGCGCAAAGCCTGCGGCCTCGCCGATGGAGATGCCCGACCGATGGGTGTCGAAGGGTTTGCAAGCAACTTCCGAAAGCAGTTGCAGCGAATTGAATCCATGCAGGGTGGAGAGGCACAGCGAATCGGCGCCGCCCACCACGGCAGCGTCGATCAGACCCGCGGCTATCCAGCGCTGGGCCGTGAGAAAAACCTTGGCGCTCGATGAGCACGCGGTCGTAATCACAACCATGGGGCCTTGCAGTC
>JBKJKT010000217.1:0-7024 GCA_046597415.1 Ramlibacter sp.
GGAGGAGCGCCATGCAAGACGCCCCCATGAGCCGGGCCCGCTACGTGCAGGAGAACCGGAAGATGAGATTCGAAGAAGCTTATGGGGGCTGGATCGAGGGACGCTTGACACAGGCCGGGGCGGCTTTGCTGCTCGGACTGAACCGCCCCGGATTTTGCGGAGGCTCCATTCTCTGAGAGGATTGAGCCATGAAGAAGTCGAATAAGTTCTCACCGGAAGTCCGGGAGCGTGCGGTAAGGATGGTGCAGGAGCACAAGGGGGAGTACGCGTCGCTTTGGGCAGCGGTCGAATCGATCGCGCCTAAGATCGGCTGCGTGCCGCAGACGCTGCTGGAGTGGGTCAAACGCGTGGAGGTCGACACTGGCGTACGCGAAGGCGTCACGAGCAGCGAGGCGCAACGCGTCAAGGACCTTGAACGCGAGGTCAAGGAACTGCGCCGCGCCAACGAGATCCTGAAGGTGGCCAGCGCGTTTTTCGCCCAGGCGGAGCTCGACCGCCGATTCAAGTCTTAAGGCAGCTCATCGACGAGCATCGCTATACTTTCGGGGTCGAGCCGATCTGCAAGGTTCTGCAGATCTCCCCGTCTGGATATCGACGGAATGCCGCGCTTGGGCGCAACCCGCAGCAGCGCTGCGCCCGTGCTCAACGCGACGATGTGCTCAAGCCTCAAATCCAGCGCATCTGGCAAGCCAACATGCAGGTCTATGGCGCTGACAAAGTTTGGCGCCAGTTGGCGCGCGAAGGGACGCAGGCAGCGCGATGCACGGTTGAACGACTGATGCGCAGACTCGGACTGCGCGGCGTCATGCGAGGCAAGGTTGTGCGCACCACGGTCAGGGCGCCTCCCGGATTGCAAGGACTCGTGTGCAGCGTGCTCTTGTTCTACAGAAACCTTCATGGATTTTCCTCAAAATAGATCTGCCTCTGCCAGACTGCGCGACGACAAACGGCCACCAATTTCCTCGCTCACGTGTCCGATTCCAAGCCGTTCAGTCGAGCCGCTGCGTCAGAACAACGCCTGGTGCTCTCGGCAATACTGATAGCCCCCAAAGCGCTTCTCGTTGTTCCAGCAGAACTTGCCTTCCGGAAACGTGATTTTCGATTTGCAGTGCGCGCAAACCAGTTTCCGCGCCAGTGACTCGATTTCATCGACGGCGAGGTGCGCTGTCTCGACAGGGCGTGGCGAGACAGTTTCGCGGATGGTCAGGGGAGCAATGACTTGTTTGGCGTTCACCGCCGAATTCGCAGCACGAACCCGAGGCTGCATAAATTCAGGCAAGTCCAGCTGATTTGCCGGTCGATGCTGTCGCATGAGCATCACCCCCCACTCCTTAATGGTGTCCCGCGCTCTGATATTCGCAACCATCCTGAGTGCGTCAGTGAAACCCATAGACTTCTCTACAAATTGAGCGTGCCAGGTTGGGAACTGATCGGCCTTGATCACGTTGCTCGTGTCAAAAGCACTGGCTGGAGGCCGTCGGACCGCCTTCGGGTGAAGCATCACCAAGTGATAGCAATCAAGCGGTGCTGGGACCGCTGTCGAGTAATGCGCAGCATCATCGGACGTGTTATCGCCGATGCCCGCTCTGGCCTGAGGCCACCGGGGACAAACCTTAACTGGAGTCCCCAATGAAAGAGCTACACCGTTCTAAAATCGCCGCGTTCCATCTGCAAGGCGGCAGCTGCTATTACTGCGGGTTTGAAATGTGGATGCGCTCGCCGGACGAGTTGATCCAAATGCATGGCTATACCAAACGTCAGGCGGCGCTACTCCAGTGCACAGCCGAACACCTATTGCCGAAATGTGAAGGCGGCAGCGATGGTCCCAGGAACATCGTCGCAGCCTGTCGCCGATGCAATCATTTGCGGCACAAACGAAGCGCGCCGCCGAGTCCTGAGCGCTATATGAAGCTAGTTCAGTCCAGACTTGCGCGCAACCGCTGGCACCCATTTCGTAGGCTGCCCGCTAAGGAAATTTACTTTGAATCGTGGGCTGCCTACTGCTCGTGCTCCGTATCGCGACAATGCTGAGATTGGGCTAAATCGTAAAGCTCTTGCGTCTTGGACGTTGTCGGCTTTTCCGCGTCGCGCATCAATTTCGCCAGATCACGAGCCATCTCCTGCTCGCCTGCAGCTGCCAGGTTCCTGGCTACTTCGCTCCAGCCGGCAAGCGTCTGGGCCTTAGTTGCCTCGATTCGATCCTCTGCGGGATGAACAGGTCTCGTGCCCGCCCGCAGCGCGGCCTGCAGTTCACTTTTCGTCGCGGCCTGAATCGTGGGTACCCGCGGCGGCCGGATCGGCCCGACGAAGGCTTTTTCCGGGTTGAGCGTGGCCTGCATTACTCGGTCTTGTGCCTTTGCATTGGCGCGCTGGGCGTTGTAGGCGGCCGACGCCGGATTGTCAGCGCGAATCTGCCGCACGACAAAGTGCTCCGGCTTGCGAAAGTTAAAGCGGTGCCGGCGCTCGCTCGCGGCCGCGTCGATGCCGTTTTCCCTGAGCTTGTCTGCGAACCCAAGGCGCCAGCGAAACAGGTCGGCCTTTCGCGGGCTCAGGCGCGGCTCGTCCGCGCGATCAAGGTCCCGCGTGTTCACGCAGACATGAACGTGCGAGTGATCCGTGTCGCCGTGGAAGGCCATGACGTAACGACGATTGGCGAACTCTTCCTGAGCGAACTGCGCGACGGACTCGCGCATCGCCCTCTCGGGCGTTCCCACCGGCATAGAGAACACGATATGCAGGAACTCGCGCTTGTTGCTTTCGATCGGAACTTGCGATGCCCTAAGCTGGTCGCGCAACCCTTTCACCGCTTCGCGGCCGTGAATGCTCTCCCCGCATTCGTTTATCAACTCCACATCGCCATTGCGACTGATGTAGTCGAGATGGTGTCTGACCGTGGCCATCCCAGAGCTGCTGCCGGTGATTTTCACCATCACTTCGGGAGCCTTGCGAATCACGCTCGCCACGTTCTTCGCCTTCGCTCCGGATGAAAACTTCACCCCGGTGGAAGAAGGTGGCCAGGCACCTGATCGCGAGCGCGCTCGATCACGCTGCGCCGTTCTTGCGGACTTTTGCGAACGAACGCGAAAGCCCTTCTCGAACCAACCGTCAAGCGGATCAAACACGCTCATGGGCCCATCCGAGACACGCTATCGCTTGCCGGTCAACGCGCAAAACGCCAACGCTGGCTGTCACTCTCAGCGTCACAGCGATTGTTCGAGCGTGTCGCGCCTGTGCACGCGCTCGGTCGTCCTGTCATGGATCCTGGGCTCGGTTTCCTGCGTGAGTCGCTTGACGAACTGGGGATCGACCGCCTGCGTGTCGAACCGTGCGAGCGCCTCGTCCTGCACGGGTTTGGGCTGCAGCTTGTTTTCTTCGCAGACGATTCCGCGCCAGTACGCAAGTCGGGTCAAGTCCTCGACAGACTTGTCCACCATGGCAGGCTGCTTGCGCAACGCTTCCATGTTTGTCGTGACGCTCTTGGAGGCCTCGGCGTGCATCGCGGCCTGGTTCTTGTTCAGATCGTGGCGCGGCGCAGCTGGCTGCGCAGCCGCTGCAAGCGCCGGCCTCTCGGTCCTGCGCTCGTGCAACGGCGTGATCGCGTTGGTCGACCGCTCCTGCCGCAGCGTTTCCAGCGCCGCCAGATCGACTTGCCTGGGCGTGTAGCCCTGGGTCTTGATGCCTTGCGATTCGGCCTGCATCCAGGCCTCACGCCGGAAGTCCTGCGAGCCGGTCAGCTTCAGGGCCTCCCATTGCTTGGCTTTGGCGTAGGCGACCATGTCGGCGATCGCGGCCTTGTCGGTGGTCGACGTGGCCAGCTTCTCGCCCTTGTCCTCGAACATGACCCGGTTCGAGTCCTTCGCAAAAAACTTGCCCTCGACCTCGGTGTAGGCCTGGGTGATCCGGCGCGGCACGATGAAGTCACCTCGCTCCAGTTCCTTGCCGGTGCGCTGCACGCCCACCGCGTTGAGTCCCTGGCCAGCCTGTTCCTGCTCGCGCGCCTTGCGGCGGCGCAAATCGTCATTGAGCTGATCTTTCAGGCCCTGGTCGACGGCCGTAGCTTGCGACTGCGCAGCCGGGTCAGAGGGTTTGACTTCCTCGCCTCTGGCGCCAGCAGTCACAGTGACGTTTTCTTTCTCGTTTTCCTGCACGCGCGCATACAGCTCAGGCGCTGCGGCCTTCAATGCCGCGTCATAGGAAGGGTTGACGCTCGCTTGCATGGCCATGTCACTGCGCAGGTAAAACGAATCACCATCACCGCGCTTGCCCAGCGCCACCAGGTCGGCATGGTCGCCCACGTCGCGGGCGACTTGCGCTATCGCATGCTCGCTCGGCCAGGCGCGAGCAGTGGCCTCACGGTCTTGTCGCATCGCTTGGGCGTCTTGTGCCTTGCGCTGTTCCCTGGCGACGGCCGCCAGCAGTTCGCTATGCGTGTCTTCAGGGGAGTCGCCCCGTAGGTTGCGGCGCAAGGTCTGGTCCTGGCCATCCTGGAGCAGTTCGCTTCGGGTGTCCTCGGGGGTCACGCCAGGCTCACCGCGTAGCCGGGTTCTGAGATCATCGTCGGGTGCAGTTGCCATGTCGCAATCTCCTTTAAATGCCAAATTCTTTGAGGATGGCCAAGCCGCGGTCGACAGCCATCACCGTTTCAATCGATGCTTTGGGCTCGGTGGACAGCCGTAGCCATTCGGTTCTGTAGACGCTGGCCAGCTCCGGCGCGTTGCGCAATGCCACCGCCGTCTCGGCGTTGCGCAGATTGGCCGAAGAGGTGTAGTTGAAGCTGCCGAGCTGAACATGCAGGCCGTCAGCCACCATGAATTTGTGATGCATGGCAGCGTAGTTTTCGCATCGAATCACGGGGATGCCCTGCGCTGACAGGAAATCGACTGCCTTGTAGCCGCCCTGCTCGTCGCTGTTCTGCGCGTGGTCGACGACCACGCGCACATCGATGCCGCGCTGCTTTGCCTCCACAAGAGCGAACGCGATTTCCTTGCTCGTGAACGAGTACGCAGCGACCAGGAGCTCGGACTTCGCGCCCAGGATGAGGGACATGACGACCTCCAGCGCATTGCGCTTCGGCGAAAAGCCGACCTCGAAGGTCGCGCCGGTGGGAATCGCCTGCTCGTCGATCGCTCCTGCAAAATGCAATGCTGGTGACGCCGGCGCAGGCTCGATGAGGTTGAAGCGCTCACCTTGGTCGGGAACTAGCGGCAGCGGCAGGTTCGCGCGCGCCTGAAAGATGGGCTCCTCGTACCAGAAGATTTTGTCCACGAGCGCCGGCAACATGTTCTCCATGCTGACAATCTCCTTGGTCGTGCCGATGGCCTTGACTTCCTGCGGCAACAGCACGGCGCGGCGCTGGTCACTCTCGGACTCGCTGCGTCCCGTCTTGCCGGACAACTGGCGCGATTTCGAGAGACCCTTCTCGGTCATGTAGCCGATCATCTCGCTGTAGTCCTTCGCGTCGTTTTCGTCGCGTGGCGCGAAGCAGACCTGCAGGGCCATGTTGGTCAGCATCGTCTGCGCGCCTGTTTCGTCGTAGAGCTTCCGGTCCTTGACCTGGCTCTTGCTCTGGAAGATCAGCAGCAGGCGCATGTTGTAGCCCGCCATGTACGCGGACGCTTTCTCGATGATGGCAATGCGTCCCATCGCCGGGAATTCGTCGAGCAGCAGCAGGCATTGGTACTTCAGGCTGGAATCGTCCTGCGGCAGCTTGTCCATGTTCAAGACCAGCAGCTGCTGGAAGAACAGGTTCAGGAACTTGCCGAACTTGTCGATGCTCGCCGGCTTGATGACCACATAGACGCTCATGCGCCTGCGCCTCACATCGCGCATGTCGAAGGAGTTCTTGGCCGTGGCCCTTGCTGTGATCGGATCGGCGAAGATGGCCAAAGGCTGATCGAAGGAGATTCCGATGCTGTTGCGCAGCTTGTCGCTGGTCTGCGCGTAACTGCGCAGATGGGTGATGCAGTCCGGCGACAGCGGCTCGAACGGCTCGCGCTCCTTGACGTGCTGCATGAAGGTTTCCTCGTCCTTCAGGCACTCCAGCCCGACGCGCATCTTCTTGATCGTGGCCACGTTGAAGCTTGCGTGCAGCTTCGCCGTGTCCATCACGTACAACGCAAGGCCCAGGAACAGACTTTCTGCCGTCGATGACCACACGTCATCCGAAGGCGGATAGAGGATGTTCGTGACCGACATGAGGTCGCTGATGCGAAATCGCGGGTCGTCGCGCACATAGCCCAGCGGATTCCAGCAGGCGGTCAGGAAGTTCTCGTCGTCCGGTGCGAACTTGTGGACCTCCTGCCCGCACCTGGCGCGAAAACCCGAGGTGACCTCGAAGTTCTCGCCCTTGATGTCCAGGACCACCACGGAATCACGGTAGTGCAGCAGATTGGGGATGACCACGCCCACGCCCTTGCCGGATCGAGTGGGCGCGGCCAGGAACATGAACTGCTGGCCACGAAACAGCAGGAAGTCCTTTTGCACCTTGCCGACCACGATCGACGGGTACTTGTCGTCGGGCTGGTCAGGTTGCAACAGCCCGCTTTTTGTCAGTTCCAGCCGGGTAGCGAACCTCGCAGAGCCATGCAGCTCGCGCTTTTTTGGGGCGAAGGCCGCGTATCCGACGAGGCCGAATATCACCACCGGCACGCCGCCGCTGATTACCAAGGCGACGACACCGGAGCCTTTTTCCTTTTTCTCGCCAAACCTGGCCAGCTCCAAGGGCAAAGACAGATGAGGGGACACGTCGCCAAGGCTCAGGTACTTCACCAGCAAAGTGGAAGTCACGTAGAGCATGCCGAACACCCATGCCACGGCCATGGAGACGAGCACCAGGGCGGCGATGATCATTTTTCTCTTGTTCATGAACGCCCGCGCAGTAGCTTCAGTTTTGTTGCCGGGTCGTAATACAGCTCCCTCAGGTGCGTTTTTTCAAAGAAGACAACGACGTCGATCGTCGTCATCACCTCTTGCATGATGTATTCGAAATCAAGCGTCTGGCCTACGGCCGATTGCTTGATGTACG
>JBKJKT010000031.1:0-9040 GCA_046597415.1 Ramlibacter sp.
CTCGTCGTGCTGATGCTGCGCAGCCAGCAGCGCCGCGAACACAACCGGCGCATCCAGGGCCTGGACCGGATCGATCCGGCCACAGGTCTTATCAACGGTCAGGTGTTCAGGGAGCGGCTGGTGCGCATGATGCTGCGTTCACAGCGGCTGAAATATCAAAGCGCCGTGATGCTCGTGGACATCGTGAACATCGAGCAGGTCCGACGCGATTTCGGTCCGCGTGACGCCGCAGAATTACCGCTGCAGGTGGCCGGCCGGCTTCTGTCTGCAGCCCGCGAGATAGATGGTGTCGCGCGCCTGTCGGATCTGCGATTTGGCATGTTGATCGAGGGGCCCCTCAATGCCGAAGACGCGGCATCCGCAGGTCCGCGAATCGTTGCCCGATGCCTGATGCCATTCAAGAACAAGCCCGTCGAATGGGTTGCTCGGGTACGCGTGGCGCAGACGATGGTGCCGCCCGATCGCGGCGATGCCGACACGGTCGTCGCGCGACTCGAAGCGCTGCTTGCTGCAGTGCCACCGGGGAGCAAGCGCGCAGTGTTCACGATCCGGTAGTTTCACTTGCCCTTGCGCTGCGCCCGCGGATGCGCGGCGTCATACGCCTTGGCCAGGTGCTGAAAATCCAGCCGTGTGTAAACCTGCGTCGTCGTGATGTTGGCGTGACCCAGCAGCTCCTGGACGGCGCGCAGGTCGCCGCTGGACTGCAGCATGTGGCTGGCAAACGAATGCCGCAGCATGTGCGGATGAACCGGCGTCGCCAGGCCCGCCAGCAGGCTCCTGCGCTTGAGCCGCTGCCAGATCGACTGCGCGGTCAGGCGCGTCGAATTCCGTCCGACAAAAAGTGCAAGTTGGTCCGCCTTTGCCTGTTGATCCCGCACCGCAAGCCACCGCTCGAGCGCTTGCGCAGCCTTGGTCCCAACTGGTACGCTGCGCCGCTTGCCGCCCTTGCCGAGCACATGCGCTTCGTGCGCCTGAATATCGATCCAGCCGCGCGCCAGCATGCTCGCCACCACGTCCAGCCCCACCAGCTCGCCGACGCGCAATCCGCACCCGTAAAGCAGTTCGACGATGGCGGCATCGCGCGCGTCAAGCCACGGGTCGCCCGCGTCCTCGTTGAAGTCAGCGAGCTGCACCGAATCATCGACTGCGAGCGCCTTGGGCAGCGGTTTCGGTGCCTTGGGCGCGCGCACGTCTTGCACCGGATTGCTGTCGACCAGGCGTTGCCTTCCAAGCCAGACATAGAGCCCGCGCCAGCCCGACAGGATCAGTGCAATGCCTCGGCCGCTACGCCCTGCACCATGCATCTGCGCGACCCACCGGCGGATGTGAGTGTTCTGCACCTGTCGCAGCGGGACGCCAGCCGCCTGGGCATAACCGGAAAGTTTCTGCAGGTCGAGCGAGTACAACTCGACCGTTCTCGCTGCGAGCCGCTTCTCGACCCGCACATGCTCCAGGTACCTATCGACGAGGGCGGCGTCGTCCATCGGTCATTACCGGGGGCGCAGGCGCATCAATGCGGCACTCGCGATTTCCCCGATGCGCTCCAGGAAATCGGTGCCCATGCCGCTCTGGAAGCGCTGCGGATCGGGTGAGGCCAGTACCAGCATGCCAAACGCAGGGGCGTTGCCGCTTGCCGCAGGTTCGCGCAGCGGAATCAGGGCCAGTGACATGGCCATCGCAGGATCGACCAGCCAGCCCGCGGCTTCGAATCCGGAATTCACGCCGCAATACGGCATGGTCAGCGACGAAGCGAAGGTCCTGGCGTCGTCGCTCACGCCTTCGGCGAACACCTCGGCGCCGTAGCGGCCGTCCACGTCCCAGACCTTGATGGCGGCCTGCGGCACATGAAACTGCGAGGCGATCTCGGCTGCGATGGTGATCGGCAACGCGCGCCCCGACTGAACCTGGAACAGGATCCGGGCCCAGCGGTGCAGCCGATCCGCGATGATCATGTTGTCGTTTCCATTGCGAACCATGTCCATCAGGCGATGTTCCAGCGCCTTGATCTTTTCGCGCAGCATTTCGGCCTGGCGCTCCTGCAGGCTCACAGCCCGGTGCCCGTGGGGGCTGGTGAGTTGCACGCTCGCGAGCAACTGCGCGTGGCGTTCAAAGAAATCGGGTGTATTGGACAGGTAATTGGCAATGTCGTCTTCGGTTATCGGATTCATCGCGCTGCCTGCCGTGGATTGAACTGTCATTGATCGGGTACCTCTATTTCGCCTTCGAACACCGTGACGGCCGGGCCCGTCATGAACACTGGGGCAGCACCTTGCCGGCCCTCGCCTTCTCCGGCCCACTCGATCGTGAGCATGCCGCCGTGCGTTTCGACATCAACTCGTGAATCGAGCCGCCCCAGCCGCATGCCAGCCACGACCGCTGCGCACGCACCGGTGCCGCACGCCAGCGTCTCGCCCGCTCCGCGCTCCCATACCCGAAGGCGGATGTGCGAGCGATCGAGCACCTGCATGTAGCCCGCATTGACGCGGTTGGGAAAGCGCGGATGGTGCTCGACCAGCGGGCCCTGAGCTACCACCGGTGCAGCGTCGATATCGACGACCTCCTGCACGGCGTGCGGATTGCCCATCGATAGCACGGCGACTGAAACAACCGGCGAGTCAGCCCGCGTTCCGAGCACCAGATTCCACTTTTCCCACGTGCCGTCAGGTTGCGCGGAAAGCCCGGCCATGTCGAACGGAATCTTTTCGGACTCGAAGATCGGAGGTCCCATATCCACCGTGACGCGCCCATCGGGATTGAGCTGCGGCTCGATCACGCCCGAGATCGTCTTGACTCGCACGCGGCTCTGCTGGGTGAGGCCCTTGTCCGAGACGTAGCGTGCGAAGCAGCGCGCGCCATTGCCGCACTGTTCGACCTCGCCGCCATCGGCGTTATGGATCACGTATTCGAAATCAATACCGACGCCCGGCGACGGACGCACCGACAGCACCTGGTCAGCGCCTACGCCGAAGTGGCGGTTCGCCAGAAAACGATACTGCGCAGCGCTCAGGCCCATCGGGCCGCGTGTCTCGTCGAGCACCACGAAGTCGTTGCCCGCGCCCTGCATCTTGGTGAAGCGAATTCGCATGGCGGGATTATCGGGCCTGCGCTGGCTGCTCCGGTCAACTCTTGCCGCCTCGCCGCGATAATGCACGCATGGTCCGCCCCACGCAGTTGCTCCACCCCCAGCGAGAGCCGGTCACGCCTCGTCCCGCCGCCACCGTCCTGCTCATTCGCGATACCGATGCCGGCATCGAGGTACTCATGACGCGCCGGTCTGCCACTGCCAGCTTTGCACCGGGCGCATATGTGTTCCCCGGAGGAACGATCGACGCCGCCGACGCACAGGCGCACAGGTACGCCAGACGACGAGCCACACAGGACGACACGCGGCTGACCCAGTCGATTGCGGCAATCCGCGAAAGCTTTGAAGAACTCGGCATCCTGATCGCGCGGCGTGCCGATGGACGCAGCGCCTGCGCAGACGATATAGCCGCGATCGACCGGCAGGGTCCGTTCGTTGAGCAGTGTCATGCACGCGGCCTCACGCTGGCCGCCGATGAAGTCTTCGTATTCGCCCACTGGATCACCGACCGTGACCTGCCGCGCCGGTTCGACGTGCCCTTCCTCATTGCCCGGGTGCCCGAAGGACAGTTGCCCGTCGCGGACGAAGCCGAGCAGTTCGAGCCGGTCTGGATACGGCCTGCCGATGCGCTCTCGCGTCACGAATCGGGCACGTTCTTCATGATCTATCCGACGATCCGGACACTGGAGAAGCTGGGCAAGTTCGCATCGGTGCAGGACGTCCTGGATGGCTGCGCGTCTGAACAGCCGCTGTGGACCAGTTGCCCTCGCGCCGGGATGATCAACGGCGTCGATACGCGCTTCATGGAGCACGAGATGCAGTTCGGCGAGCTGGCCCTGGTGAGCCCGGACGGGCAATACGCCCCGCATCTGGACTGGCGCACCGATGACGCAGTTGCACTCCTGAAGAACCTGACCCGCATCACGGCGCCCAACCCCGGTGTAATGACCGGACCCGGCACCAACAGTTACCTCATCGGCGATCCGACGACCGGCTACATCGCTGTAGACCCCGGGCCTCATGACACGGAGCACCTCGAACGCATCTGGCGTGCTGCGGGTGGCGACATCCGGATGATCGTTTGCACGCATTCGCATCCGGACCATTCACCTGGCGCAAAGCCATTGCAGGCGATGTGCAAGAACGCGCCCCCCGTACTGGGTCTTGCATCGCTACCCACGGCGCGTGCGGCCAGCGAGTTCGTGCCCGACAGGGCGCTGGCTGACCGCCAGCGTCTCGTGCTCGAAGGCCCAAGCCACACCCACACACTAGAGGTGATCCACACACCGGGTCACGCTGCGAATCACCTGTGCCTGGTGATGATCGAAGACGGCCTGCTGGTGTCAGGCGATCATGTGCTCAACGGCAGCACGACGGTGGTCGATCCGCCCGATGGCGACATGACCGACTATCTCGAATCGCTCGACAAGCTCAGCGCCGCTTGCGAGAAATACAACATCGAGTTCATCCTGCCCGCGCACGGCCACGTGCTGGGGTTCGCATCGCAGGCCATTGCGCGACTCAAGGCGCATCGGCTGCAGCGCGAAGCCAAGGTTATCGCCGCGATGCGCGCCAGGCCACATGCGGGTCCGGAAGAATGGGTGCCGCTGGCTTATGACGACGTTCCGCCGCGCATGTGGCCTGTTGCCAAGCGGTCGCTGATTGCGCATGTGCAGCGGATCGAAGCCTTGGGCCTCGCGCATGGCTGAGATCGACGCGATCCGGCTGGCCAAGCGAGTCGCTGCGCAGATGCAATGCTCGCGCCGCGAAGCCGAGTTGTACATCGAAGGCGGCTGGGTCCGGGTTGACGGCAAGCGGGTTGAAGAGCCGCAGGTCCGCGTTTCGCAATCGCAACTTGTCGAGATCGCTGAAGGTGCTGTGCCCGAACTGCCGGCGCCAGTCACGTTGATCGTGCACAAGGCAGCCGGCGTGCCGTACCTGGAGGCGCCGAGCCTGTTGTCGCAGCAAAACCATGCCGATCCTGGAGGCGCGGGTCGCAACCTGACAAAACGCGATTTCGACAAGCTCGAATCGCTGATGGAAATGCCTGCGATGGCCCAGGGCCTGGCGGTGTACAGCCAGGACTTTCGAATTGTGCGCAAGCTCACCGAAGACGCTGGTGTCATCGAACAGGAGATGATCGCCGAGGTGTCCGGAACGATTGCGCAAGGCGGGCTGGAGCGTTTGTGCCACGGGCTGTCTGTGCAAGGAAGGCCATTGCCACCGATCAAGGTGAGCTGGCAGAACGAGACAAAGCTGCGCTTTGCAATGAAAGGCATACGCCCCTCACAGATCAGCTGGATGTGCGGCGAAGTGGGCTTGAAACTCGTGTCGCTGAAACGCTTGCGCATCGGGCGTGTGCCGATGGCCGGGCTGGCGGCGGGGCAGTGGCGGTTTCTGGAGGCTGGGGCGCGGTTTTAAGAACAGCGTTTCAACTCTGAGATCGTTCTTCAGCAAGACTCGGCTCCAGACTTTTTGCCGGAGTGTTTTTTGCTGGATCGACAAGCGGGTCGATCCAGTCACGTTCTACCTCAGGCTCAGACTCGCGGCCCAGCGCCATGAATTCAGGGGAGAAGGCGCGACACTTTGTCTGGATGTCGATCACATCCGTCCCTCGGACGGAGGGCGAATTGTCGCCCTCCGGGTTTGGCTCCGGCAAATTGCTCTGGCGATCGAAAACGCGCACGAAGGGCTCCTGATGCTTAAGACCACAAATGGACCGACGCAAAAAGTGTGAAGCCCGCCGATACGCCGGATTTTGTGGCGCGCGGCGCACCTTTCGATGCGCGGCGCGTGACCGCCATTACTCTGGGCCGGTTGTCGCCAACCGGCTCGGTGCTACCTACCCGCCAGCTCCCCGGGACACAGGTCAACACTGGCCTACTTGGTATTGCTGCGCGTAGAGATTGCCCGTTTCACCCGCTGCAGTTGCCCGCAGCGACTCGTCTCTGTTGCTCTGATCCTCACCTCACGGTGGACAGCTGTTAGCTGCTACGCTGCCCTATGCAGTCCGGACGTTCCTCCAGTGCGGCCTTTCGGCACTTGCACCAGCGACGGTCTGGCGAGCTTCACGAGCGGTATTATCCGCGCTCTCCCGCCATTGCACTTGCCCGATAACTACGGGCCGCAGGACATGATCAGACTTTCCGAAATCAAGCTGACGCTTACACAGGCCGAATCACCCGAGGCTCATCTGGTTGCCGCCGCTTCCGGCGTACTCAAAATCCCTTCGACAGACATCGCGCATGTCCATGTATTCAAGCGCAGCTTCGACGCGCGCAAGGCCGAGTTGCTGGTGGTGTTCATCGTCGATGTGACGCTGGCCGACCCCACACGCGAGCCCGCGCTCTTCGACGAATTCTCAGGCAATCCGCACGTTGGACCGACGCCCGACATGACGTGGCGTGCGCCAGTTCAGTTGCAAACGCCACCGCCCCTGCGACCCGTCGTTGTCGGCTTCGGTCCTTGCGGAATTCTTGCGGCGCTGGTGCTCGCACAGATGGGCCTGTGCCCGATCGTGCTGGAACGCGGCAAGCCGGTCCGGCAGCGGACGAAAGACACCTGGGGCCTGTGGCGCAAGAACGTGCTCAATCCCGAAAGCAACGTGCAATTCGGCGAGGGCGGTGCCGGCACGTTCTCCGACGGCAAGCTGTACAGCCAGATCAAGGACCCCCGGCATCTCGGTCGCAAGGTGATGAATGAGTTCGTGAAGGCGGGCGCCCCGCCGGACATCCTGTACGCGGCGCATCCTCACATCGGGACCTTCAAGCTCGTGAAGGTCGTGGAGAACATGCGCGAGCAGATCATCGCGCTCGGGGGCGAGGTGCGCTTCGAGCAACGCGTCACCGATGTTCTGCTGCACGAGGACAACGGGACCAAATCGCTGCGCGGGCTCACCGTGCTCAACCAGGCCACCGGTGAAACAGGCGAACTGCGCTGCGATCATGCCGTGCTCGCGTTGGGTCACAGCTCGCGCGATACCTTCGCGATGCTGCATGAACGCGGCGTCTTCATGGAAGCCAAGCCGTTCTCGATCGGCTTTCGGATCGAGCACCCGCAAAGCGTGATCGACCGGGCGCGGTGGGGCCGTCATGCAGGGCACCCGATGCTGGGTGCGGCGGACTACAAGCTCGTGCATCACGCGAGCAACGGCCGTTCGGTCTACAGCTTCTGCATGTGTCCGGGCGGGACGGTAGTCGCAGCCACTTCGGAAGAGGGCCGCGTCGTGACCAACGGCATGAGCCAGTACTCACGCAACGAACGCAACGCCAATGCGGGCATGGTGGTCGGCATTTTTCCGCAGGACTATCCGGGCTGGCCGCTGGCCGGAATCGCTCTCCAGAGGCAACTGGAGTCCACGGCGTTTGCGCTCGGTGGCGGAACGTACGAAGCGCCGGGCCAGCTGGTTGGCGACTTCATCAAAGGCCAGCCCTCGGCGGCGCTGGGCAGCGTCGAGCCGTCCTACAAACCCGGTGTGAAGCTCGGCGATCTGCACCAGGCGCTCCCCGAATACGCGATCACGGCGTTGCGTGAAGCGCTGCCGGCGTTTGGGCGCAAGATCAAGGGATTCGACATGCCCGATGCGGTGTTGACAGGTGTCGAGACTCGTACCTCATCGCCATTGAAAATTACCCGCGGTGAGAACTACCAGAGCGTGAATGTGCGCGGGCTGTACCCGGCTGGGGAAGGCGCGAGTTACGCAGGGGGAATTCTCTCTGCTGGGGTTGATGGGATTCGGGTAGGCGAGGCCGTCGCCCTCTGCCTGACTCAATCCCCTCCCCCTCTGGGGGAGGGTTAGGGTGGGGGCAGGCGGCGCTCATCACGCAAGCCGCTGTGTCCTCACCCCTGCCCTTGCCCAATGAGGGAGGGAGAAATGCAATTACTGAGCCGCCTGCAACGCAGCAATCCGGTCTTCGATAGGCGGGTGCGTTGAAAACAGCTTGCCTACGCCCGAGGTGATACCCATTGTCTGGAGCCCCTTGGGCAGCTCACCGGGGACCATGCCACCCAGTCGTGCCAACGCATTGATCATCGGCTGCTTGCGACCGAGCAGGCTGGCCGCCCCGGCATCCGCACGGAACTCACGCCGGCGTGAGAACCAGGCGACGATGATCGCGGCCAGGAAGCCCAGCAGGATGTCCAGCACGATGGTCGTGACCCAGTAACCGATGCCGGGTCCTGAGCGGTTCTCACCCTTGTGCAGGAATGCGTCGACCGCGTAACCGATGACACGTGAAAGGAACACGACAAAAGTGTTCATCACACCCTGGATCAACGCCATCGTCACCATGTCACCGTTGGCCACGTGAGCGACCTCGTGGCCGATCACGGCTTCCACCTCTTCGCGCGTCATGCCTTGCAAAAGGCCTGTGGACACGGCAACCAGCGAGTTGTTCTTGAAAGCGCCGGTGGCAAATGCATTGGGCTCGCCGTCAAAAATGCCAACCTCAGGCATACCGATGCCGGCCTTGTCGGCGAAGCGGCGCACCGTCTCGACGATCCATGCTTCGTCAGCGTTTTGCGGCTGCTCGATGACGCGTACACCGGCGCTCCACTTGGCGACCGGCTTGGAAATCAGCAGCGAAATGAACGCGCCGCCGAAGCCCATGATCAGGGCGAATCCGAGGAGCGCGGGTAGGTTGAGGCCGTTGGCCGTGAGATATCTGTTGACGCCCAGCAAGCTGGCGACGACGCCCAGCACCAGCACGACGGCAAGGTTGGTCAGGACGAACAGGAAGATGCGTTTCATGGGTCAATTTTCTCCGCGAGATGGGGAGCCGTTGGGAATTTGGGCCACCTCCCGCCGCAGATGAGGTCCAGCCGAACCAAATCAAGGGCGCAAAGCTGTCGGCGGCGATGTTGTCATGTCGTTTTGCAGCCTGCCGGGCCTGAATACAAGGGAGTCATCATAGAAGGAAAAGTTCTGGTTTTCGGCGCACCAGCCAGGGATGCCCATCA
>JBKJKT010000043.1:0-4654 GCA_046597415.1 Ramlibacter sp.
CGCGGCAGGATCATCGCGGCAAAGCCGGGATCCTTCAGCCAGATCGCAATCCCGGTCGGCACGAGTCGCCACGCATTGGGCGCGAGTGTCAACGGCTCGTCGATGCAGGCACGCAGATCCAGTCCTGCACTTCCGGGGGTTGCATAAGCGGGTAACTGATCCGCCATGCGGGGATCGAGGATTCGAACGTCGATTTTCATAGTCGGCTGGAGATTTCGGTGACGAGCTGGCGTGCAAGGTCCACCTTGGACGCACGGGGCATTTCGACAGCGCCGTTTGCATCGACAAGCAGCAGCGCATTGTCATCTGCGCCGAACGTTGCGGGCCCGATATTTCCAACGAGTAGCGGCACGCCCTTGCGAATCCGCTTGGCGTGCGCGTGGGCCAGCAGGTCGTGGCTTTCGGCGGCGAAACCCACGCAGTAAAGCGCGCCCGATTGGGCACGCGGCGACAGCGCAATGGCAGCCAGGATGTCGGGGTTTTCGGTAAATTCAAGCTGCGGTGTCTGGCCGGAACCATCCTTCTTGGTTTTCTGGTCCGAAGCAGTTGCCGGCCGCCAGTCGGCAACGGCCGCAGTCGCTATAAAAATGTCGGCCGATTGGGCAAGTGGCAAAGCGGCGTCATGCATCTGCTGCGCCGACTTCACATCGACGCGCGTCACACCGCGCGGGGTTGCCAGGCTCACCGGCCCTGCGACCAGCGTCACGATTGCCCCCGCTTCGCGAGCAGCCCGCGCAATCGCAAAACCCATCTTGCCGCTGGACAGGTTGGTGATGCCGCGCACCGGGTCAATCGCTTCAAACGTCGGTCCGGCGGTTACCAGCACCCGCTTGCCCTGCAGTCGCTTGGGCTGGAAGAACGCCACGATATCTTCGAGCAGCTCGTCGGATTCGAGCATGCGCCCGTCGCCCGTTTCGCCGCATGCCTGGAACCCCGAGCCGACGCCCAGGATGTGAGCTCCGTCGGCTGTGAGCTGCATCATGTTGCGCTGGGTCGCTGGATGCGCCCACATCTCGCGATTCATCGCGGGCGCAAGGACCAACGGGACCTTGTCGATCGGACGGGCCAGACACATCAGGCTGAGCAGTTCATCGGCGCGGCCGTGCAGCAGCTTCGCCATGAAGTCGGCGCTGCAAGGCGCAATCAGGATCGCATCGGCCTCGCGCGAGAGATTGATGTGCGGCATGTTGTTGGGCTCGCGACGATCCCATTGCGAGGTGTACACCGGGCGATTGGAAAGCGCCTGCATCGTGACGGGCGTGATGAATTGCTCCGCCGCTTCCGTCATCACCACCTGCACGGTGGCACCCTGCTTGATGAGGGCCCTGCACAGCTCGGCCGCCTTGTAGCAGGCGATGCCGCCCGAGAGTCCGAGGACGATATGCCTGCCGGCCAGATCATTCATGCGCGCAATGTATCAGAGGCAGGGTGCGAGCCGCCCGAATGACGACCCATATAATCTCGCTTTACCACCTACCGGCAGCTTTGCTTGTCGGCCCTGACATGACCAAATTTGTCTTCGTCACCGGCGGTGTGGTGTCTTCCCTGGGCAAGGGAATCGCCTCAGCCTCCCTTGCCGCGATCCTCGAATCGCGAGGCCTGAAGGTCACTCTCATCAAGCTCGATCCGTACATCAACGTCGATCCGGGCACCATGTCGCCCTTCCAGCACGGCGAAGTCTTCGTGACCGACGACGGTGCAGAAACCGATCTTGACCTGGGTCACTACGAGCGCTTCGTCACGACGCGCATGGGAAAGTCGAACAATTTCACCACCGGCAAAATCTATCAGTCGGTACTCGAAAAAGA
The DNA here is from genome assembly GCA_046597415.1 of Ramlibacter sp. Classification (GTDB taxonomy): domain Bacteria; phylum Pseudomonadota; class Gammaproteobacteria; order Burkholderiales; family Burkholderiaceae_C; genus Ramlibacter. Next base: position 1,809 of record JBKJKT010000043.1, read on the forward strand.
GCGCCGCGGCGACTACCTCGGCAAGACCGTGCAGGTCATCCCGCACATCACCAACGAGATCCAGGAATTCATCAAGCGCGGCGCGGGTTACGGTGAACCCGGCGCAGCGGATGTGGCCATCGTGGAAATCGGCGGAACGGTCGGCGACATCGAATCGCTCCCCTTCCTCGAAGCCGCGCGCCAGATGAGCCTGCGCATGGGCGCGAACGCGACTGCATTCGTTCACCTCACCTATGTGCCGTGGATAGCAGCGGCGGGCGAGCTCAAGACCAAGCCCACGCAGCACACCGCCAGGGAATTGCGGGCGATAGGCATTTCGGCAGATGCGCTGCTCTGCCGGGCCGACCGAAAGATTCCCAGCGACGAGCGCGCCAAGATTTCGCTGTTCACCAATGTGCCCGAGTGGGGCGTGATCTCCATGTGGGACGTGAACACGATCTACAAGGTACCCCGCATGTTGCACGAGCAGGGGCTCGACGGCCTGATCTGCGACAAGCTGCGGCTCAATACACCGCCCGCCAACCTCAAGCGCTGGGACGACCTGGTCTATGAGACCGAGCATCCGCAGGGCGAAGTCAACCTCGCGATGGTCGGCAAGTACGTGGAGCTGTCCGACAGCTACAAGTCGCTTAACGAGGCGCTTCGCCATGCCGGCATGCGCAATCATGTGCATGTGAAGATCGATTACGTTGATTCCGAGACGATCACTGCTGACAGCGTCAGGCAGCTCACCAAGTATGACGCGGTGCTCGTGCCCGGCGGGTTCGGCAAGCGCGGCATCGAAGGCAAGATCGCGGCTGCTCGTTTTGCGCGCGAGAACAAGGTGCCGTACCTCGGAATCTGCCTGGGCATGCAGGTCGCGACGATCGAATACGCGCGCGAGATGGCGAGCCTCAAGGATGCCAACAGCACCGAGTTCCAACCCGACACGCCGCATCCGGTCATCGCCCTCATCACCGAGTGGAAAGACGCCGACGGCACGATCAAGACACGCGACGAAAATTCCGATCTGGGCGGCACCATGCGGCTCGGCGCGCAGAGCTCCGACGTCGCCAAAGGCACGCTCGCGCATCGCATCTATGGTGATGTGGTGACCGAGCGGCATCGCCATCGTTATGAAGCAAACGTCAACTACCTCAACAAGCTGCGCCAGGCGGGGCTCGTGATTTCGGCGTTGACGCAGCGCGAGCAACTGACCGAAATCGTCGAGCTGCCGCAGGACGTGCATCCGTGGTTCATGGGCGTGCAGTTCCACCCTGAATTCAAATCCACGCCATGGGACGGTCACCCGCTCTTCAATTCGTTCATCAAGGCCGCGATCGACCATCAGACGGCGGGCAAGACGGCGTTGAAAGCCGTCGCGTGAGGACCAACCCATGAATCTGTGTGGCTTCGAAATCGGCCTGGACAAGCCCTTCTTCCTGATCGCCGGCCCGTGCGTCGTCGAGTCCGAGCAATTGCAGATGGACACGGCTGGCGCGCTGAAGGAAATCACGGCTGCACTCGGCATTCCGTTTATCTTCAAGAGCAGCTACGACAAGGCCAATCGCTCGTCGGGCACGAGTTTCAGGGGACCGGGCCTGGAGCGTGGGCTGGAGATCCTGGCCAGGGTGAAAAAAGATCTGGGCTTGCCTATCCTCACCGATGTGCACTCGGAAGCCGAAATCGCGCAAGTTGCCAAAGTCGTCGATGTGCTACAGACGCCCGCGTTCCTGTGCCGCCAGACCGATTTCATCCGCGCAGTCGCGCAGTCGGGGCGTCCCGTGAACATCAAGAAGGGCCAGTTCCTCGCGCCCGGCGACATGAGGAATGTCATCGACAAGGCACGCGCTGCGGCGAAAGAGGCGGGTTTGCCGCAAGACAGCTTCATGGCCTGCGAACGCGGCGCGAGCTTCGGTTACAACAATCTGGTCTCGGACATGCGGTCCCTTGCGATCATGCGAGAGACGCGTGCTCCGGTCGTCTTCGACGCCACGCATTCGGTGCAGTTGCCCGGCGGCCAGGGCACCAGCTCGGGGGGTCAGCGTGAGATGGTGCCGGTGCTGGCACGCGCTGCGGTCGCTGTCGGCATTTCCGGCCTTTTCATGGAAACGCATCCCGATCCTGCGAATGCATTGAGTGATGGGCCGAATGCCGTGCCGCTCAAGCACATGAAAGCCTTGCTTGAAACGTTGGTGGCACTGGATGCAGTCACCAAGAGAAACGGGTATCTGGAAGATAACTTTGCCGCGTAGCTGAAGTCACTAGCACCTGTTGCGCGATCAGCCCCCACCCCAGCCCTCCCCCGGAAGGGGAGGCAGAAAACCCAGAAACGAAATTACCAAACTTTGAGAGAAACCTGCCATGAGCGCAATCGTTGATATCGTCGGCCGCGAAATCCTGGACTCGCGCGGCAACCCCACTGTTGAATGCGACGTCCTGCTCGAGTCCGGCACCATGGGCCGCGCCGCTGTGCCCTCGGGCGCGTCGACCGGAGCACGTGAAGCCATCGAACTGCGCGACGGCGACATGAGCCGCTACGGCGGCAAGGGCGTGCTCAAGGCCGTCGAGCACATCAACACCGAAATATCCGAATCGGTGCTGGGACTGGACGCATCCGAGCAGGCCTTTCTCGACAAGACTCTGATCGACCTGGATGGCACCGACAACAAGGCCCGCCTGGGCGCAAATGCCACCCTGGCTGTGTCGATGGCCGTGGCGCGCGCCGCCGCTGAAGAATCGGGATTGCCGCTGTACCGCTACTTCGGCGGCATGGGCGGCATGCAGTTGCCGGTGCCGATGATGAACGTGGTCAACGGCGGCGCGCACGCCAACAACAACCTCGACCTGCAGGAGCTGATGATCAT
>JBKJKT010000249.1:0-3153 GCA_046597415.1 Ramlibacter sp.
AGGCGTTCGTCCGCGATTGGACCAATGGCCCGCTCCTGGTGCGAAGCGACAACGGGCTCTTCCTGCGCGAACAGGACATCTCGCCACACGCCGAAAACAACCGGTACATGGCATGGACCGATGAGTGTGACTGTGCCGTGCCATACGACACAGAGCAGGCAGCGCAAGCGCAGATGACCAAGCACTTTCGCTTGTGCGGCGCGGTAGCAGTCGATGCGCAAGGCGCTCCTGGACTCGTCTGTCATCCGGCATTCGGCTTGCTGGCTGAGGCCAGCGCCTTGTATGGGCCGCGAGAAGTGGAGCGCATCACAGGCGTGCCAGAGGCTTCGCTACACGCGGCCGCCGAACTGTTCGGCTCCCTGGGTCGCGTGGCATATCACTCATGGACAGGCATCGGGCAGCATGCGAACGCGACGCAAGCAGAGCGTGCAGTTGCCACGCTGTATGCACTGGGCGGCAGCTTCGACCGCATTGGCGGCAACCGTGTCCGCCAGGGACCGCCCGTCAACCTGGTTAACGCCCTTTCGCTGATGTCCGACGGGCAGCGCGCCAAGGCCCTGGGCCTCGACAAGCGGCCAATTGGTCCGCCCTCCTCCGGCTGGGTGACAGCGCGCGACACATACCGGGCGATCATCGAGGGCGAACCCTACAAGGTGCGCGCGATGATGGCATTTGGCACGAACATGCCCATCTCCCACGCCGACACTGCGCAGGCGCATGAGGCGCTCTCCAGGCTTGAATTTCACGTCCACTGCGATTTGTTCGAAACACCCGCTGCCCGGTACGCCGACATCATTTTGCCGATCAACACACCCTGGGAGCGCGAAGGACTGCGGATCGGCTTTGAGATCGATGATCGAGCGGCAGGATGGGTTCAATTGCGCCAACGCATGGTGTCACCCCGTGGCGAGTCCCGATCCGACAACGACTTGCTGTTCGACCTTGCCTGCCGGCTCGGCATGGGCGACGCCTTCTTCGGGGGCAGCCTGGAAGCGGGCTGGAATCACATCCTTGAACCCCTGGGCATCACTGTCGAGCAGCTGCGCGAGCGCCCAGAGGGCATGGCGTGGCCCATTGACGCCACGGAGAAAAAATATGCACGCACCACACCCAGTGGAGTCCAAGGCTTCACCACGCAAACCAGGCGCGTCGAACTCTATAGCGAAAAATTGCTGCGCCATGGCCAGCCGCCGCTGCCCACGTTCGTCGAGCCGGCGGACTCGCCGCGCGATGCAAAGGCGACACAGCAGGGTCGCTTCCCTTATGTGTTGAGTTCGGCCAAGAATGGCCTTTACTGCCACAGTCAGCATCGCAGCCTTGTTTCACTTCGCAAGCGCGCGCCCGATCCGGTGGCAGAACTCAGTCCTGCCCTCGCTAACTCAAAGGGCATTCTGGATGGCGATTGGGTACGCGTGTGCACACGGGTGGGCCAGGCCCGATTTGTTGCGCGCATCACGCCCCAACTGTCTGACGATGTGGTCGTGGCGGAGTTCGGGTGGTGGCAGGCATGTCCCGAACTCGATCGCGAGGCTCTTGCTGTTGCTGGCTCCCTGGGAAGCAATTTCAACACGCTGGTTTCTGCAGATCATCATGATCCTGTGAGTGGATCTGTGCCTCTTCGCTCTTTCCTTTGCGACATTGAACTGGACCCACAGACAGAGGTCCGCCAGCGCAGGTGGCCAGGCTATCGTGAGTTTCGGGTGAGCGAGCTCCGGCAAGAGGCCCAAGGGGTACTTGGCATTCACTTTGAACCCGTCGAGGCAGTTGACCTGCCAGATTTCCGCCCGGGTCAACATGTCGAGATCAAATTGAACCGAGGCGAGGGTTTGCAGGTATCCCGTGCCTACTCGCTCACCGGCGCGGCCGAATTGCCGCATCGGCGCACGTACAGCATCGCTGTGCGTCATCAAAATGGCCGGTCGGCTGACGGCGTGCCGTTCGAAGGAAGCATGTCCGGCCTGCTGCACCGCACGCTTCGTGTTGGCGAACTGGTCTCGCTGCGTTCGCCCTCCGGTGGCTGGGTCTTGCCACGTCACTCCCCGCAACCGATTTGCCTCTTCGCTGGGGGAATCGGGATAACGCCCTTCATGAGCCTGCTTGAATCGCTACCCGACGGTGCAGTTGGCCCTGAAATCTGGCTCTACTACGGAAACCGGAACAGCCGAACTCATGCCTTCCGCGAACGCATCTCTCATCACCTCGCACGATTGCGCAATCTCAAGGTTTTTGACTTTTACACCGCCCCTCTGCCAGCTGATCGTGAGGGAATCGACTTTCACAAAAAGCGTTACATCGATGCAAGCGTGGTGGACCAGACCCTGATCGATCGCCGCGCCCGGGTGTACATGTGTGGCCCGTCCGCGATGATGGACACGGTTCATGCAGGCCTCGTGTCGCGCGGCGTTCCACGCTTTGACATCTTCAGCGAGGTGTTTCGCTCGCCCCCTGCGCTGCCGGCCGATGGCGATCAGAGATTCAGTGTGAGTTTCTCCCGATCAGGTCGCACTGCGGTGGAGTGGACGCCCAAAGAAGGAACGCTGCTGTCGTTCGCCGAATCGCTGGGCTTGCAAATGGCCAGCGGTTGTCGCGTCGGGCAGTGTGAAAGCTGTGAAGTACGGCTGGTGGCAGGTAAGGTGAGCCATCTCCACGGCAGTGAGCCTGACGACCCAGGCGTCTGCCTGGCCTGTCAGGCCATTCCTTTGAGCGACCTCGTGCTCGATGCATGACAGAGTCTCGACCACCTCGGGGCGCACCTGCGACCAACTTCGGCCACAGCTGGTTACAGCGGTACCTGCTTTGCTTACACGTGCGGTATGTTCTTTGGGTCTTTGTCAATCCCAGATACTTCCAGTCCGGAGCCCGGCCATGTCCCACCCTCGACTTCTCATTGCCGCATGCCTCGCAGCGGCTTTTGCCACCGTCGGATGCGCAACAAAGCCTGCGGGAGAAGGCACGTACCTCGTATATCGGAACACCGCCGGCGTCCCCTATATGCAGTTCGATTACCCCACGGCAGATTTCTGTCGCAAGACCGAGGCGATCGCCACAGGTGATGTTCGCTGCCAGGCTGCATCGGTAGCAACTCAGCTGAAGGCCCGCGCGACGTTGCGGTTCGAGCCACCGGGCATGGAGGTCGTCGGGCACTACACCGAT
>JBKJKT010000151.1:0-12695 GCA_046597415.1 Ramlibacter sp.
AGACCATGGATGGGAACGGCGATGGCATGCTGTCCAAGGAAGAGTTTCTGAAAACTCACGAAGCCATGTTCGACTCGATGCCGAAGAACAAGGACGGCCTGGTGGTCATGAAAGACATGTCGATGTGCCCGATGATGGCTGGACAGAAGGGCCGCTGAGGCGCAAAAGCGGCTGCAGAAGAGGCAATGGCCTCTATGCGGGCAGAGCCGCCCGGCCTGCAGGTATGCCATCACACTCCTTCCAGACGGACTGAGTCGTGAAAAGGAGAAAAACGATGCCTGAACAGCTCAGCCCACGAATCCGGGGCCTGACCTATCTGCCGGAATTCAACGTCGTGATCTTTGCATTCCTTCTGAATTTCCCGTGGGAGTTTCTCCAGGTGCCTTTTTATGGGGGCATGCCCAGCGCGGAGCACTGGCAGGGCGTCAAGTCCTGCGCGCAGGCCACCATTGGCGACGCCGTCATCATGCTGGTGGCTTACTGGTGTGTTGCAGGCTTTGCGGGAAGGTATTGGCTTTTGCAACCCAAGCTTGTGCATATCGGATCCCTGGTTGCCGTGGGTGTGGGCATCACCGTCCTCATTGAGAAGCTGGCCGTCTCCGGAAGCTGGGTGCAAGGCTGGTCCTACTCGGAGCGAATGCTCATGGCATTCGGCGTCGGCATCACCCCCGTGTTGCAGTGGATCGTCCTTCCGCCTCTGACCATCTGGTTCTGCAAACGGCAACTAGGGCCAGGACTCATGCGGTGACTGAAGTGAAACGCGGACTGGTCGCGTCAAGGGGCGCGAGCGAGGTGCGACGATGGTTGCCGTGGGTCGGCGGACTCCTCGGCCTTCTGGCGCTGGCCTGGGTGCTGCGCAGCTTTGACTTCAACCGCTTTCGCAGCATCCTGGGAGGCGCGGACCTGCGCTGGCTAGTCCTGGTGCCCTTGTCCATCCTGGTCGAGCAACTCGTGCGCGCATGGAAGTGGCGCCAGCTGCTGTACCCCTTGCGTCCCATCGGCGTGATTCGCCTGTTCGGGACCATCATGGCCGGCTATCTGCTTGCGGCCCTGATCCCGCTTGGATTCGGCACCATTGCACGCTCCTGGCTGGTTGCGCGCCGCGCAAATTTGAAGCTTGCGAGTGTTCTGGCCACGGTCGCGCTCGATCGGCTGACGGACGGGATTGTGTTCGCCTGCTTGGTGCCGCTCGCGCTGTTCTCTGTCGTGTTCGCCGACCCCACCGGCGGCATTCGAACGGGCCTGGTCTGGGGCGGCGCCGGGAGCTTTGTGTTGTTCGCCGCAGTGCTATTCACTCTGCTTGCGTACCGTCGCGGTGCGTTGAGCACCGACGGCCCGCTTCTCGCGCTGCTCGGGCGGTTGCCGCAGCGCTTCGTACCAGTAGTCGAGCGAGTCGCCAAAGCATTCGCCGAGGGCATCGCATGGCCTCGCGAAGTCTGGCGCGGGGTGGGCGTGGTACTCGCGAGCGTAGTAATCAAGCTGCTGGCCGCTACCAATCTGTTGTGGGCGGGACTTTCAATCGGGGTCGTGCTCGAGCCCGCGCAGTACCTGTTCCTGGTTGTGTTTCTCGGCTTTCTGATGATCCTGGGTCACTTCCTGCGCTTTGTCGGCAGCTTTGTGGTGGGCGGGGTGTTCGCACTCGGCCTGTTCGGCGTCGCTTCCGAACCGGCGCTCGCGATGGTGCTAATTGTCGAGATGGCGAATATTCTCAGCATTGCCGTAGTCGGCGCGATTTCGCTGTGGGCCCAGGGCGTGGCGCTGCGGGACCTGCGCGCAGCGAGGGCGCAAGACGGTGAACAAGCAGCTTGAGCCGCCGGCTCGCCTCGGGCGCGTCGTCTTCGGGTGGGCGCTGTTGCGGATCAACAAAACATAAGAGCACTGCGTTGAACAATCTTGAGCATAGCTGGACGTCACTCTCTGCATGATGGTCTGCGTGGTGGTTGACGAGACGCATTCAGGCGTTGTGTCTGGTCACGCGGTCGGCTTAAAGTGCAGGCATGCCCATCCTGCGACGCACTTTTCTTCAAGCAGCCTCGATAGCAGCATTGCCCGCCTGTTCCGCCGTTCCCGGAGCGGGCAGGCTGCGCGAGTTCGAACTTCAGGCCATGCCCGGACAAGCGCTGGCAGACAGTGGCAAGCCCGTTGCGGCATGGACATTTGGCGGCAAAGTTCCCGGCACGCAGTTGCGTGTCCAGCAGGGCGACCGTCTGCGCGTCGCTGTGTCGAACCAGCTGTCTCAACCGACCACCGTGCACTGGCATGGCATCCGCGTGCCCAATGCGATGGACGGTGTTCCGTACCTGACGCAGCCGCCCATTCCCCCAGGCGGCCGCTTCATCTATGAGTTCGATGTTCCTGACGCCGGCACGTTCTGGTACCACTCGCACTTTCAAAGTGCCGAGCAGCTCGATCGGGGCCTGTACGGCACGCTCATCGTTCAGGAGAAGCGGTCCCCCGCGTTCCACCGCGACATTAGTTGGGTGCTGGACGACTGGCGCACCACGGCGCAAGGGTCCATCAGCGAGTCGTACGGCAATGCGCACGACATGTCGCACGCCGGGCGCATCGGCAATGTCATTACTGTCAATGGCTCAGTTGCCGATCGCACCTCGATCGCAGCGGGAGAGCGCATCCGGCTGCGTCTGGTGAATGCCGCGAATGCGCGGATCTTCGGCTTGCGTTTTCAGGGTCACCGGCCGCTGGTGATCGCGATGGATGGTCACCCTGTGGTCCCGCACGAGCCGGACGCCGGGCGCGTTGTTCTGGGGCCAGGCATGCGCGTCGATCTTCTCCTTGAAGCAACGGGCAAGCCTGGCGAGGTGCATGAGGTGCAAGACGTTTTTTACGAGCGCCAGCGCTATGTGCTGATGGAGCTGGCCTATCGTCAGCCCGCCGCGCCGTTGTCGCAACTCCCGGCCTTCCAGACGCCAGCGGCCAATCCTCTGGCTGAGCCGGACTTGGCGCGGGCCGAGCGACACGAGGTTCGGTTCGAAGGCGGAATGATGGGTAATCTTCATCACGCGTTGCTCGACGGCAAATCGATCGACATGCGAGGTTTGCTGCGCAGTGGCAAGGCATGGGCGATCAACGGACATGTTTCTGGCGGTCATGGTTCAGGCGGTCATACGTCGGCCGGTCATACCCCAGGTGGGCACGACATGAAGCCCATGCTGGTTCTGGACCGGGGACGCAGTTACGTGCTGGAGCTGCGCAACGACACTCGCTGGCACCACCCCATCCACCTGCACGGCCACACCTTCCGCGTCCTCTCCCGCAACGGTGCGCCGACTGCGCATCGGGAGTGGAAGGACACCGTCCTGATGTCGCCCGGAGAAAAGATCGACATCGCATTCGTCGCCGACAACCCCGGCGACTGGATGTTTCACTGCCACATCCTCGAACATCAGGATGGCGGAATGATGGCGGTGGTGCGGGTCATTCAAACGGGTAAACCCTCAGAAGCCTAGTCAGCTCACTATCAGGGTGCGTCACATAGCATTAACGCTTAAACGCGACGCGGCGGTGCGTGTCTAACTGGTGGCAGAGCCTAACGAAAGCCTGAAAAAAGTGAAAGCCCTGCTCAAACTCTCGCTAGCCATCGACTGGCTCAATGAACGCATCGGTTGGGTGGCCTCGGTTGCGGTGCTGCTTGCGGCCCTCATTTCCGCAGGCAACGCTTTCATTCGCTACATGTTTGACATGAGTTCTAACGGCTGGCTTGAAATTCAGTGGTACCTTTTCGCGGGCATTGTCATGCTCGGCGCGTCGGTGGTGCTCAAGCGTAACGAACACGTCCGTGTTGATTTGATTTACGGACGCCTGAAGGGCAACAGGCCGGTCTACGTCGATCTCTTCGGTCTCGTTTTTTTCCTGATGCCGGTGATGCTGCTGATGGTCTACTTTTCTTATCCGCTACTGACGAAGATGTTTATCTCGCACGAGATGTCGAACAACGCAGGTGGCTTGGTGCGCTGGCCGGCCATGCTCATGCTGCCGCTCGGCTTCGGCCTCCTCACGCTTCAGGGAATTTCCGAAATCATCAAGCGTATCTGCTATCTGATGGGCATCTACGAGATGGACACCCACTACGAAAAGCCCGTGCAGTAATCACTCGTCCGCCGCCTTCAGAATCACAACAAGTAATAGTCGGGACTTCCCATGCAGATGGAAAACTTTGCGCCCATCATGTTCGGCGCGCTCGTGTTTGTGATGCTGATCGGATTCCCCGTCGCGTTCTCGCTGTCGGCGCTGGGCTTGGCATCTGGCTTCTTCGCGATTCAGATGGGGTGGTTTCCAGCCAGCTTTCTGGGCGCATTGCCGCTCAACGTGTTCGGCATCCTTTCAAACGAACTGTTGCTCGCCATCCCGTTCTTCACGTTCATGGGAGCGATTCTTGAGAAGTGCGGCCTGGCAGAAGACATGTTGGACTCGATGGGTCAGCTTTTCGGCACCGTGCGAGGAGGCCTCGGCTACTCCGTGATCATCGTAGGCTTCATCCTGGGCGCCGTGACCGGCACCGTGGCAGGCCAGGTCATTGCCATGGCGCTTATCTCCATGCCAGTGATGATCAAGTACGGCTACAACATGCGCTACACGACGGGAGTGCTGGCAGCATCAGGAACGATCACGCAGCTCGTGCCGCCCTCCCTTGTGCTCGTGGTAATGGCCGACCAGCTCGGCCGCTCCGTCGGCGACATGTACAAGGGCGCCTGGGGTCCCTCAATCCTTCAAGTTTTGATCTTCGCGATCTACACCTTCGCGCTCGGCATCGTCAAGCCCCATCATGTGCCCGGTATTCCAAAAACGGCGCGCACGAAGTCCGGCTTGCAGCTTTGGATGCAATGCCTGCGCGGCATCATTCCGTCCGCTGTTTTGATCTTCGCGGTGCTCGGCTCGATGGGTGGCTTGCCGTGGATGAACTCCGCGATTGCCACACCGACTGAAGCCGGCGCCATGGGCTGCGTAGGCGCGCTGGTGCTTGCTGCAATTCAACGCCGCCTTTCATTGGACCTTTGCTGGCAAGCAATGGTCGGCACGATGCGTCTCACGGCAATGGTCGTGTTCATCCTGATTGGCTCTCGCGTGTTCTCCATGGTGTTCCAGGGGGTGGATGGTGGGAAGTGGGTCGAGCATCTGCTCACAGGTTTGCCAGGCGGCCAAGTGGGCTTTCTGATCGTCGTCAACATCTTCATCTTCTTTCTGGCGTTCTTTCTCGACTTCTTCGAGATAGCGTTCATCATCTTGCCCCTGCTCGGCCCTGTCGCCGAAAAGATGGGCATCGATCTGGTGTGGTTTGGGGTGCTGCTCTGCGTCAACATGCAAACGTCGTTCATGCACCCACCTTTTGGCTTCGCGCTGTTCTACCTGCGCGGCATTTCCGACACGCTCTTCAAGGAAAAACGCATCGAAAAACCCGTTCTCTCCAAGGACATCTATATGGGTGCCATTCCCTGGGTGTTCATGCAAGTGCTGCTAGTTGCTATCGTGATCTTCGTGCCCGAAACCGTTACGGTGTTCCTCGAGAAAGAAAAAAAGGTCGACATCGACAAGGTGAGGATCGAGATGCCCGCCGATGAATCGACGACGCCCGCTATGCTGCCCTCGGCATCCCCTGCGAGCGGAGCAGCGAGTGGCGCAGCGATCGATCCTTTGAAAGCCGCAGCAGACGCGACTGCGGCGGATGAGAAGTCAGCGGCCGAAGAGCAGAAGAAGCTCGACGAGCTCTTCGCCCCGAAGAAGCCGTAAGGTGAACGATACCGCCCAGATGTTGACCGACTCGTTGGGGCCTGCGCCCTTTCGCTTCGTTCTCGCCCACGGCACGTCCATGGAAGGCCCCGCTTTTTCACCGTATTTCAAGGCGCTTGCGACAGTGCTGGTGCTGGGCTTGGCGTCCTGGTTTTTGTTGCTCTGGTTGGACGGCAAAGTCGCAGGCGGCGCCGTGTCGATCCTGACTTGGTTCCTCGCTGCACTCGCCGTGATCGTGTATACGTGGTGGTGCATGGTCCGCAGCGTCACTACCCTCGACATGCAGTCAATCCGCCAGACGTGGATGTGGCAAAAGAAGATGGATCTGCGCGAGCTCGCCTACGGCAAACTCATTCGCGTCCCTGGCCTCGACTGGTTGATTGCACCGCGCCTTTACCTGCGCACCCTGATGGGAAAGTTCGCAGTTTTCCAAGCTGCCGATCCACGCATGCTCGAAGAATTCGAACGGCTTGTCGCAGAGCTGAAGACGTTTCGAGCGATGTAGTTGGTTCGATTGGCGCCAATCCTTGATTGCAGGATGCGGATCCTGAGTCTACCGACCATTTGCTACGGCGTCAGACACTCTGTACGTGGTCTAACGTTCGATCCAGCTCGATCTCATTCAAATTTCTTTCGTGCTTCCTATATACGGAAGCTCAAGTCATCGATGCCGCAACGCACACGGCCAGTCATCTCATACGAGCTGAGGTTGGACGATATGTGATGAGTCATACAACTGGCGTCTCGCAGCAGTTGCTGCAATGCGCCGCTGCGTCGCAACGCGCTTGCCCCAGAGGCGTCATAGGCCACGCGAACAATCTCGGCACCGCGTTGGACGGCTGTGACGCCGGCCACGCGCGCATTCAGGCGTTGGGCCGCGGTTGCGGGCTCGCCGCGCAATCCGCTGTCCCAGATCGCGGTTAGCGCTTCGCGCAACCCGGCACGGCAAGCCCACCACAGGCCTTCTGCCGCTTCCAGGCTGCGCTGGGTTGCCGGATTTTCCAGTAACGGTCTTTGTGTCATGCGGTTGATCTTGCCGCGCAGCTCGTTGCGAGCCTCGTCAAGTGCGCGACGCGCCAGACCCAGATGGGTCGCGGCAGCGGCGATCGTGATGAACCAGCCCCCACCAACGACAACGGCGGCCGGGTACGGCGCTACAGCAATCCCCGACGGCCAGGGAAAGGTACGGCGCCAAGGCACAAAAACGTCTTCGAAGTGCACGTCATGGCTGCCAGTGCCGGCCATACCGATTGGGTCCCAGGTTTCTTCGATACGTGCCTCGCTGACCGGTGCGAGAGCGGCCACCATGCGCGGTGCGGCTCCGTCGGCGACAGGCGGAAGCATCACCATGCCGCCCACGAAAGTGGCGCCCGTGCAACCCGACTCAAACCCCCAAGACCCGGAGATGCGAAGGCCGTCAGACTGTTCCGCGACCTGAACTCTGGGCAGGTTGCTCCAGGACGCGTAGGCGTCCGGATCGGCGAAAAATTCGTCGCATAGTCGCGGCTCGCCAGAGGCATGGATCAACGCCGCGCAGATGTTGCCATGTGCGCAGACCCAGCCAGTCGACGCGTCGGCCTCGGCGAGTGTCATCATCACCTCAAGGCCTTCCGTCAGCGACGCGCCATAGCCGCCAACCTGTGCCGGAACCCACACTTTCATCAGCCCCGCCTGCTTGAGCTTGGCGACGAAATCTGGCGCCAATCGGCGCAGCGCTTCGAATTCCACCGAGCGCGACTTTGCCTCGGCAGCCAGATCGGGCAGCGCGGCTTGAAGTTCGCTGAGCGAGGGTCGGAATGCAGCCATGCGGGTCTCCTATTTAGGCCGTAAAGTGACTCATGTTGACTGCGTGCCAGCATCCTGTAACGATCGCGAGACGAAATTCAGCCGAAATTCAGGCGCACGATCACCGCCATCGCATCATGCTCATTCAGCCCCAGTTTGTGGATTTTGAGGGCTTCAGCCTGGACCTGCAGCAGTGCGTATTGCGACGCGGGGGCGATGCGATCGAGTTGCGGCCCAAGGCCTTCGACGTACTGAGACATCTAGTTGCCAACGCCGGGCGCGTGGTTTCCAGGCAGGAAATGCTCGACGCGTTATGGCCCGGCCTTGTGGTCACCAACGACGCGCTGGTTCAATGTATTGGCGATGTGCGGCAGGCGCTGTCTGACAGTGGGCACAGGATCATCCGCACCCTGCCGCGACGCGGCTATCTCTTCGCAGTCGAGGCGGCGCCGCGCCTGACGAGACCTGATACAGAGCCAGCGCTTGCGGTACAAAGAATCGACGATTGCCGCGCCGCAGACGGTGTCAGGCTGGCTGTTGCAGACGTCGGGCGCGGCATGCCGCTGGTACGGACTCCGACCTGGTTCAATCACCTCGACCACGAGTGGCAGGTGTCGTTTCGCAGCGGGCTGTACCAATTTCTCGCCGAGCGCCTGCGGCTGATCCGCTACGACGGTCGGGGCAGCGGCCTGTCGGAGCGCTACGTACCTGAACTCTCCTTCGACACGATGAGGCGTGACCTTGAAGCCGTGGTGCACACATTGCAGCTGTCGAGGTACGCGTTGCTAGGCATCTCGCAAGGCGCGCCGATCGCGATCGCGCATGCTGCGCGTCACCCCGAGCGTGTGTCGAAGATCATCCTCAACGGCGCTTTCGCGCTAGGTCGCAACAAGCGCGACTCGGCGAAGGATCGCGATACGGGTCAGGCCTACCTGACGCTGATGCGCCATGGTTGGGGTGACGAGCATTCGGCATTCCTGCGCAGCTTTGGCATGCTCTACTTCCCCGGCTTGTCGACTGCGCAGATCCGCGCCCTTGCGGATCTGCAACGCATGGCCATGTCGGCCGACGCAGCGATCCGCACGCGCATTGCCTGCGACGAGATCGACGTCGTCGATCTGCTCAAGCAGGTATCGGCGCCGACCCTGGTGCTGCATAGCCGCTACGACAACGCTGTGCCGTTCGAGGAGGGGCAGCGCCTGGCGGCGGCGCTGCCTAACGCCCGTTTCGTCGCGCTGGAATCGGAAAATCATGTGCCGGTGCCCGGGGAGCCGGCCTGGCCGATTTTCCTCGCGGAGATCGAAGCTTTTTTACTCGATTGATCTCGAAGCTTCGACCAGCTCGTAGGGATCTCGCTCATGGTCATGCCGCGATGTGGCCGCGATGTGGCCGCGATTCAGCCGCAACAGCCTTTGGATCCGGTTTCCTGCACCGGCGGGCAGGGGACGGTCCCGTAGGAGCAGTAGACGCAGCAGTCACCCTGCTTGGGCTTCAATACCGCGCCGCACCCCTCGCAGTCGTAGAACCATTGGCAGGCGTCGGTGGGCATCGTCTCCACCTTCGAGTGGCCGCACTCCGGGCAGGCGATCGTCGAGGCGAGCGCGGGCTGGGCAGTCATTTCACAGCTTTCACCGGCGTTGACGGAAAGCCCGCGTCGGCTGTGGCTTTGGACAAGGCGGCGAGGTCGGTCTTGGCGTCGTCGTAGACGACCGTGGTTTGCCGCTTGGCCAAGTCGCTCTTGACGGAGGCGACGCCGGGGACCTTCGAGAGCGCAGCCTTGATGGTCACGGGGCATGACGCACAGCTCATGGCAGGGACCGAGAGGATGACAGTGTGGGGACCGGCGACGGCAGAGCCGGTGACAAGCAGGGCGGCGATCAGAAGGGCGCTTTTCATGGGGGTTCCTCAGTACAACAGGGGGGCGGCGATCGGGAAGCCGAGGACGACAACGAGCAGTGTGGCGACGGTCAGAAAAACCACCTTCTGGACGCGTTTGGCAGTAGACGCCGCGCACGCGCGGCCGTCGTCGCACGCGGGGGCTTGCCAGATCTTCCGCCAAGCGAAGAACAAGGCGACCGCGGCCGCCGCGAGGAAGATGGGCTGATAGGGCTCGAAGGCGGCGAGTTGTCCGATCCAGGCTCCGGAGATGCCGAGTAAGACGAGCGCGAGCGGCGCGATGCAGCAGGCCGAGGCCAGCAGCGCGGCCGCGGCAGCGGCGCCCAGCGCGATCGAGCTCGCGCGCGGACCGTCTTCGGAAGGAGGCGTTTCGAGGTTCATGGCGCGAGCGTAAGGCCGTAGTGGACTACGGAGTCAAGTTCTGCGCCAAAAAATGTCGGCGAGCGTGGAGCTCAGCTGTTGCCGTGAAAGGCCGCGATCAGCGGGCGGGACGCCCTGCTTCGCCCCCGTCGTCGAGCCGTTTGCTGCGCAGCTCCTGTCTGCAACGGCTACGAAACCGCCCTGCATTACACGGACGGCATCCTCGCGTGTGGTCGCGGCTGACGAGCAATCCGTTGCTCAGCGATGGTCAGGGCTTTAACCTCGCAGGCGCTTATTGCGCTTCTTCGCAACCTTCGCCACGGACAGCGGCCATCAGTGAAGCGCGCAAGGCAGCCAGTGCCGCCTTGCGTGAGTCGCCCCGCCTGTGGACGAAAAAGAATCCATAACCCTGCAGGGTGATCTCCGAGACGCGCACCAGTTCACCAGAGGCGAGCTCGTGCCGCACCAGGATGTCGCTGCAGATACCCACCCCCTGTCCCGCGATCACCGCCTGGATTGCATGCAGCTCTTCGCGGAAGAAGAGTATTGGCGCTTTCGGCTTGGGCTTTCGGCCGACCGCGCCGGTGCCCGCCAGCTCAATCCAGCGCGACCACCTTGGCGCCTCGGTGTCGCTTTCAGGCCAGCCCGTCTCGATCAGGGGCAGGTGAAGCATCTCCGGCACGGATAAATTCCGGGTCTTCGGTCCCAGCAGGCTGGGGCTCGCCACCGCGCAGAAAGTGTCGCGCGCCAGTTCGACAGCGACGCCGTCTTGCGGTGCCTGCCGGGCATAGCGAACCGCGACATCGACCTCGCCGGTCTGGAGGGACAGCACAGTGTCGACACCAATGATTTCCAGCTTGAGCGTTGGGTGCGTCGCCCGCAGCGCAGGAAGCAGGGGCAGCAGGCACCGCGACGCAAAGGCATTGGTCGAGGTCACCCTCAACACCGTCGCCTCACCTCCCAAGTCCAACCGCCGCCAGGCGTCGGTGAAGTTCTGCAGACCTTCCGTGATGCCCGGCGCCAGCACCGCCCCTGCCGGGGTCAGCGCCAGGGGGCGAGGGCGCCGCCGAAACAGAAGCTGGCCGCAGTGCGCTTCCAGCAACCGGATCTGATGGCTGATCGCCGTGGGCGTGACTCCCAGTTCCTGCGCCGCGGCCTTGAAGCTGAGGTGCCGCGCCGCAGCCTCGAAGGCTCGCAGTTCAGCCAGGGGAGGAAGCCGGTTCATGCGACGAGTCTAGATGAATCTCGCTCACCCACCCATGAGAACTTCTCGGTTGCGCAGAGACTGCACTGTCGTAGATAGTCGTGTTTGGCAAAGTTTTTTGAGGAAAATCACGATGCTCTATGACGTCATCACGATAGGCGGCGGCATCGCAGGCGCGACATTGGCGAAAAACCTCGCCGAGCATGGCTACCGCGTCCTCGTTCTAGAGCGCGAAACCAGCTTTCGGGACCGGGTGCGTGGCGAGCAGATGCATCCTTGGGGCGTTGCTGAGGCACGTGCCCTGGGGATCTACGACCCACTCGTCACCTCCTGTGGCCATCAAACTCGCTGGTGGATCAACTACCAGGGGGCGAACATGGTCGAGCGCCGCGACTTGGCTGCAACAACACCGCACGGCGTCGGCTCTTTCAATTGCTATCACCCGCAGATGCAGGAAGTGGTACTTCAGTTGGCCGTCGAGGCCGGTGCAGAGGTCCGGCGCGGCATCACCGTGGAAGGGGTGGAGCCGGGCAGTCCCGCCACCGTGCGGGTGCGCGCAGACGGGCAGAGCAGCGTGCTGCAGGCCCGTCTGGTGGTCGGCGCCGACGGGCGCGCATCCCAGGTGCGCCGGTGGGGAGGCTTCACCGTCAAGCAAGACCCCGACTGTCTGGTGATCGCTGGGGCCCTGCTTGAAGGCACTTCGGTGCCGGACGAGGCAACGTATGGCTTGAGGGGACCGGAGGGCTTCGTATTGATGGCACCACTTGGCAACCAACGCGCCCGCACCTATTTCATCTACCGCAAGACAGATGGTCGACGCCCGCTGAGCGGGGACGCGCATGTTCCAGATTTCCTGGCCGCATGCCGCGCCACCGGCGCGCCCGCCGAATGGTTCGACAACGCCGCAGTCGCTGGGCCTCTGGCTCAATTTAACGCGGCCGACCATTGGGTGGAGCATCCGGCGCAGGCAGGTGTGGTGCTCATCGGAGATGCGGCAGCCGCCTCAGACCCCAGCTATGGCTGTGGGCTCTCGCTCGCGCTGATGGGTGTACGCCATTTGCGGGACTGTCTTGTTTCCACTCCAGATTGGCGTTTGGCGAGCGAGCAATACGCACGGGAGCATCCTCGCTACTACGGAGCCGTGCATCGGATCACCCACTGGTTCAGGGAACTGCGCTGGAGCACCGGCCCAGCGGCAGATGAGCGGCGCACGGCGGCGCTTGCGCGCTTTGCTGCGGAGCCTGCTCGGATGCCGGATCTCCTTGGTCTCGGACCTGAAGCCCCCAGTGATGAAGAGACTCGCAGGTACTTGTTGGGCGAGGCCAGCGAGGAGTGCCTGGCCGAGGAGCGCGCATGAGCCAGCGCTGGTGGTGTCTTGGGGCGCTCACCCTCGCCCGCGCCGCGATGGGTTTCCAGTTTCAGGCTGTTGCCGCCGTAGGTCCTCTAATGGGGGGAAGCCTGGGCCTCGACAAGGGCCAGCTCGGCTGGCTGATTGGCTTGTACTTGCTGCCCGGCGCCGTCATCGCGCTTCCGGGTGGGCTGCTGGGCCGCAGGTTCGGCGACAAGCGGCTCGTGCTCGTGGGACTCGCGCTGATGGGCATCGGTGGCATGTGGCTCGGGTTCGCGCGCACATTCGCGGAGGCGAATGCGGCACGCTGCCTGAGCGGCATCGGCGCCGTCATGCTGAACGTGCTCGTGACCAAGA
>JBKJKT010000264.1:0-21865 GCA_046597415.1 Ramlibacter sp.
CGTCTTGACGTCGTCTTCCTTCTCCAGCCGATCAGCGAGCACCGGCTCCTGCTTGATAGCTTCCGCGATGGTGATGTGAGTGCCCGGCTTGTTCGGAATCAGCTTGCTGATGCCATCGCAGAACATGTAGCTCATGTCGAGCACACGGCCCACATCGCGAATCGCCGCGCGCGCAGCCATCGTGCCGAACGTGGCGATCTGGCTCACGGCTTCCTTGCCGTATTTGTCCTTGACGTAATCGATCACGCGATCGCGATTGCCCTGGCAGAAATCGATGTCGAAGTCGGGCATCGACACGCGCTCAGGGTTCAGAAATCGCTCGAAGAGCAGGTTGTATTCGAGCGGGTCGAGGTCGGTGATCTTGAGCGAGTACGCCACCAGCGAGCCCGCGCCCGAGCCGCGTCCCGGGCCCACCGGGCAGCCGTTGTTCTTGGCCCAGTTGATGAAATCGCCCACGATCAGGAAGTAGCCGGGGAATCCCATGCCCAGGATGGTCGCAATCTCGAAGTCCAGGCGCTCGACGTAACGGGCTATCTCCTTTTCGCGACGCGATTCGTCGGGATAAAGAGTGACCATCCGTTCTTTCAAGCCCTCGTGCGACAGGTATCGAAAATACTCGTCGATCGGCATGCCGTTGGGCGTGGGGTAATCCGGCAGGTGCGCCTTGCCCAGTTGCAGCACCAGGTTGCAACGCTTCGCAATTTCAAGCGTGTTGGAGACTGCAGAAGGCACGTCGGCAAACAATTGCTCCATCACGACCTGCGGCTTGAAATACTGGTCGCGCGTGAACTTGCGAACGCGCCTCTGGTTGCCCAGGATTTCGCCTTCAGCAATGCAGACGCGAGCTTCGTGCGCCTCGTAATCGTCAAGCTCGGTGAATTGAACGGGATGGGTTGCCACCGCTGGCAGGTGCAAGCGTGCTGCGAGCTGCACGGCCGCGCTCACATGCGCTTCATCATCGACTCGCCCTGCACGCTGCAACTCGATGTAGAAGCGATGCGGGAACGCAGTCGCGAGAAGCAATGCGACATCAGCGGCACGCTGTGCATCGCCTTGCACCAGCGCTTGACCCACCGGACCAGCCTGCGCACCTGAGAGCAGAATCAGGCCCTCGTTCAATTCGCGCAGCCATTCGAGCTTGCAAACGGCCTGCGCCTTGATGACATTCTTTGTCCAGGCACGCGCAAGCAACTCACAAAGGTTCAGGTAGCCCTGGCGGTTTTGAACCAGCAGCAGGACGCGCGAGACTTGCGTGATGTCCTTGCCCACACCTTGCAGAAACACTTCCGCGCCGATGATGGGCTTGATGCCGGCACCACGGGCGGCCTTGTAGAACTTGATGGCGCCGAAGAGATTGCCCAGATCGGTGATGGCCAGTGCGGGCTGGCCGTCACGCTGGGCTGCCGTCATGGTCTCGTCGATGCGATTGGTGCCATCGACGATTGAAAATTCTGTGTGAAGGCGCAGATGAACAAACATGCGTTCATTGTAGAAAGTGCGCGGCCCTTGACAGAATTTAAAATTGCGTCCGCGTGGAAAACATACTCA
The DNA here is from genome assembly GCA_046597415.1 of Ramlibacter sp. GTDB lineage: Bacteria > Pseudomonadota > Gammaproteobacteria > Burkholderiales > Burkholderiaceae_C > Ramlibacter. The sequence goes on from JBKJKT010000264.1 coordinate 1,549, forward strand.
ACATTTCTGCCTACCTGTTCGTAGGCATTGCCGATCCGAATGGGCTGCTGCACTTCTCCTTCCCCCTCTGGGGGAAGGCCGGGATGGGGGCATGCAGCGTTTGCGAAGGCTGTCACGCCCCCACCCAACCCTCCCCCGGAAGGCGAGGGAGAAAGACAGTTCAATCCCGCAGCACCTGCAGCACTTCCGACCTGAACTCACGCAGATAAAGCACTGCCACCACGACTGCCGTCGCAATCGCGAACACCAGCGGCGAGAAGAACCAGGCCATTGCTGCAAATGAAAAGTAGTAGGCGCGGATCCCGTCATTGAACGTCTCGGCCGCCATGCCGATAAGCTTGCCCGCCTTGTCGGCGAACTGCTCCCGATCGAACTTGCCCGATGCAAATTCTTCCGGCGAGGGCATGGAACCCAACACGAGCGCGCCAAACGTGTATTGCCTCATCGACCAGGTGAAGCGGAAGAACGCGTTGATGAAAATACCCAACAGCACCAGCGCCTTGAGTTCGAACACCAGCATGGTCGTTCGCGCGGCAAACGGGATTTCGCGCACGAACTCGGCGGCCTTGTCGGTGGTTCCCAGCAGGGCGAGCAATCCGCCCAGGATGATGATGGTTGCAGACGCAAAAAACGAGGGGCTGCTCGAAAGGCTCTGGGTGATGATGCCGTCCAGCACGCGGGGGTCCCGAACCGTGGCCTGCAGCATCCAGTAGCGGCGGTACCGATTCGTCGTTGCAAGCAGCGAGGGACGCCGCGCGCCCCAGTATTTCGCGAACCACGCATAGCCAACCCATGCGCCGAAGAACCATGCGAGCGCCAGCCAGTCATACCAGGGCAGGAGCTCGAGGACTTTCATCCTCCGATCTTAGCCGTCGATTTCGTGCACCACGGGAAGCGCGTTCTGGAGCTGCGCTGGCACCGACTGATTGGGAACGACCCATGTCCATCGCAGCGCCAGGCTCGCGCGCTCCGCATCAATGGCTTCCAGCGTCCGGACCAGGTGGGCTTTCGATTGTTCCAGTCGCCAGCCCGCATTCCGCGCCTCTTCCCCTGCCTCCAGCGTCCAGTTGCGGGGGATACGCGTCCGGGCAATTTCATCATCAGTTGCATCGATCGCAGACTGCGTCACAGCACGGAAAGCCTCGACCTCAGCGATGCGCTTTGTAAGTTCGGCGCGTGCCACGCCCTGAAGCCCGTCGGACGCGAGTGAAGCCTTCCATGACTTACCTTCCCGCGACATGGTTGCATCCTGCATGGATCTCACGACCTTCAAGGTCTCCAGCCTGGTCTTCAGGAGATCGCGCGTGCGATTCGCCTCGTTGATGGCATCTCGAGTGGAGTTGCGCGGCTTTGTCGCACCGAGTTCACGGGTGGTCGACAAGATAGCGGCGTACGTCTGGTCGTGTTGCCTGATGAGTTCGGTCATGGGCCGGGCATCGCGCTGCTCGGCTGGCGGAGCGACTTGCGCTTTCCTTGACCGGGTCAGCGGCATCCGCGTCGGCATTCGAATGGACTGGATGGCGTACTTGACCTTGTCGCCCAGGTTGCTTGAAGTCGCAAGTGCGTCCGGTGCAGCCGATCCCGAAAGCAGGGGCTGCGATGCATCGCTATCGGAAATCGCCCAGTGCATACCTTTCGCCTCCCGCAGCGCAGCAGGTGCGGCAAATCCCAGGTCGTTCTCGGCTCTACTGTTCTTGTCCTCGTGCCGCTCTAAACCAGGCGAATACGCGACGCTGGAGGAGTTACGGAGTGGCGAGGCGTCAGTGACACGTGAACCGGGCATGGCGTGTTCCTTCTATGGTTGGGCGTCGCGCTGCAAATCAATGTGCAGCTTCGACTCCAACTTCGTAACGCCCTCGGCTTATGCGTTCCCGTTCACCGCCGGGACAAAAGTCTAGGACAGCGGCTCCGGCGGCGTGAACCGCGTCGCCGGCAGAGGAATGAACTCTGGGTCGCCGGGCACCTCTCCCATTCGCTGCGCCTCCCAGTCTTCACTCGCCTGAATGATTCGCTCCTTGCGCGACGAGACAAAGTTCCACCACATGTGCCGCGATCCATCGACGGGCTCGCCCCCAACCACCACAAATCTCGCGCCCCTGGCCGATGACACGCTGGACGCGCCAGAGGCGAGCACGCCCATCACGAACGGTGGCAACACTTGTCCGTCCACCATGATTTCGCCTTCCACTGCGTAGACGGCCATCTCAGGCGCCAGTTCGGCAAGCACGATTTCCTGACCGGCAGGCAGCTGTACGTCGAGATAAACCGTCTGCGAAAAAACCTCCACCGGCGACACCCTGCCGAACGCCTCGCCGATCAGAACGCGTACTTGCGCCCCGCCGACCCGCAGTTCAGGAATTTCTGACGACGGCGTGTGCCGAAACGATGGCGGATCTTCCTCGTGGGCCATTGGCAGCGCCGTCCAGAGTTGCAAGCCGTGATTCACGAAAGACCTCGTTCGCAAGTCATCGGGCTTGCGTTCCGAGTGCACGATCCCACTACCCGAGGTCATCCAGTTGATGGCACCCGGCTCGATGCGCTGCTCACTGCCGATGCTGTCCCTGTGCATGATCGCGCCGTCGAAAAGATAGGTGACAGTTGCCAGGCCGATGTGGGGATGCGGCCTGACGTCATGATTGACCTGCGGCTCCACCGTCACGGGGCCGAAGTGATCGAAAAAGATGAATGGTCCAACGCTGCGCTGCCTGGCCGCAGGAAGCAGCCGGCGCACCTTGAATCCGCCACCCAGGTCTTTTTCCTGTGCCAGTAGTTGCTGCGCGACAGGCATGAGAACTCCTTCAGCGTTGAAAACGGAGAGCGACCGAGGCGACCCTCGCGCCGAAGAGCCGCGCTGTTTCAAGATCACCGGGCGCCATGTCGCGCGCTCCGGAATCGCCGGGCGAGTACGCGGTCGCTCCGCTGTAGGACGCAAGGTGGTTGATGTCGCTGCGCTGCGCTGTGCTGGTGTTGTTGGGCATGATGCCCTGGCTCACCCAGATCATCCCGTGCTGCATCGCCAGGGTGAACATGGCTGTCAGCGTGCCCTGCTTGTCCCCGTCGGGCCCGGACGCGGTGGTGAAGCCGGCCGCGATCTTGTCCTTCCAGTGTTCCGCGTACCAGGGTTTTGAAGAGGCATCGGCGAACTTCTTGAATTGCCAGCTCACACTGCCCATGTAGGTGGGGGACCCGAAGATGATCGCATGGGCTGCCCGGAGCTTGTCCCAACCACCTTCGGGCAAATTGCCTTCGGCGTCTATCGCGATCAGTTCGGCATGAGCCCCATCGGCCACCGCCTGCGCCATGCGCTGCGTGTGGCCGTACCCCGAGTGATAGATGACGATGATCATCTACGGGATTTTGCTTGATCCGGCATTCAGTGGACTAGCTCTGTCCCTTGTCCACACTCCAGCGCCCACCGCCGAACGCAGCGATGACCAGCAGCCCGCCCACGGTCGCCATGTTCTTGAAGAACGCCTGCCTCTCCATCATGACCTGCGCTTCAGGAACAGCCCAATAGCCGTGAAAGATCGGCGTGATCACAGCGGTGAAGATCGCAATTCCAAGGGCTGCCCAGCGGGTTTGCCACCCCACCAGTATCAAGAGCCCAAGCCCGAGTTCAACCGCAATCGCAATCGCAGCGCATACCTCAGGCAGGGGCACGCCCTTGGACGCGATGTAGCCCACCGTCCCGGCAAAGCCGGCGATTTTTCCGAAACCCCCAGGGATGAACAGCAGCGCGATGAGAGCCCGGCCAGCGAGTGCGAGTGCGTCCTGGATCGGCGCGCGGGACAGTGGGTGAGACATGAAAAATTCCTTGAATTGAAATGGAAAGGTTGAAAAAATCAGTTCGCGAGATCGAACACCAGCACTTCCGCGCCCTGCCCGTTTGCGAGTTCGATGGAGACTTCGTTGGCGAGCAGCGCGGCATCACCTGCGACCAGCTTCTGGCCGTTGACTTCAATCTGGCCGCGCACGATATGTACGTAGCCTTTGCGCGCGGGATCGAGGTCGATCCGGAAACTCTCGCCCGCATCGAACAGACCTGCATGCACGCGCGCGTCGGCATGAATCAGCACCGAGCCGTCGGTGGCATCGGGTGATGCAACAAGGCGCAGGCGTCCGCGTTTTTCCGCATCGGGGAATGACTTCTGCTCGTAGCTGGCCGCAATTCCCGTCACGTTGGGCTGGATCCAGATCTGCAGGAAGTGCGTGGTTGCGTCCGGCGCATGGTTGAACTCGCTGTGCTGCACGCCGGTGCCTGCGCTCATGCGTTGAAGGTCCCCGGGCGGGATTCCCTTGACGTTGCCGATGGTGTCTTTGTGCGCCAGGTTGCCCTCAAGCACATAGCTCAGGATTTCCATATCGCGGTGACCGTGCGTGCCGAACCCGGTGCCCGGTGCGATGCGGTCCTCGTTGATGACACGCAGATTGCCCCAGCCCATGTGCTTGGGGTCGTGGTAGTTGGCAAACGAGAAGCTGTGGAGCGACTTGAGCCAGCCGTGATCGGCAAAGCCCCGGTCCTGTGATCTGCGCACTGTGAGCATGTCGTGTCGTCCCTGCGTTGGTTGATGTTTCGAATGTAGGCGCGCGGCCTGCACCCGCCGGCCACCCGCTTTTGATGGCATCATTCAAAAAAACTGAATGGGCCTTTCGGCGGGCTCACCTCATCCATGCCCACGGCTCGCGAGGCCCTGAACGCTGAAGCCCTCATGCTCGTCCAGACGGTTGCACAGACCGGCAGCTTCGCGTCTGCTGCGCGTGAGCTGGGACTGGTGCCCAGTGCCGTCACCTATCGCATCCGCCAGATCGAGGATGCGCTGGATGTGCTGCTGTTCGACCGCAGTTCTCGGCAGGCGCGCCTCACTGAAGCAGGTACCGAGTTGCTGCGCGAAGGCGCACGGCTGCTGCAGGAAATGGACGCCGTCGCCAATCGCGTGAAACGCGTTGCGACCGGGTGGGAATCGCAACTGACCATCGCTGTCGATACCGTCATTGCGTACGGCGTGGTGATGGAACTGGCGCACGCCTTCTTCGAACTCGCGCCCACCACGCGACTGCGCCTGCGTGACGAATCATTGGCGGGAACGCTGGAGACACTCGCTTGCGGACAGGCCGATCTTGCACTCGGTATTGCGGTGGAGACCGGAACGTTCCCCGACGTGCAGAGCGCACCCCTTGGTGACCTGCCCTTCATCTACGTTGTTGCGCCGCATCATCCGCTTGCCGCGATCGAAGGACCGCTCGCCGATCAACTGCTGCTCAGGCACCGGGCGATCGCCGTCGCAGATTCAGTCAGGCAAGGCCTTGCCGTGACGTTTGGCCTGCTGCCGGGGCAGGACGTGCTTACCGTTTCGTCCATGCAGGCCAAGCTCGATGCGCAGTTGCGCGGTCTGGGCGGGGGATTCGTTCCCGAACCGATGGCGCGCCCTTATGTGCAGACCGGGCGGCTCGTCGTCAAGGAAGTCGAGCGCAGCGCGCGCGTTCCGCGCATGACCTATGCATGGCGCACCAATCCGCCTCCGGGCCGGGGCTTGCAGTGGTGGCTGTCGCAACTGGAAAGCGAGAAGACGCGGCGCGCATTGCTTGAGCAACATGGAAGGGCCTGATGTCACAATGGACCGCAATGGATAAAAGCAACAGGAACATCGCCGTCATCGGCGCAGGCATCGCGGGCCTCGCCTGCGCCCGAACCCTCATGAAGGCAGGCCACCGCGTCACCGTCTTTGAAAAGGCCGATCGCGTCGGCGGACGAATGGCCAGCTGCGAGACCACGTTCGGGACTTTCGATCATGGCGCGCAGTACTTCACCATCCGCGACGAGCGCTTCGGCCAAGCGCTGGCGGCCAGTGGAGGAGCCTACAAATCATGGAGCGCCAATGCCGTCCGGGTGCTGGACCCGCATGGCCGTGTCGCAGAAGCGCCGCTGCCAGCACGGGAGGCTCACTGGGTCGGCGTCCCCGAGATGGATTCGCTGCCCCAGCGATGGGCCAAACCGATCTTCGATGCAGGCCAGGTCGAGTTGGGAACGCGGGTTACGCGCATCGAGCGCGATGCCATCGACGCGAAGCGCTGGCAGCTGCAGACCAGCGGCCCTGAGGATTCGGTCCATGTTTATTCCGGCTTCGACTCGGTGCTGCTGGCGACCCAACATGGATTTGCGAGTGGCCTGCTCGCCCAGACACCTGGAACCAGGCCCCTGATCGACAGCATGGCCGAGGTCGATGTCGCCCCCTGCTGGGTGTTGATGCTGGCCTTCCCGCAAGCCGTGCAGCCAACGCTCACACATCTGGGTCCGCAGTGGAATGCTGCACTCAGCACCCACCACCGCATCGCGTGGCTTGCTCGCGAGTCGTCCAAGCCGGGCCGCTCGCCCGTCGAACGCTGGACGGTGCAGGCAAGCGCCAACTGGTCGCAGGAACATTTCGAGGACGACAGCGCGCGCGTGCAGGCCAAACTGCTCAAGGCGTTCTCCGAGATCACCGGCATTTTGGCCGAGCCGGCTGAAGCCACGGTGCATCGCTGGCGCTGGGCCAAGACGCGCACACCGCTGGGCAAGAGCCACCTCTGGGATCGCAAGACCGGACTGGGTGTCTGCGGTGACTGGTGCCTGGGCCATCGTGTCGAGAACGCCTTTGTGTCCGGGCTGGAACTCGCACTGAAGGTTCACGCGGCCTGAGAGCCATGCAGGCGGGGTACACCGGGCGGTACCTGGGTCGCTTTGCGCCCTCGCCCACAGGTCCGCTTCACGCAGGCTCGCTCGTTGCGGCGCTTGCGAGCTGGCTCGACGCGCGGGCGCATGGAGGCCAGTGGCTGGTGCGCATAGAGGATGTTGACACGCCGCGTTGCATCGATGGCGCAGCCGACACGATCCTCAGGCAGCTTGCTGATTGCGCACTCGTTCCCGATGAACCGCCGGTGTGGCAATCGCGACGCCGCGCCCTCTACCAACGTGCGCTCGACAAGCTCATCGCCGATGGATCGGCCTATCCTTGCGCCTGCTCCCGAAAAGATGTTGAAGAGGCTCTCGCAAGGCAGGGCAAGCCCCATCAACGCCATGCGGAACTCGTTTATCCCGGCACTTGCCGCGGTGGACTTCGTGGCAAGCCGGCGCGGGCATGGAGATTGCGGGTGCCTGCAGGCATCGTCGAGTGGCACGACAGGCGATTGGGTCTTCAGGAACAGGACGTGCAGCACGATGTCGGCGATTTCGTACTGAACCGGGCCGATGGTTTGTGGGCCTATCAGCTGGCAGTGGCGGTCGATGACGCCGATCAGGGCATCACACACGTGGTGCGAGGCGAAGACCTCGCGGACAACACGGCGCGGCAGATCATCTTGCAGCGTGCGCTGGGATTGCCGCAGGTGAGCTATTTGCATACGCCGCTGGTTCTGGGCGCGAACGGGGAGAAGCTGTCGAAGCAAAATGGCGCGATGGCGGTGGATACGAACGATCCATTACGCGCGCTCAATGATGCGGCAAAGGTGCTTGGGCTTCCAGGAAAGTCCGGCGCAGTTTCACAAGCGCTGCTTCAATGGCAGCGCGAATGGGATGTGAGGGTGTGAGGGCTGAGGTGAATTGGACGACTTTGCGGACCGGGCACGCGGGGATGCTTAGCCCGCACGCCCTAAAATTCGCCAGGTGACAGACGACAACAAACCCATCCATCGCCCCATCCGCAGCTTCGTGCGTCGCACAGGCCGCGTCACCACCGGGCAAGCCCGTGCATTCGAGTCCCTCGGGCCTCACTACATCCTGCCTTACGAGTCCAGGCCACTCGACCTGAACGCCACCTTCGGCCGAAGCGCCCCCACCATCCTGGAAATCGGTTTTGGCATGGGCGAAGCCACTGCGCACATCGCTTGCCTGATGCCTGAGAAAAACTTTCTCTGCTGTGAAGTGCACGACCCCGGGGTGGGCGGGCTGCTCAAGCGCATCGGCGAACAGGGCATTACCAACATCCGGATCGTCAAGCACGACGCCGTCGAAGTGCTTGACCACATGCTGATCGATGAAAGCCTGGCTGGTGTTCATCTCTTCTTTCCCGACCCCTGGCACAAGGCTCGCCACAACAAGCGACGCCTCTTGCAGAGGCCCCTTGCCGCCAAGCTGGCCGCTCGCCTGCAGCCCGGTGGCTATCTGCACTGCGCGACCGACTGGGAAGCCTACGCGGTGCAGATGCTGGAAGTGCTGGGCGCTGAACCGCTGCTGGCCAACACCGCAGATGGATTCGCAGAGCGCCCTGACTACCGGCCCCTGACCAAGTTCGAAAACCGCGGCCTGAAGCTGGGCCACGGCGTGTGGGACGTGGTGTTCAAACGGCGCAGCTGAAAACGCCGAAGGCAACCCCTGATTGTGAGGGCCTGACCCGTGCGCTATCGTCGGGCATCAAAGTTGCATCGATGCGGGCAGGAATGTGTATGACTATCAATCGAAGAACTGTTCTGGAAACCACGCTTGCCGCCGCTATCTCCGGCCTCGGTGCGAGCGCTGCGCGGGGCCAGGCTGCCAGGGGATCGCGCAAGATCGTGATGGGGCAGTCGGTCCCGCTTACCGGCGCGGCCAGCGAGATCGGGCTGGCATTCGCTGCAGGCGCCAAGCTCTATGTCGATTCGTTCAATGCCCGCAAGAACAACCCGGGCTGGACGTTCGAGTTGCGTCAGGTCGACGACGGCTACGACAGCGCAAAGGCCGGCGCCAATGCAAGGAAACTGCTGGCCGATGGTGCCGATGTTCTCTTTGGTTTCGTCGGCACGGCCAGCAGCGCCGCCGGCGCCGAAGTCGCCAAGGCTGAAGGCGCGATTTTCTTTGCACCTTTTGCGGCTTCCGACACATTGCGCGACGCGGCGCACGCCAACGTGTTCCACGTACGTCCGAGCATGGCCGATGAGGCTTTCAAGATCACGCGTCATTGCGCCACCCTCGGGCAGACGCGCATGGCGGTCGTCGCCGAAGACGACGCCATGGGGCGTGCAGGCCTGGCAGCCGTGCAGCAGGCACTTGCCGAGCAGAAACTCGCGCCCCTTGTCGGCGCGGCCTATGTGCCGGTCAACAGCGACAGGGTCGATACGGCAGTGGCTGCGCTGGCGAGGCTGCAACCACAGGCCATCATCCAGGTGTCACTCTTCAACTCCACGGCCGCCTTCATCCGCAAGATGCGCAAGACAGGCTATGCGGGATCCTTCCTGAACTTTTCTGTGGTCGGCATCGATCCCCTTTTCACGGCCCTGGGCAAGGAGATCGCCGGTGTCGTGGTGTCGCAGGTGGTGCCGTCACCGCGCAGTTCGGCCACGCCGATCGTCAAGGAATACCTCGCCGCCATCGACACCTCGGACCAGAGTCCCACTTATGAAAGCCTGGAGGGATTCATTGCGGCGAAAGCATTCTCGGAAGCCGTACGGCGTTCAGGCAAGGCGGGCGACAAGGCCGCCTTGCAAAAGACGATGGCTGCGATGAACGACTACGACGTCGGCGGGTTTCGCATCAACCTGCGCGCAGGCATTCGCGACTCGGTGCGCGCCGTGGACCTCGTGACGATCACCGCAGACGGCAAGGTCGTGCGATAGGAACCCATCACATCTGCTGAAACAGATTCAGGTAGCTGCGGCTGACCGCGAGTCGTTCGCTGCGCCCTTTCAGGTGCACGCGGTTTGGCGCGGATGAACGGGCCGGTTCACGCGCTGCGACGGGAGGTCACTTCGATTTCGATCTTCATGCGCGGATCGGCCAGACCTGCAGCCAACATCGAACGCCGCGTGAGTAGGCCATCTGCTCTTCAAAGATCAAAGATGGAACCTTGAACTGATCAACTGCGTGGTCATACTGCATCCTCGTGCGGTGATTCCTCCACTGTACCGAACGCAGCCGCTTCCCGGAGCCCTGGTCCGCCCCGTGAAGTGCGAGGCTTTGTCATTTGCGATCAAAAAATCGCTGCCCAACTACAAACCCCTCCCCTTGAAACGGCTTAATCGGCCCCAAGTTGGTTCGCAGACCCTCATTTCCAGCTAATAAAAGAATGACAGACCCGATACAGCCCGAATCGACCCAGGCGCTCTCTGGTGACCCCACCCCCGAAGAACTTGAAGCCGCGCAGGCTGCCAACGAAGCCGACATCGGCGAATTGCAGGCACAACTGGCCGAAGCCACGACCCGCAACGCCAGTCTGGCCGAGCAGTATCTGCGTGCCCAGGCCGACATGCAAAACACCCGCCGCCGTGCCGACGAAGAAATGTCCAGGGCACGCAAGTTCGCGGTCGAAAGTTTTGCCGAGGCTATGCTTGCTGTCGTGGACAGCCTCGAAGCCGGTCTGTCCATCAAGGACGCCACTCCCGCGCAGATGCGCGAAGGTGCCGAGCTGACCCTGCGACAGCTCAAGGCAGCGCTGGAGCGCAACAAGGTCATCGAAATCAATCCTGCCGTGGGCGCGAAGTTCGACCCCCATCACCACCAGGCCATCTCGGTCGTGCCCTTGCCCCCAGAATCCACACAGGAAGCCAACAGCGTCGTGTCGGTGCTGCAAAAGGGCTACTCGATTGCCGAGCGCGTGTTGCGCCCCGCTCTGGTGACCGTGTCTGCCCCGAAATAGCCCGGCAATCGCAATGAATACCCTTTTGGCCGAGCTTGAAACCCAGCAGCTTATCCACAAGTAACCCACATCGAATCTGAATTGGCCGAGCGGCCGCAAGACTAGGAGAAAAAATCATGGGAAGAATCATTGGCATCGATCTGGGCACCACCAACTCGTGCGTCGCCATCATGGAAGGCAACACGCCCAAAGTGATCGAAAACAGCGAAGGCGCGCGCACCACGCCTTCCATCGTCGCCTACCAGGAAGACGGCGAAGTTCTGGCAGGGGCCTCGGCCAAGCGTCAGGCCGTCACCAACGCCAAGAACACGCTGTATGCCGTCAAGCGCCTGATTGGCCGCAAGTTCGACGAGAAGGAAGTGCAAAAGGACATCAAGCTGATGCCCTACACCATCGCCAAGGCCGAGAACGGCGACGCATGGGTCGAAGTTCGCGGCAAGAAGATGGCGCCTCCGCAGATCTCCGCCGAAGTGCTGCGCAAGATGAAAAAGACCGCCGAAGACTACCTCGGCGAGCCGGTGACCGAAGCCGTCATCACGGTGCCTGCCTACTTCAACGACAGCCAGCGCCAGGCCACCAAGGACGCCGGTCGCATTGCAGGCCTGGACGTCAAGCGCATCATCAACGAACCCACCGCAGCAGCGCTGGCCTTTGGCCTAGACAAGCAGGAAAAGGGCGACCGCAAGATCGCCGTGTATGACCTGGGTGGCGGCACGTTCGACGTCTCGATCATCGAGATCGCCGATGTCGATGGCGAAAAGCAGTTCGAAGTGCTCTCCACCAACGGCGATACCTTCCTGGGCGGCGAAGACTTCGACCAGCGCATCATCGACTACATCATTGGTGAGTTCAAGAAAGAACAGGGCGTCGATCTGACCAAGGACGTGCTCGCCCTGCAGCGACTGAAAGAAGCCGCCGAAAAGGCCAAGATCGAACTGTCGAGCAACTCGCAGACCGATATCAACCTGCCCTACATCACGGCCGATGCCAACGGCCCGCGCCACCTGAACATCAAGCTCACGCGCGCCAAGCTTGAATCGCTGGTCGATGAGCTGGTCGAGCGCACGATGGCGCCGTGCCGCATGGCCATCAAGGACGCAGGCGTTTCCATCTCCGACATCCATGACGTCATCCTGGTCGGCGGCCAGACCCGCATGCCCAAGGTGCAGGAAAAGGTCAAGGAGCTGTTCGGCAAGGAGCCGCGCAAGGACGTGAACCCCGATGAAGCCGTCGCGGTCGGCGCGGCCATCCAGGGCCAGGTGCTGGGCGGCGAGCGCAAGGATGTGCAGCTGCTAGACGTGACCCCCCTGTCGCTGGGTATCGAAACCCTGGGCGGCGTCATGACCAAGATGATCAAGAAGAACACGACCATCCCGACCAAGTTTGCACAAACCTTCTCGACTGCTGACGACAACCAGCCGGCCGTGACGATCAAGTGCTTCCAGGGTGAGCGCGATATTGCTGCGGGCAACAAGCTCCTGGGCGAGTTCAACCTCGAAGGCATTCCCCCATCGCCGCGCGGCCTGCCGCAGATCGAGGTGAGCTTCGACATCGACGCCAACGGCATCCTGCACGTGGGCGCCAAGGACAAGGCCACCGGCAAGGAAAACAAGATCACCATCAAGGCCAACTCGGGCATCTCCGAGGAAGAAATCCAGAAGATGGTGAAAGACGCCGAGCTGAATGCCGAAGAAGACAAAAAGAAGCTCGAACTCGTGCAGGCGCGCAACCAGGGCGAAGCCATGACGCACAGTGTTCGCAAGAGCCTTGCCGAGTACGGCGACAAGCTCGAGGCCGGTGAAAAGGAAAAGATCGAAGCGGCGCTGAAAGACGTGGAAGAAGCGCTCAAGGGCGAGGACAAGGAAGCCATCGAGGCCAGGACCAACGACCTGATGACCGCAAGCCAGAAGCTCGGCGAGAAGATGTACGCCGACAAGCAGGCGCAGCAGGCTTCGCAGGCGGCTGGCGGTGATGATGGCCACACCGGCTCCGCGCAAGCGCAGCAGCCCGCAGACGACAACGTCGTGGACGCTGAAGTCAAAGAAGTGAAGAAGGGCTGATGCTGCTCGCCCAGCGCGAAGTCAACTCGCCGCGTTCGATTGAGACCTCACGGGATCATCGACGCGGCGTTTCGCGTAGTGGCCGGACTGATTGAGCCGAAGAATTTCACGGAAACACAATGGCGACCAAGCGAGACTATTACGAAACCCTGGGTGTCCCCAAGAACGCCTCGGAGGAAGAAATCAAGAAGGCCTATCGCAAGCTTGCGATGAGGTTTCACCCTGACCGCAATCAGGGCGACGAAAAAGGTGCGGAAGTGAAATTCAAGGAGGCCAAGGAGGCCTTCGAGATGCTCTCCGATACCGAAAAGCGCGCGGCGTACGACCAGTACGGGCACGCAGGTGTCGATCCCAGCATGCGTGGCGGCGGCGGCCCGGGCGCTGAGGGTTTTGGCGGATTCGCTGAAGCGTTCGGCGATATCTTCGGCGACATCTTCGGCCAGCAACGAGCTGGCGGCGCCGGCGGTGGGCGGGGCAGGCAGATCTATCGCGGCAGCGACCTTTCTTACGCGATGGAAGTCACGCTTGAAGAAGCGGCTGCAGGCAAGGAAGCGCAGATCCGCATCCCCTCGTGGGAGCAATGCGAGCCCTGCCACGGCTCGGGCGCCAAGCCCGGCACGCAGGCCAAGACCTGCGCCAGCTGCCACGGCCAGGGCGTGGTGCAGATGCGCCAGGGCTTTTTCAGCGTGCAGCAGACGTGTCCCACGTGCCGCGGCTCCGGCAAGATCATTCCAGAGCCCTGCACCACCTGCCATGGCCAGGGGCGCGTAAAGAAACAGAAGACGCTGGAAGTGAAGATTCCAGGCGGCATCGACGACGGCATGCGGATTCGCAGCGCCGGCAACGGCGAACCCGGCACGAACGGCGGGCCGCCCGGCGACCTCTACATCGAGATTCGCCTGAAGAAGCACGACATCTTCGAGCGCGAGGGCGATGACCTGCATTGCGTGGTGCCGATCAGTTTCACGCGGGCCGCGCTCGGCGGCGAGATCGAAGTTCCCACACTGCAGGGCAAGGCCGCCATCGACATCCCTGAAGGAACGCAAGCCGGCAAGCAGTTTCGCCTGCGCGGCAAGGGCATCAAGGGCGTGCGCTCCAGTTACCCGGGCGACCTGTATTGCCACGTCTCGCTGGAGACTCCGGTGAAGCTCACCGAACACCAGCGCAAGCTGTTCAAGGAGCTGGACGAGTCGCTGAAGAAAGGCGGCTCCAAGCACTCGCCCACCGAGGAAAGCTGGGGGGATAAGCTGAAGGGGTTCTTTGGGGCATAGGGAATGTATTTAAGCCAATAGGCAGCGCCACCAGCGCTTTTTTCCGATGTTGAGCGCAGAATGGCGAGATCCTCCCAAGAGGGCCATGCCATGCTCGAATCCCGCGCACCTGCCTTCAGCCAGCTCATCGCCTGGCAGATCAACAGCACTTCAGATGCATTGCGGCGAGGCGTCACGCTTCGCATGAAACGCGAGCACGACATCAGCCTGGTGGAATGGCGCACCCTTGCGCTTATCGAGGCCATGCAGCCGGTCCGATTGCGGGACGTGGCCGCCGAATCCGTATCAGACAAGGCCCAGATCAGCCGCGTTGTCAGTGCGCTCGTCGAGCGCGGACTGGTTGAACGCCAGGTGGTCGCGCAGGACGCACGATCAGCGCACCTGAGTCTGACACCCCCCGGCACAGAGATGGCTGCGAAGCTGTCTGCCATCTCGCAGGACCGCGATCGTTTCCTGCGCGCATCTTGCGACGAAGACAGCATCGAGGCGTTGCTGGCGACACTGTCGGTCCTCAGGAGCAAGGCGATGGAGTTGCACGACGCCGAAGAACGTGAACCCGCCGCCGTCGAGCCAGCGAGCGTGCGTACGTCCGTCAACGCGCCCGGCGGGGCCCCAGCCCGCTGAAGCTGCGTTCAGAACAGCATCCCCTGCCCCTTCTCCGCCGGCCTTCGAAACTTTGTTGTATCGAGCACGACGCGCTCGCGGTTGAACCCGATGCGCTCGCATGCCTTGCGAAAGCGTTGTGCGATGAGATCGGCCCAGATGCCCTTGCCTTTCATTCGCGTGGCGAAGTCTGCGTCGTAGTCCTTGCCGCCGCGCATGTCATGCACGCGCGCCAGGACGCGGTCGGCGCGCTCCGGGTAATGCACCTGCAGCCATTCGCGAAAAAGCGGGCTCACCTCCCAGGGCAGGCGCAGCACGTGATAGAAGGCGCTGCGCGCGCCAGCGTCCCACGCGGCTTCGAGCACCTGCTCCATGTCGTCGGTCAGGAATGGAATCTGAGGCGCCAGGCTCACGCCGCAAGGCACTCCGTTCTCCGCTAGCGTGCGCAGGGTGCGAAGCCGGCGATGCGGCGCGGCAGCTCGCGGCTCCAGTTTTCGCGTGAGGTCGGCGTCGAGCGTCGTGATCGTCACATTGATCGCTGCAAGCCCTTGATGCGCCATCGGTGCGATCAGGTCGAGGTCGCGTTCGACGCCGCTTGATTTGGTGACGAGCCCGAACGCATGCTGTGTTTCCGAGAACTGCTCGATCACCGCGCGAGTCAGCTGCAGTTCACGTTCAACCGGCTGATAGCAATCCGTCGCAGTGCCAATCGCTATGAGTTTCGGCTCGTAATGACGGCGAGATAGCTCCAATCGAAGCAGCGCGGCGATGTTTCGCTTGGCAACGATCTTCGTCTCGAAGTCCAGACCGGGCGACATGTTGAGATAGCTGTGCGTGGGTCGCGCGTAGCAGTAGATGCAGCCGTGCTCGCATCCACGATACGGATTGATCGACCGGTCGAAGTGCACGTCGGGCGACTCGTTGCTGGTGATGATGCTTCTGGCGTTTTCCCAGATGACTTGCGTTTTTGGCGCGGGACATGCATCCAGATTTTCATCATCGGGCGAGGTCCAGCCGTCGTCGAACGCAACGCGCTCGTCGCGCGAGAAGCGGTGCTGAATGCGACTGGCTGATCCCCTGCCTTTGATGGATTCAATGGGAATACTGTTCATGCATACAGTATGAGCGCTGCGCCCCGCTCCGGCAACCATTCCAGGCGAGATAGGGGGTCATTGAGAACTTTAGGCACAAGGCAATTTGCCTAGTCAGGCCGGTGTTTTTTCGTAACGTCCAAAAGACCCCGAATGGTCTTATCACTTCATCGCCGCCGGAGCGTTCCGGCTGGCGCCAGACACCAAGGACATCACATGACTGCCACCACCGCCGTTGTTACGAAAGCCAGAATCCTCGTCGTGGACGACACACCGGACAACCTGTTCCTGATGAGCGCCTTGCTGGAGGAAACCTATGAAGTGATGACCGCGGAAAGTGGTGCGCGGGCCCTTGAGCTCGTTCACTCGCTCACACCGCCGGCCCTTATCCTGCTGGACATCATGATGCCGGAGATGGACGGCTACGAGGTGATGCGGCGCCTTAGCGCCAATCCCGTGACGGCTGGTATACCGGTCATCTTTCTCACGGCGCTGACCAGCATCGCCGAAGAACAATTCGGCCTCGACCTCGGTGCGGTGGACTACATCACCAAGCCGATCAGCCCTCCGGTGGTGCTGGCGCGTGTCAATACGCATCTTGAGCGCAGCAGCAATGCACGCCACTTGAAGGCACTTTCCGTCAAGCTGAGTCGTTATCTCGCACCTCAGGTTTACAAGTCGCTGTTCGATGGTTCGCGCGACGCCGAGATTCGAACGCAGCGCAAGAAGCTGACCGTGTTCTTTTCGGACATCAAGGACTTCACTGCTTCCACGCAGAAGTGGCAGCCGGAAGAAATCACGTTTCTTCTCAACAGCTATTTCTCCGAAATGTCCCGGATCGCGCAGGAATACGGCGGCACCCTCGACAAGTTCATAGGCGACGCGATGGTGATTTTCTTCGGTGACCCCGATACGCTCGGCGTGAAGGAAGACGCGCTCCAATGCGTGAAGATGGCAATGGCCATGCAGCGGCGCATGACCGAATTGCAGATGCTGTGGCGCGAGATGGGCTCGGACAAGACGTTTCAGGTTCGCATGGGCATCAATACCGGCTATTGCGACGTCGGCAACTTCGGCAGTGACATACGGATGGACTACACGATCATCGGCTCAGAGGTGAACCTTGCTGCGAGGCTGGAACAATCTGCAGTCGCTGGCGGCATCCTCATTTCGGGCGAGACCTATCGGCTGGTTCGCGACGAGATCGCCGCCACCGAAATGCATCCGATCCACCTCAAGGGCTTCGAGGACCCCGTCCTGTCCTATACGGTGCGGGAAGTTGCGCACGATGAGAGCGCGGCCCGAAAGGTGTTCCAGTGGGAACGGCTCGGAATGCGTGTGCTGACCGACCTCGATCGCCTGCCTTCGGCGGAGCGGGCTGCTGCGGCAGTGGAACTGCGCGAGATGGCGGATCGCTTGCATTGAGGCGGTTCCTCCTTCCCCCTCTGGGGGAAGGTTGACCAAAACCCCACTGGCTTTGCTGAGTTTTCAGGAATTCCTGAAAACTCAGGAACTTGCTGCCAGAATCGCGGCATGTCGCTGCAAGACCACCTTCCCCCGCTCTCACGGCAGTTCGTTTCGCACTTCGGCGAAATGGGCAGCAAGTGGGGTATCAACCGTACCGTCGGGCAAATCTACGCGCTGATCTTCATCTCGGAGCGCGCTCTCAACGCCGACGAAATCGCAGAATCCCTGGAGTTTTCGCGCTCCAACGTCAGCATGGGCCTGAAGGAATTGCAGTCGTGGCGACTGGTCCGCCTGCGTCATCAACCAGGCGACCGGCGCGAGTACTTCGAGGCGCCCGGCGATGTCTGGGAAATCTTCCGGGTGCTTGCGGAGGAAAGACGAAGACGCGAGATTGAGCCCACCCAGTCGATGCTGCGCATGGCGTTGCTCGAAGAGCCCACCTCCCCTGCCGAACGTCACGCCCAGGAACGCATGGGGCAGATGCACGACCTCATCGAGCGGCTTATGACATGGTTTGACGATGTGCAGAAGCTCGCACCCGAGACCGCGATGCAATTGATGGGCATGGGCGCAACGGTCACGCGCGTGCTGGAACTGAAAGACCGGATGACGGGCAAGTCGCCTGCCGCTTTGGCCAGGCGCCAGCAAGGGAGCTGACATGGACACGCTACTGCTTTCGAGGATCCAGTTTGCCGCGAACATCAGCTTCCACATCCTTTTCCCGACGATCAACATTGCGCTGTGCTGGTTCCTCGTCTACTTCCGGCTTCGCAACCAGGCAACGACCGGCACGAAGGAAGCGCAGCACTGGGAAGAGGCGTATTACCTCTGGACCAAGATCTTTGCATTGACCTTTGCTCTGGGTGTCGTCTCGGGCATCACGATGAGCTTTCAGTTCGGCACCAACTGGCCGGGCTTCATGGAAAAGGCCGGCAATATTGCAGGGCCGCTTCTGGGCTACGAAGTTCTCACTGCGTTCTTCCTCGAAGCCACGTTCCTGGGGGTGATGCTCTTCGGTCGCGGGCGCGTGTCTGATCGGGTGCACCTCCTCGCAACACTGATGGTTGCAGGAGGCACGACGCTATCTGCCTTCTGGATCCTGAGCCTGAACTCCTGGATGCAGACACCGGCAGGCTACGAAATCATCAACGGGGTATTCCACGCGAAGGACTGGCTCGCGATCGTTTTCAACCCTTCGTTTCCGTATCGGCTTGCGCACAAGCTGCTTGCATCGACGCTCACCGCATCGTTCCTCATCGCAGGACTATCTGCATGGCAACTGCTGCGCAAGACGTCCAACGGCGGAACGCACCTCGCATTGCGAACCGCAGTGATTGCAGCGGCCTTTGCAATCCCCGCGCAGATCTTCGTGGGCGATCTGCACGGCCTCAACACGCTGGAGCATCAGCCCGCAAAGATCGCAGCGATCGAAGGTATCTGGCAAACCGAGAAGAGCGCACCGCTCACACTCTTCGGCTTTCCGAACGAGAAGGAAGGCCGCACCGACTATGCAGTGAAGATACCCAAGCTCGCCAGCCTGATCCTCGCCCACGACATCGACGCAGAGCTCAAGGGCCTGAACGAATTTCCGAATGCACATCCGCCCGTTGCGCCGGTGTTCTGGAGCTTCCGGGTGATGGTCGGCATGGGCATGCTGATGTTGATGGTCTCGTGGTGGGGGGCCTGGACGTTATGGCGCGCTCGTCGATCCGCTCGGGCCGAGCTTGTCGACGCCCCACTACCCCGCAGCCTCCTCTACGCGCTCACGGCCATGACGTTCTCGGGCTGGGTCTCCACACTGGCAGGCTGGTACGTCACCGAAATCGGCAGGCAGCCGTTTCTGGTGTACGGCGTGCTGCGTACAGCCGATCTGGTCGCACCGCACGCGCCGGGAATGGTGTTGTCGACACTCGTCGCGTATCTCCTGGTGTATGCATTCCTGCTCGTCTCGTACATCCTGGTTCTGATGTACATGGCGCAGCACCCTGCAATGGCCACAGCCGAAACACCGCTGAGCCCCAAGGCCGCGACCCCCATCGCCGGTCCGGCCTGAAGGAGCACGAACATGCAGATCACCTGGAGCGAATCGCTTCCTCTTTTCTTCATGGCCGTAATGGGGCTCGCGCTTCTGGCGTACGTGGTGCTCGATGGATACGACCTCGGCGTCGGCATCCTGCTGCCCTTTGCAACCGATGAAGAGAAGGACGTGATGGTGTCCAGCATCGGACCGTTCTGGGACGCGAACGAAACATGGCTCGTGCTCGGCATCGGCGTGTTGCTCGTTGCGTTTCCGATGGCGCACGGGATCGTGTTGTCCGCACTGTACTTGCCGGTCGCGGTAATGCTGATCGGATTGACATTGCGCGGCGTTTCATTCGACTTTCGCGTGAAGGCGCGGGCCGCGCGCAAGGGCTTGTGGAACCGGCTGTTTTTTCTGGGTTCGCTGATGGCGTCGACGGCGCAGGGCTGGATGCTCGGGAGCTTTCTGACGGGCTTCGAGTACCACCTTGTCTCGATTGCGTTCTGCACGGGCATCGCGCTGACATTGCCAACTGCCTACGCGATGCTCGGTTCCGGCTGGCTGATCATGAAGACTGGCGATGAGCTGCAGCTCAAAGCCGTGGGCTGGGCGCGTGCTGTGCTGCTGCCGATGGGAATCGCGCTGGTCGGCATTTCACTCGCGACGCCACTGGTGAGTGACACGGTGTTCGAACGCTGGTTCCGCATGCCGCAGCTGATCGGTCTGCTCCCGATTCCGGTCGCGTGTGCCGTTGCGTTCTATGCGGCT
The DNA here is from genome assembly GCA_046597415.1 of Ramlibacter sp. Taxonomy (GTDB): domain Bacteria; phylum Pseudomonadota; class Gammaproteobacteria; order Burkholderiales; family Burkholderiaceae_C; genus Ramlibacter. The sequence goes on from JBKJKT010000264.1 coordinate 21,412, forward strand.
TTTCACGTGATCACCAAGCCGAAGGTCGTGGCTGCCGGATACGGATGGGTGGTGTTTGCCAGCACCGTGCTGATCTTTGTCATGGCTTTCATTGGCCTGGCCTACAGCATGTATCCGTACATCGTGATCGACCGGCTGACCGTGTGGCAAGCAGCGAGCGCGACCGAGTCGCTGTTCGTGATCTTCATCGGCACCGCGATCACCCTGCCCGCGATCATTGTCTACACGGTGTTCATGTATCGGGTGTTTTGGGGGAAGGCGCAGGTTTTGAGTTATGGGGTGGCGGTACGGTCGGTGGCGCCTGTGGAAAGCGAGCGCACCGGAAGTTGAGTCGTGTCGCCTGCCACGCGGGGTTGGAACTCTTTTAAATTGGCCGTTACACAGTTGCTGAACCCTCGAATGCGTTGTACGACGCGTTTCAGATGTTGGGGTAAGTCAATGTTGTGATCAAAAG
>JBKJKT010000081.1:0-80457 GCA_046597415.1 Ramlibacter sp.
GCGCGATCTGATCCGCAGCCTGGCCCGTGAGCACGATGTTGTCTTGAGTGGCGAGCCGACCGGGATTGAAGAGGGCATCGTGCTGGGGACTTCCGGTGTCGGCCAGCTGGCAGCGCGTATCAGGCCCGCAGGTTCTGGTAGCGGTGCCGCCAAACCAATCGAGGAGCTGAGCGACATGATCCTGCGCACGCGCGAAGCGCACCGCGAAGTGCCTGAGACACGAATGAACTGGACGATCCTGCGCGCCGAAGATTCGGCCGTCGTCGAGAAATTTCCCTTGCCCGGTTTTCAGTACACAACGCTTGTTTTTTCAGTGAAGGGACGCGCGTCCCATGCGGGTGTTGCGCCGCAACTGGGGGTCAACGCGATCGAGGAAGTTGCTGCAATCGTGGAACGCGTGGGCGCGGCCGCTGCGCGGCTCCAGGGGGTCGAGGTGCATTGGCGCAATGCGTCCGGGGGCATCGTTCCCAATGTCATTCCTGATCGCGGCCATCTGATCGGCGTGGTGGCGATGCCGCTGGCAATGGATGAACGGGCGGTGGTCGAGGCGCTCGCCTCAGCCGGGGCGAAAGCGATGCTGTCGGGGGCGGAGATCCTTGCCGCTACCCGGCCCGGTTTGCCGGAGCGGCTCGTGGGGTCGAGCCAGGCCTTCGCCTCGGCAGACCAGCGAGTGCCAGACGCGCAGGCCTATGCCGAGCTCGTTCGCGTGGTTCGAGCGAAGATCGCCCAGAAAAAATTCGCGGCATCGGCGATCACGGTGACCGATGGATTGTTCTTTCCGGCGTTTAATGCGACTGCGCAAGGCCGCGATCTCGCGCTGATGGCAAAGGCGATCAACGAGCAGCTGGGCGGACGCCTGACACTGTATCCGCGCTCTTATGGCGGCACTGATGCGGTGTGGGCCTCGCAGGCAGGCAAGCCGGTGATTGAAGGAATGGGATTGCCCGGCGGCAACTATCACTCGCCTGACGAAGAGTTCGTGCTCGTCGACCGGATTCCGCGGCGGCTGGTTCTGGTGGCGGAGATGATCCGGGAGATTGCACGGCGGTATTGACGAGAATGCAAGTCAGCCGGTCTTGTGTGACAAGATTCGATAAAACCAATAATAATCAATGACTTGCTTTAATTAAATCTTGTCAAAATGGCCGATACCGGTTCAATATTTCGTACTCTGCTGGCCGAGTCCCTCGCGGCGGCGGGACCCGCCGGCGTCTCCCCGGAAGACCTGGGACGCGAGCTGCCCGATGTCAGCCGATCAACGCTGAACCGGCGCCTCGCGGAGTTGGTCAATGAAGGCGTCGCCAGACGCGTCGGCGCAGGCAGGGCCACACGCTATGCCTCGGCGTCGCCGCTTATGCGTGCCGATATTGATGCGTACTTCCGGTTACCTTCGCAACAGCGCCAGGTCGCGGTGTTCAAGCAAGAGCTGCTCATGGCGCAGCCCAACATCGCCCGGGAAAAGGCGGTCCGCTGCGAAAGCATCCAGGCAATTGCGACGCCCGTGGACAAGCGCTTTCTCACGAGTTTTCTGGTGGACTTTTCCTGGGGCTCCTCCATCCTTGAAGGCGGAAGCTATTCGGCCCTGGATACCCAGGCATTGATCCAGTACGGCCAGAAAAACAGGGACAAGCCCACGGCCGACGCGTTGCTCGTGCTCGATCACAAGACGGCAGCCGAGTTTCTGTGGACCCATCGCGAGGTCACTCGCGACAACATCTGCGCGATGCATGCGTTGGTCACGCATGACCATGGACTGCCAGAGGCGGCGGAGTCCGACCATTTTCTTCCTGCGCATCAACGCGGCAAACCGCGTGAGTACGAAGAAGTGAATCTGGGCGCTTCGGCTTATCTGCCACCGTTTCGCCCCGGTACAGGGTTTGCCTCTGCAATGCTGGATACGATCGTTGCGCAGGCGCTCCAATTACACGCGGTGGAAGCTGCGCTTTACATGATGACGCGCATCCCCTATGTCCAGATATTTGCCAACGGAAACAAGCGGACTTCGCGACTCGCAGCCAATGCAGCATTGCTGGCGGGTGGATTGCTGCCGTTTTCATTTGCCGATGTGGACAAGGCCGACTACATACGCGGCATGGCGGCGTTCTACGAGCTTGGCAGCACGCTGGTCATCGAGCAGACATTCATCGAAGGCTACGCGCGATCGGTGGTCCGGGGAAGCGACATTCCGGTTCGCATGCGAACGCACGGCTTTGATATCGAAGCCGTTGCGCGTGAGCTCGTCGAGTTCATCAACACCGGGCGCAGGCCCACAGACAGGCGCGCGCTGTTGTTCCTGAACTGAACGTGCGCCTGGTCATGCAGGCAGATTACCCTTGGGGCCCCGGCATGAACCGCGTTGGCATCGCCTCGCGGTACGGATAGAACTGCAGGTAGGGTTTGGCTTCTTCCAGTGTGCGCGCGACGGCAGGATGGCTTACCAATCGCTCGAAGTACGCGGCAAGCCGTGGATGCGCCTGCGTGAGCGGCTCCAGCGTCGTGGCATAGAAAAGCGATGGTGCAGCCGCGCAATCGGCCAAGCTGAACTCGTTGCCCCCAATCCAGGTGCGCCAGGTGCGCCCAGCGAGCCGCTGCTCCAGCATTCCATATGCCATGCCGAGCGTGGCACGCGCCTTGGCGACACCCGTGGGGTCCCGGTCACCCTCTGCACGCAGCCGGTCACCGACGATGGCCTGCATGGGCGTCATCACGTAGAGGTCGATCAAGCGGTCCATCAGCCGGACTTCAAGGCACGCCTCGTGATCGGAAGGAAGAATGCCCTGCTGTCCCGATGCGTGGTGCTGCGTGAGGTACTCGATGATGATGGTCGTCTCTGGCACGACGTGCTCGCCGTCGCGCAGCACTGGCATCTTTCCGGTCGGCCACAGCGCCACGAGATCGCTGCGTTCCTTGGCGTCCCCAAGATTGAGAAAGTGCTTTTCAAATGGAATCTGCATTTCGTACAGGGCAATCAGTACCTTGTGGCAGCAAGAGGACAGGGGATGGAAATAGAGGGTCAGGGCCACACGATGCTCCTTTGACGGTCGGTCCGCCTCGCAGTCTAGGGGCGTAGCCCTCGGCCGCACAGCGGTCGATGAGTAACTAATGCATTAAGCTCCGTCAAACGAGACATCGCCCCCCATGAAACAGGACATTGCCGAACACCTGCAGGTTTCGCTGGAACAGCAGCGTGCCGCCTTCAACGCCGACCCGTTCCCGGGCGCCGCAGTGCGCCTCGATCGCCTGAAGCGCCTGAAGGCGATGACTGCGCACTACACCGACCAACTGGTCGCCGCAATCGCCCAGGACTTTGGACATCGCGCCCACCAGGAAACACTGCTTGCCGACGTCTTCACCGTGCAGGCCGGCGCGCGCCACGCGATAAGGCATCTGCGCACGTGGATGAAGCCGCGCCGGGTGCCGACTGCGATGCACTTCTGGCCCGCAAGCAATCGGCTGCTGCGTCAACCGGTCGGTGTCGTGGGCGTGGTGTCTCCCTGGAACTACCCGTATTACCTGGCGATGGCGCCTGCGCTCGCGGCGCTGGCTGCCGGCAACCGCGTGATGATCAAGCCATCAGAGCTGACGCCGGCCACCTCGGAGTTGATGGCTCGAATGGTGCGCGAGCATTTCGCGCCCGAAGAAATGACTGTGATCGTGGGGGATGCGGAAGTCGGCAGGGCCTTCACAGCCCTGCCTTTTGACCATTTGTTTTTTACCGGCTCCACTGCGGTGGGGCGCATGGTCGCCCAGGCTGCGGCGCGCAACCTGACGCCTGTCACGCTCGAGCTGGGCGGCAAGTCGCCTGCCATTGTCGATCGCTCGGCGAATGTCGCTCTGACGGCGGAGCGCCTTGCGTTCGGCAAGCTGCTCAATGCAGGCCAGACCTGTGTCGCTCCTGATTACGCGCTGGTGCCTCGCGAGTTGGTCCAGCCGCTGGCCGATGCAATCGTGGATCGCATGCGCACGCTCTACCCGACGATAGCTTCCAACCCCGACTACACCAGCATCGCGACCGAGCGTCATCTTTCGCGCCTGCACGGGCTCGTCGCCGATGCACGGGCCAAGGGCGCTCGCGTCGTCTCGGCGCACGACGAATCGCCGACGGGGCGAAAGCTCGCGCCAAAGTTGCTGCTTGACGTGGACGACAGCATGACGGTGATGCAGGAAGAAATCTTCGGCCCGCTGCTTCCGATCCTTGCGTACGACAAGGTCGATGAAGCGCTGGCCTATGTGCGACGGCACGAACGCCCCCTGGCCCTGTACTGGTTCGGGTCCGATGCGCAGGCCCAGCAGCATGCCCTGGAACAAACACACGCGGGTGGCGTGACCGTCAATGATTGCATCTGGCATCTCGGCCAGGAAGAGCAGCCCTTCGGCGGCACCGGCGCAAGCGGGATGGGTTCATATCACGGCGAATGGGGGTTTCGTACCTTCAGCAAGGAAAAGCCCATCTTCGTGCAGTCGCGCTTTGCGGGGACGCGTCTGTTCCATCCGCCATACGGTCCCACATTCGACCGGATGATGGGCCTGCTCAAAAAGCTGGCCGCCTGATGCTGCAACGCTTTGTGGTCGCGTTGCAGTCCTACACAGTGCGTTCGCGCTGAGCTTTAGCCTCGCCTCATGCACCCGGCCATCCGACGCGCTGCCGACTCGGCGCGCCTTGCTCTAGAACGTCTCTGGGAGGCCGCAAAGCGCCATCCCGTGCGGGCCGCTCTGGTATTGCCGGGGGTGGTGACAGCCTACGTGCTGTTCATGATTCCTTTCACGCCGGGCATCGGCGATCTGAAGAAAGGCAAGAGCGAAACTCCAGCCGTCGTCATGTCCTCCGACAACGTGGTGCTCGCCGAGTTCAAGCGCATCAACCGGCAGTGGGTCACCCTCAAGAAGATATCGCCCCATGTCGTCGATGCGCTCATCGCAACCGAGGACAAGCGCTTCTACAGCCACCACGGGGTTGACGTGCGCCGCACCATCGGCGCGATCGGCCAGACGCTGACCGGCGATACGCAGGGCGGCTCGACGATCACGCAGCAGCTCGCGCGCAACATGTACCCCGAAGAGATCGGTCGCGCCCGCTCGATCAACCGCAAGGTCAAGGAAGCGATCACAGCGATCAAGATCGAAATGGTCTACACGAAGGACGAGATCCTCGAGACCTATCTCAACACGGTTCCGTTTCTGTACAACGCCTTCGGCATCGAGATGGCGGCCCGCACCTATTTCGACAAGTCGGCCGACAAGCTCGACATCCTGGAGAGCGCCACGCTGATCGGCATGCTCAAGGGCAACAGCATCTACAACCCGGTGCTCAATCCGGAGCGCTCGCTGGAGCGGCGCAATGTCGTGCTTTCGCAGATGGCCAAAAACGGCAAGCTCGATCCGGCGCGCCTTGCTTCGCTGAAGTCGCGCAAGCTGGTCACCAACTTCGAACGGCAGGTGGAACCGCCGGGCCAGGCGCCACACGTCGCGCAGTTCGTGCGGCAGTGGCTCATTGGCTGGGCCGACCGCAAGGGCTACAACATTTACGCCGACGGCCTGGTGATCCGCACGACGATCAGTTCGCGCCACCAGCGGGCAGCCAACGCGGCCGTCGCGCGCAACATGACCACCCTGCAGGCGCTTGCCGACGGCCAGCGCAAAAAGGGCGTCGAGCGGCAGCTGCTTGCGGCCGGCTTCATGTCGATGGATCCGCGCAATGGGCGAATCCTTTCGTGGGTGGGCAGTCGCGATTTCGAAAAGGAACAGTTCGACCACGTCGTGCAGGCGCGGCGTCAGCCCGGCTCCACGTTCAAGCCTTTTGTTTATGGCGCGGCGTTCGTGCAGGGGTTCGATGCATCTTCCACCTTCATCGACCAGACCGTGAGCTACAAGATGTCCGGCGGCGATATCTGGACGCCGACTGACATGTCGCCGCCGACGGGCAACTCGATGACGCTGCGTGAGGCCTTGTCCCAGTCCAAGAACACGATCACTGCGCAGTTGATGCAGCGCGTCGGGCCGCAGCGAGTTTCCGATCTGGCCCGTTCAATGGGCGTGCGCCAGAGCAAGCTGGAGGCGGTGCCTTCTCTTGCATTGGGAACGAGTCCAGTCACGCTCAAGGAAATGGTCGCAGCCTATGGGGCGATTGCCAACGAGGGCATCTACTCGGAGCCGGTGCTGCTGGTCCGTGTGGAAGACCGCAAGGGCAATGTGCTGGAAACGTTTGCGCCGCCTGTCGCCGAGCAAGGCATGCCGCGTGGCAGTGCACTCATGCTCGTCGATGCATTGCGTGGGGTGATCGACAACGGCACGGCGACCGCGATTCGCAGCCGCTACGGCATCCAGGCCGATGTGGCAGGCAAAACCGGAACGACCCAGGACAACAGCGACGGCTGGTTCATCATGATGCACCCGCAGATCGTCGCGGGCGCATGGGTCGGCTACAACGACAACACCGTGAACATGGGCGTATGGGGGCAGGGTGCCCGCAGTGCCCTGCCGATGGTCGGCGATTATTTCCAGCAGTCGCTGCGAGCCAAATGGATCGACTCGCGTGCGGAGTTCGCTATTCCCAGGCCGCGCCCTGAGCCCCGTCCGTCGCCCGAGCGGGAGGTGTACCGGCAGCAGCGGCCCGAAGATTTTGTACGCAATTTGCTGGGGCGGTTGTTGCGCGGGTTCTAGCTATTCGACTGCGAAGTCGCGTCCCGCCGACCTCAGCTGCCTGAATCTTCCATTGCCGGGCTTTCGAGCGGACGATGGTGGGTCAAACCCGCAGTGACGAAACCGGTTTGTGCCCGTAAGCTGTTTCCAAAATCCGGAGACTGCTTCATGTTTGTTCAAATGGCGCGCCGCACGCAACTGCGGCACCTGGTCACCGCATCGGTCTTGCTCCTCGGGGCAATGGCCTGCATCAAGCCAGCCCACGCTCAGGCACCCGCCTGGCCTAACAAGCCGATCCGTATCGTCGTGACGTTTCCGCCCGGCGGTGCGCCCGACACGCTGGCGCGCCTGCTTTCCGAAAAGTGGGCCGCACTGGGCCAGCCCGTTACCGTGGATAACAAACCCGGCGCCGGCGGCAACATCGGCAGCGATTTCGTGGCCAAGAGCGCAGGCGATGGCGCGACGCTCATCATTGGCACGGTGGGCACGCACGCCATCAATCCGGCGCTCTACGACAAGCTGCCCTACAACCACATGAGGGATTTCACGCCGATCACGTTTCTCGCATCCACGCCCAACCTGCTGGTGGTCAACAAGACAGTGCCTGCGAACAGCGTGAAGGAACTGATCGAGCTGGCGAAGAAGTCGCCACTGAGCTTCGGGTCATCTGGCAGCGGCACTTCGATTCACCTTTCGGGCGAGCTCTTCAACACGATGGCGGGTGTGAAGATGCAGCACATACCGTACAAGGGCAGGGCGCAGGCAATCCCGGACCTGCTCGGCGGGCGCATACAGATGATCTTTGACAACATGCCCTCGGCCTTGCCGCTGGTGAAGTCGGGTGAGCTCAAGGCAATTGCCGTCACAAGTGCTGCGCGCTCGCCCGCCGCTCCCAATATCCCGACCATTGCCGAGTCGGGTCTGCCCGGTTTCGACGCGACTTCATGGTTCGCCTTGCTGGGCCCGGCCAACATGCCTCGCGATGTGCAGATGCGCATCAACCAGGAAGCGCTCAAAGTGCTTGCGATGCCCGACGTGAAGGAAAAGCTCGCGGGCCTGGGCCTGGAGGTCGCGACCGGGACACCTGAAGCGCTCACTGCCATCATGCAGGCAGAAACCGCCAAGTGGGCCAAGGTCGTGAAGGAGTCGGGCGCCAAGCTGGACTAGTGACGAAAGAATTGGGTGCCCAACGGCCGGTGGGACAATGGGGCCTATGCCACTCGCACCTTCCGCACCACGCACGCATCTCCACACCCGCAGCGTCGTTTATCGCGGCTACCACCGCGAAGACGGCCTGTGGGATATCGAGGCCGAACTCACCGATGTCAAGGCCTACCCGATCGAGCGCTCTGAACGGGGCAAGATGCCGCCCGGCACGCCGATTCACGGCATGTCGATTCGCGTCACCGTGGACGACTCATTCGTGATTCGTGAAATCGAGAGCTCATCGGACGACACGCCGTTCGACGAGTGCCAGCAGGGCAAGGCGCCTATGCAACGCATGGTCGGCGCGACGATGGGCCCAGGGTGGCGGCAGGCCATCGAAAAGGCTCTGGGCGGGGTGCGCGGCTGCACACACCTGCGCGAGTTGCTGTTCAACATGGCCACTGCTGCCTACCAGACGATCCCCTCGTATCAGCACCGCTTGCGCCGGCAGGCCGGCCTATCCGAGCCGAACAGCGATCAGCCGCCTTACCACCTGGGCAAGTGCATTGCCTGGGATTTCGACGGCCCGGTCACGCAGCGCCACTATCCACGTTTCGCGGGCTGGCAGCCCCTCAAGCGCCGCATCTGACAGACTGCGACCCAGGGCCGCGAGAACGGCGGTCCGGTCCAGCGCACCCTGGATCTTGCGGGCAACCGATAGCAGGCGGGAGTTCAGCCGCAGCCGCTGGCGTGCGGCTGCCTCGGTGGAGACGCCGAACCGAACCTTGTCATCTTCCACAAAAAAACTCATCACGCTTCCAACAGGGTGGGCAGAGTCCGCATCGGCGACGGTCAGCACGCCTTCGGGCACCGAACTGAGCGTGTCGGTGATGCGAGATGCACTTGCCTGCCGGATGTAGAGGATGTGCACACCGGTTGGCGTTTCGGTTGGCGCCAGCTTGACGACAGTCACGGGGCGGCCATCGCGTGCCCGGTCTCTGGCGAGATCGCGCAGGTCCGCCAGGATCTCGTCATCGCCGATCACGCCGATGCGCACGGGCGTGTCCGGGCGAGCGAAAGTGCCATCGGGCCACTCCACAAAGCTGAAGAACTTGTGCAGGAATGCGGCCTTGACCAGCGAACTTCGCTGGCGTTCCGGGGCCTTCGCATGGGCGGTCTGCGGCAACAGCGCTGCAACCAGCGCGATGCCTGAAACCAGTGCGGCGGCCCGGGCCCACCCGAGCAGCCGGCACGTCAGGAACCATAAAGAGAGATGTCGGCTCACGTTCGACCTCCTACAAGCGCCAGGTTGCCTTGAGCAACACACTTCGCTCCACCTGGGCGCGTGTGGCCGACGTCGCCCATTCCAGATGGCGAGCCTGACCAAGGTTGCGCACCGCGAACGACAGTTGCACGCCGGGCTTGACGTCCCAGCCCCAGCGCACATCTACTGCGGTGTATGAAGGCACCACGGGGTCGGGCAGGCGTCCGATGTGCCGGGCCTGCACGTCGATTTCGTGGCCACGACCGAAATCGTAGGAAGTGCCCAACGCCCAGCGTGACCGCGGATCGTTGCCCAGCGATGCGGGTGCGTTAATGGGCGTCGTGCCCGGCCGCGCCGCAAAGCGTTTGCGCAGGTAGACCGTGCTGGCGTTGAATTTCCAGCTGTCCGTCACGCGCCAGGTGCCCCAGGCCTCCAGACCGTACAGGCGGCCTGCGAGATTGTTGTTGAGGGTCGAGCCACCGGGACCCGGATCGAGCGAGCGCAGCTTGTCGAAGTCATGGTGAAAAATCGTGGCCGAATAGCTGACGGTCGAAGTTGGTTGAGCTCGCCACCCCGCCTCGATCACCCGCACGACCTCGGACTGGAAGCGCGACCCGCCGGCAATAGTGAACGGCGGCGAAAGGGGGGAAAAAAATTCCCGGTCGACGCGTGAAGGTGCCCGGACAGTGCGTGAAACGGCCCCCCACAGCAGATGGTGGGGCGTGACGTTCCAGGCCAGGCGGACATTGGGCAGGAACTCTGCGCCGGTGTAGCTGTTGTGCTCCAGCTTCGCGCCCAGCGTGAGCTTGAGTGTGTCCGCCAGCGAGATTTCGTCCTGCACAAAAACGTTGTAGAGGTTGAGCCGTTTTTCGGGCGGAAGAAATCCCAGCGTAGCCGGCGCAATGTTCTGGACTTTGTCGTGGTGGTGCCGGTAGCCCGCACCCCAGACCAGTTCATGCCCGGTGACGGGCGTGAAAGAATGCTGGAAGTCGATGTCGAAAGTATCAAGCTGATCGCGGATCGCGCCCGGCTGGTCCCGTTCAATCCGGTCCACATATGCCTGCACTTCGGTACGCCCATTCGGCCCAAGGTCTTGCGTCCATCGGCCCGTGAGCTTCATACCCTGCAGGTGCCGCGTTGTCAGTCCCTGATCGATGTCCGCCTGATAGGCAATGCCCTGCAAGGTAAGGTCTCGCGCCCCATCGTCGTGATCCGCGCGAAAGCCCACGCGATTGTGCGAGGCTGCATCGCGCACCGAGGTCCCGTCGGTCATGAAAAACGCATCGCGGTCGGTGCGCTTGGCGTAGAGCCTGAATGCCGTTCCAGTTTGCGACCTGGAGCCGTAGCGCGCGGCAAAGCTTCTGTCGTTCGAGCCAACCGTGCCGATGATCAACGCCCCCTGTGTGTCCAGTGCCGGCTTGCTGATGATGTTGATGACCCCGTTCACCGCGTTCGATCCGTAGAGTGTGCCGCCTGAGCCGCTCAGCACTTCGATGCGCTCGATGTCTTCCAGCATCAGGTCATGCTCCTCCCAGAAGACGCCGGAAAAAAGCGGCGAGTAAACCGTGCGGCCGTCAATCTGCACCAGCATCTTGTTGGCCAGCACGGTGTTGAGGCCCCGCGCCGTAATCGCGTACTGGTTGGCGTTGGCACGCGCGACCTGCAGGTTTGGCGCCAGACGCAGCACCTCGGGCAGGCTTACTGCCCCTGAGCGTCGGATGTCCTCGTTGCTGATCACATACACCGAGCCCGCCACGTTGGCCAGACGCTGTGAGCGCTTGGAAAACGTAGTGACTTCGATGTTGGCGAGCTGTTCGAGCGAAAGGTCGAGCAGGCTGGACACGGTTTGCGCCGAAGCGACCGAATGCAGCAGGGTTGCTACCGCTGCAACCGCTATTGCCGATGGGCGCGTGGGCAGCAGGCTCGAACGCCTCTTGTTGTGTTTACTGCGCTCACCGCGCTGGAGCATGAAGTCCATGTGGCCTCGCTGGCTAAGCAGTGATTATTAGCGATGCAGAGCAGGGAAAAAGGGGCTGTCGCCAGCTTTACCGCGACTTGTTGTTTTCATCGCACCGTTGGGCAAAATGCGCAATGCCAATTCATTCAGGAGATATACAGATGCTGACGCTGCACGGATCACCCATTTCCAATTACTACAACAAGGTCAAGCTCGCGCTGCTCGAAAAAGGTGTGCCGTTTGAAGAGGCACTGACAGGCACGCACAGTACTGATGAAGCCGTGCTCGGTGCATCGCCACTGGGCAAGATTCCTTTCCTGCAGTGCAATGAAGGTTCAATTTGTGAGAGCCAGCCGATGCTGGAGTGGGTGGAAGCGAAGTGGCCCGAGCCCTCGCTCTTGCCCGCCGATGCATTTGCCACCGCCAAGGTGCGAGAACTCACGACATTCATCGACTGGCATCTGGAGATCGTCGCGCGACAGCTCTACGGCCAGGCTTTTTTTGGCGCCGCTGCGTTGAGTGAATCGAATGCAGCGCGCATCCGCAAGCAGCTCGAGATGAACATTGCGGCGTTCAAGCGCCTCGCAAAGTTCACGCCGTACGTCGCGGGCGATTCGCTCACCCAGGCCGATTGCTCTGCGTTCAATCATCTGCCCCTCATTGGCATGGCCACCCGGATCGTCTTTGGCGAAGACTTGTTGCTCGCAGGCGGCGTGGATTACAAGGGCTATGTGAAGCTGATCGCCGAACGGCCCTCGGGTCAACGTGTCGTTGCCGATCGCAAGGCAGCGACGCAACCGAAGGCACAGCAATGACGAATACGGGCAAGGTCACGATCGTCACTGGCTCGGCCACCGGCGTGGGCGCTGCGTGCGCACTCGACCTCGCCACCCGCGGCCACCACGTCGTCATCAATTATTCGCGCAGTGAAGGCGAGGCCCGCGAGACCGAGGCAAGATGCCGTGATGCGGGGGCGCAGACACTGCTGGTGCGTGCCGACGTTTCCAGTGACGATGATTGCAAGGCGATGGTGCAGGGCGCGCTCGACAAGTGGGGGCGCATCGACGCGCTCGTCAATAACGCGGGTGTGTCTGTTTTCGCTGAAGCTGCAGCGTGGGATGCACTCGATGCGCAGGCTTTCAACCGGATCATGGGCGTCAATGTCATCGGATCGTTCCAGATGATTCGTGCCTGTGCCCCTCACCTGAAGAGCTCGCGGGGTTGCATCGTCAATGTCTCATCCATTGCAGGAGCACTGGGCATCGGCTCTTCAGTTCCGTACATCGCATCGAAGGGCGCACTCAATTCGATGACCCTTCACCTGGCTCGCACACTCGCGCCACATGTCCGCGTGAATGCTGTGTGCCCCGGGCTGATCACGACGCGCTGGTTTGTGGAGGGCATCGGGGAGGCAGGCTACGAAAAGACATTGGCCGCGTATGAAAGTGCAACGCCACTTGGCACCGCCTGCTCGCCGGAGGATGTTGCGCAGGCAATCACCTGGCTCATCGATGGCGCGCGCACGGTGACGGGCGAATTGCTGCTGCTGGATGCGGGAACTCATCTGGGATCGCGGCCAATTGCGCCGCCCCAACGCTGAGGTCAGCGCCTGTTTGCTGCTGACCTGGCAGTCACCCATTGCTCGGTTTTGCGAGGGTTTACGCGTGTAATTGTTCTCGATTGGGCGCCTCAATCTGCGTGATGTTGAAACACGCGTGAACTCCTCGAACGTGCGCCGGTCTTTTCCTACCTGTTGTAAGAAAGGGCCTACACACATGACATTTCGCTGGTCTGCCTCCTTCGCCGCTGCTGGTTTCGTTGCTGTCGGGCTTGCAAGCTTCTTCGCAATCGAAGTTCGCAACGAGATGCAAACGCAGGAACTGATTGCCCAGGCTGCTGCTGCTTCTGCCGCTGCCGTGCCCGTCTTACAGACAGCACCTGCAGCAGCCGCCAAAGCTCTGCCGCCATCGCCCATGGCTGGCTACTACTCTGAAGTGCGGTCAAGGTTGCAATGGGTGCAGACCCGCATGGGTGGCACGATGCTACTTACGCCCGACATGAACTCGCGCATGATCCTGGCCAAGTCCGCAGCGAAGCATGCAGGACTTGCCGAGGTGGGCCTGAGTTTCAAGGATGTGTACGGCATCATCTACGCCGAAACGTCCTGGGTTCCGCGCATGGGTGCCAGCAAGAATGGCACGCCCAATCTGGGCATCGCGCAGTTCGAGCCGGCCACCGCACGCGCACTGGGCCTTCAAAATCCTGATGATGCAGTCGAAGCGATCCATGTCGCAGCGGTTCACATGAAACAGGCGGCGCGGTGGAGCGATAACCGTCTCGATGGCCTGAAGCTCAGTAGCGCTGAGCGTGCGCAAAAGCTGCGCGAGGGCGTGTCGATCTACTACAACCTGTCCACCAAGGGTCGCAACACCTGGAACGGGAACAACACCGACAAGCTCCCGCGAGAGACGCAACTGCACATCGCCAACGCGCGCAGCGGCGCGGTCGAAGCAGCGCTGATCGATGCACAGCAGCGTGTGGCACGAGCGGGCAGCCGTGATGCAGAAACGGTCGCTGCTGTTGCGTCCGTGCAAGACGGCAGCTGATCCGCTGGCAGGTTTCGTCTCTATCGATCCAATAGGGACAGGGATGTTTGCGTGGCGCACGCGCTCTTGGCGCGGTAGAGTTGACCTCTTATGCTTACCTCCCCCAGTAAACCAGTTAATTGCCATGACGCCACAGGAATTGCTCACGTATTACGACAACGCCACCCTGTGGGAAGCCGGCAGCGGCCTGGACCTGGGCGTCGCCTATGAGCACGCGCTCACGGTGCGCGAGATGCGCATTGCAAGGGGCGAACTGCCGGTGGGCTTCAAGATCGGCTTCACCAACCGCACCATCTGGCCGCGATACAACGTCTTTGCGCCTATCTGGGGAACGGTGTGGAGCACCACGCTGACGCATTGCGAGGGCCAGGCATCGGTTTCACTGGCGGCCACCTGCCAGCCCCGACTGGAGCCCGAGGCGGTGTTCGGCATGCGCCATACACCGCCGGCGCACGCGAGCTTGCAGCAGCTGTTCGATTCGATCGAGTGGGTCGCGCCCGGATTCGAAGTTGTGCAATCGCACCAGCCAGGCTGGAAGTTTGTGGCAGCCGATACGGTGGCCGATGGAGGACTGCATGGGCGCCTTCTCGTCGGAAAGCGCACGCCTGTCAGTGAAATTTCTTCAGACGCGGATGAGTTCGATCAAAAGCTGGCGAGCGCACGCGTCGTACTCAGCAAAGACGCCGTGCCAGTTGAGGAGGGCGTTGGATCCCACGTGCTCGATGGGCCGTTGCATGCATTGCTGCACTTTCTGCAGGCCCTGCGCGACTGTCCCGGCGCGCCTGACCTGCAGGCCGGCGATGTGGTGACAACCGGCACATGGACCGACGCCTGGCCGGTTGCTTCCGGCCAGCGGTGGACAGCGCGATTCGACGGCCCGCTGGCACCCCTGGAAATCAGATTCATCTGAAGGAGGAGAGGGAAATGGATAAACGCAAATTTCTTGGCGTCGCAGCTGCCGGTGCGCTTTCGGCTCCGCTTGCGGCTCACGCTGCAGGTGCGGATCGTGCAAAGGGCTCGCCCGCGTTGCTGACGGTGGTGGGCGCGATCGGCAAGGGCAACCGCGGGCCTTTCGATGCCACGTGGGACCAGATGATGGGCAAGCAGAAGATCCAGTTCGACAAGGCACACATATTTACCTTCGAGCAACTTGCCGCCATGCCGGCCAAGACGGTTCGTGCCACGCTCGAATACGACACCAAGAAGCATGTGCTGCACGGACCGGCCATGGCAGACGTGTTGGCAGCAGCCGGTGCCAAGGGTGATGGGGGCAAGGTGGCGACGCGTGCGCTCGATGGCTATTCACCCACTTTCAGCATCGCCGATGCGAAGAAATACGGGTACATCGTGGCCACGCACCTCGATGGCAAGCCGATGGCGCTCGGCGGCCTGGGTCCGCTCTGGGCGATCTACGGGACGGATGCATTTCCGGACATGATGGCCAAACCGATTGACCAGCGGTTTGTGAATTGCCCCTGGGCGCTTTACTTCATCGACGTGCAGGCCTGATCAGGACACCCATGCAATATCGACATCTGGGCAAAAGCCCGCTGCAAGTTTCGGCTCTTTGCCTGGGCACGATGATGTTCGGCGACCAGACCGACATCCACGAGGCCCGGTCCATCGTTGCTCATGCGCACGAACACGGCGTGAATTTCATCGACACGGCTGACGTCTACACGCGTGGTGCTTCCGAAACAATGGTCGGCGAGTTGCTTCGGGGCGGACGCGATGACTGGGTGGTGGCGACCAAGCTGGGCAATCGCATGTCGGGTCGTGTGAACGAAGGCAGCTATTCACGCGGCTGGATGCTGCGCGAGGTCGATGCGAGTCTCGCGCGCCTGGGAATGGATCACGTCGACATTCTTTACCTGCATCGCGATGAGAACGGCATGGACCTTGAAGAGCCGCTGCGTGCAGTCGATGACTTGCTGCGCGCGGGCAAGATCTGCTATTGGGGCGTGTCGAATTTTCGCGGCTGGCGCATCGCGGAAATCATGCGAATCGCCGGTCAGCTAGGCATGCCGGGGCCGGTGGTTTGCCAGCCGTACTACAACCTGCTCAACCGCATGCCGGAAGTCGAGATCCTTCCAGCCTGCCACAACTACGGCATCGGCGTTGTGCCCTACAGCCCGATTGCGCGTGGAATCCTGACCGGAAAATATGCGCCGGGTCAGCAAGCGCCTGCGGGTACGCGCGCTGCTCGCGGTGACAAGCGACTTGCAGAGACGGAGTGGCGTGCGGAATCGCTGGTGATTGCGGACAAGCTCAAGATCCACGCGGCGCAACAGGGCGTGAGTCTCGCGCAGTTTGCGACGGCCTGGGTGCTTGCTCACAAAACCGTCAGCGCGGTCATTGCGGGGCCCCGGACGCTTGCCCAGTGGACAGATTATCTGCCGGCGCTCGAGTACAAATGGACTGATGAGGATGAGTCGCTCGTCGATTCCTTTGTGACAGCGGGGCACCCCTCCACTCCTGGCTATAACGATCCTGCGTATCCGCTTCCGGCGCGCTATTGAGTCCAAGTTCAGCCATCGGGGCTGAGGGGAGGCGGCCTTGTCCTACCTCAGTCGGGTCAACCCCGCCCGACTCTGGACGTTGGTCAAGGTGAGCCTCAATCCTGTCGCTCGACCGGTCCTCAGGAGATAGAAACATGTTCAAGAAGATCCTGCTCGCCGCCCTGATTGGCGCGACATTCGCAGTGGTGCCGGTGGCATCGTCGGCCCAGACCCGAACCATCGTGATTCGCGAAGCGCCGCCTCCGCCGCGCGACGAGACCCGGCCGCCACAGCGTCGTGGCTCGGAATGGGCTCCAGGCCACTGGCAATGGCGCGGTGGCAAACACGTCTGGGTTCAGGGGCGCTACATCCGCGAGCGTCGCGGATCGCATTGGGTTCCCGATCGGTGGGTCGAGCGCAATGGCCGCTGGACGCTGGTGCGCGGTCACTGGCAACGCGGCATGCGCAACCGTGACCGTGATGGCGACGGCGTGCGCAACCGCGACGACGCCCGTCCGAACAACCCCAACAGGAGCTAACGCTCTCGGGAGGTTACCTCGCGCAGGAAACTACGCGAGCTTGGCCTTGAAAAATCCCACGGTGCGATCCCAAGCCAGCTTTGCGGCGGCGGGGTCGTAGCGTGGGGTTGTGTCGTTTTTGAACCCGTGCTGCGTGCCAGGGTACTGATACGTCACGAAGTTGACGCCGGCAGCCATCAGGGCCGCTTCGTAAGCGGGCCACGCCGCATTGATGCGGTCGTCCACTGCGGCGAGTTGCACCATGAGTGGCGCTTTTACTTTTGCAGCTTCTTCAGGCGCGGGTGAATTGCCATAGAAGGGGACGGCTGCGGCCAGGTCGGGCATGCGGGTTGCCATCGTGTGGACGACACCACCGCCATAGCAAAAACCAGTAGCGCCCATCTTGCCCGTGGAATCGGGCCGTCCGCGCAAGTACGCAGCTGCCGCAAAAAAATCCTGGTGAGCCTTCGTCTGGTCGAGCTGGGCGAACAAGGTGCGCGCCTTGTCTTCATCCCCGGGATAGCCGCCCAGTGGCGTCAGTGCATCTGGCGCGAATGCCATGAACCCATCCAGGGCGAGACGGCGTGTGATGTCTTCGATGTGCGGATTGAGTCCGCGGTTTTCGTGAATGACGAGGATTGTGGGCAGCCTGGTGTTGCCTGCGCTGGCGGGTCGTGCGAGATAGCCCTTGGACGTGCCGTTGCCCATCGGTGACGGGAAGGTGATCCATTCGGTCTTGAGGCGAGCGTCGTCCTTGGAGACCTGCTGGCCCGCCGCGAAATTAGGGCTGAGCGCTGCGAGCAAAGCGGCGGAAGTGACACCCGCCTTTGCGAATTTCTGCGCCTTATTGAGAAAGCCCCGGCGGTCAAGGTTGCCATGAACATAGGCGTCAAAAAGGATGAGTACTTCCTGGTCGAAATCCTGCGCGGTCAGACGTGGTGGCATTCGTTCACTCCAAATTTTCGGAGGCTACACAGGACGCGGAAAGTCCGCTGTAGGACTTGGGCGCCAAGCCCCTGAAGCCGAGGGCGAGTGTTTGACTGAAGTTGGACAGGCAGGCTCATCAGTGCTCGAGAAGAGTTGACCGCCTCGTTTTCGGGCGCGATGTAGCGGGCCCGGCTCATGGGGGCGTCTTGCATCGCACTCCGGACAGACTACTTGTTAAGAACCGGACAACCTATTTGCTCCCGACACACGAACTCGACCGATCTTGACTACCCGATTTGTATCCATACAATGTATGTATGCGATTCGAATGGGATTCCTCCAAGGCGGCTTCAAACGCCAAGAAACACAAGGTCACTTTCGAGGTGGCCAAGACCGTCTTCTACGATGACTTCGCGTTGCAGTTCTTTGATGAAGAACACTCTTTCGATGAGGACCGCTTTCTTTTGTTGGGCATGAGCTCAGACGCAAGGCTTCTCCTGGTGTGTCATTGCGAGAGAGAGGATGGGGACGTTATCCGCATCATTTCAGCTCGCAAGGCGACCGAAAGTGAAGCCCAGAACTACCAAGGTGAATGACATGAAAGCTCAATACGATCTGTCGAAGATGAAGTCGCGTCGAAACCCATACGCGTCCAAACTTAAGAAGTCGGTAACCATGCGCCTTTCCGAGGATGTGGTTCAGTACTTCAAAGGCATGGCCACGGAGGCGGGGGTTCCCTACCAAAGCCTCATCAATCTCTACCTTCGAGACTGCCTTGCGCAGAATCGCAAGGTCGAGATCAAGTGGCCAAGCGCCGTCTAACCCTTCCATCGTGGGGCGATGCAGGCGCGAAAGCAGCATTACCGGTCAAGTAGAACTGGCATCGCGGCAAGGCCGTAATGAGATTGCGCACTTTCCATCGTGACTCAACATCGACATCACTTCGAGTCAGCACTCAGCGTTCAGACCCTTGAGGAGGGCCTTCAGGAGTACTTCGCCGCGAATCCTTCGCTTAAGCGACAGGAAGCGCTACTCTCGCCCCAGGCACGGCAGTTCTTCCGATCACACGACATCGTTCATGTTCTCTATGGCTGCGGCACCTCCATGCCGGATGAAGCCATTGTCAAGCTGGCCAGCCTTTTCGGCACCACCGGTGGTACGCAGGTCCTGCGGGGTTACGCGAACCGCGAAACCCTGGAGATCTATAAGAAGCTGCCTGTCCCAGGCACTTTACTGGCCTTGTTCAGCGCACCATACTTGATCGTTCGCACAATTTGGCGCTGCGCAAGGCAGCGGCAACGCTGGCCGTGGGTGGAGCATGAGCAATACCTGCACACACCGCTTCTTGAAATCAGGTCAAGGTTCGTTATCAAGGTGGCCCATGGAAGCGGCGGCGCCTAACCGGTTCCGATGTCAGGCTTCTTGAGCCACCTTCCCGGTCTACGTTCTATCTAAAGTCAAAAAGGATTGACCATGAAACTCGGTGCATTCTCAGTGAGCCTGGCTGTCAAAGACATTGCAGCCTCCCGCGCCTTCTACGAGAAGTTTGGCTTCAACGTATTTGGCGGCGATCAAGCGCAGAACTGGCTGATTCTGAAGAATGAAGACGACACAATCATCGGACTCTTTCAGGGAATGTTTGCCGGAAATATGCTGACGTTCAATCCCGGCTGGGACAGCAACGCGAAGAACATTTCAGAGTTCATTGACGTGAGAGAGCTCCAGAGGACACTGAAGTCGCAGGGGGTTCAGTTAGTTGACGAAGCCGATGAATCCAGTACAGGCCCGGCAAGCTTCATCGCCACCGACCCCGACGGGAATCAAATTCTTGTGGACCAGCACAGATAGCCCGGCGGGCGGAACGGCCGCGACGACGCCTAACCCCTCGCAGCCGAGCGCCGCGCTTGTGTCGGCACATACGATTACCTTTCGACTTGAACGCACCCATGAAAACACGCAATGCCCTTTTACTCGCTGCATCGCACATTGCTGTGGCTGCCGCAGGTTTTGCGGGAGGCATCTACGCGCTTCCCATTCTGATTGCGCCTGATGCTCCCACGCAGGATGAGATAAAGGCTGCTACGGCACAGGTCTTGTTTTCCGGGCAGTTCAAACGGGACCTGAAGGATAGTGACTCGCTGCATTGGGGAGAAGGCGTGGTCACCATCGCTCCCACTGCAATCTCCCTGGCCGGAAAGCTGGCGCCAGGACCGGACTACAAGCTCTACCTCTCACCTGAGTTTGTCGAGACGGAGGCAGATTTCAATCGCCTCAAGAAGAGCATGGTCCGGGTCGGCGACGTGAAGACCTTCGAGAACTTTGTCGTACCGCTGCCGGCCGGAATCGAACCCGCAAAATATTCCGCAGTTGTCGTCTGGTGTGAGACCTTTGGTGAATTCATCACCGCAGCAAAGTACAGGTAGTGACCGTGCGGCCTAAACCCTTGCTAAGCTCGGGCGCAAATCGTGCCGTACGAATTTCTGGCTGACGCCGTCCTCCTCGTCCACTTCGCAGTGGTGCTCTTCGTCGTTGGAGGGCTGGTTGTGATCGTGGCAGGAAACTGGCTCGGCTGGCGCTGGGTTAACCGACTGTGGTTTCGTCTAGCGCACCTCCTTGCGATCGCGTTCGTTGCGGCTCAAGCCTGGCTGGGACAACTATGCCCGCTAACGATATTGGAGTCGTGGCTTCGCGCGCAGTCCGGCAGCCGTGTATACAACAACAAGAGCTTCATCGAGCACTGGCTCCAGACGCTGATCTACTTCGAGGCGCCGTTCTGGGTTTTCACGGCGGCCTACACCGGTTTCGCCGCTTTGGTGCTTCTGGCATGGTGGCGCTTCCCGCCCCAAAAATCATGAAGGCGTCGATTGCCTCATCATCGGCCAACGCATCGCCATTCCGGAGACATTCATGACACCACTTCTTCAAGGCGGCTGCCTGTGCGGCAAGGTCCGGTTCACGGCAAGCAGCGCCCCCGTCAGGACGCTCGCCTGCCACTGCACGTTTTGCCAGAAAGTCACCGGGTCTTCGTTCTATGCCGAATCGATTTTCGAGCGTGCGGCCGTCCGGTTCAATGAAGGCGAGCTGAAACAGTTCGACCACCGGTCCGACGGAAGCGGCAAAACAGTCCACGTCCATTTCTGTGCGACCTGCGGCACCACCGTCGGATTGACATTCGAACGCTGGCCCGACATGCGAGCGATCTCGCGCGGCTGCCTTGACAACCCGGACGCCGTCGAGATCGCCTCGCACATCTGGACTCGCTCTGCACAAACCGGCGTTGCGTTGCCCTGCGAAATTGAGTGTTTTGAGATGGGTCGGGCCACGCTTGATGGACAGGCCTTGCCTGCGACAAGGCACGCGGCGCCTGTCATGGCGCGCGATGATCGCAGCAGCGCTAGCCCGCCAATTCCCTCATTGCCTGCGACGCAATCTCATAGGACCGCAGCCGCGCCTGATGATCGAACATCTGAGACGTGATCATCAGCTCGTTCGCGCCGGTCCTGGCGATGAATGCGCGCAGGCCTTCCCGCACCGTTTCAGGCGAACCGATGGTGGATGCAGAGAGCACGCTATCTAGCAAGGCTTTTTCTGCCGGCCCCGCACTCTCGCGGTATCCCGGACGCGGCGGGGGAAGCCGGCCCGGCCTGCCGCTGCGCAGATTGACGAAGGCTTGCTGCATCGATGTCGCGCGGACCTGGGCCTCTTCATCGGTATCGGCTGCAAAGACATTGAAGCCCAGCATCACGTAAGGCTCTGGATTGCGTTCGGATGGCTTGTACGTGGCGCGATAAATTTCGATCGCGTCCATCATCTGTCCTGGCGCAAAGTGCGACGCGAATGCATAGGGCAAGCCGAGCATGGCAGCGAGTTGCGCGCCAAACAGGCTCGAACCCAGAATCCAGACCGGCACGTTTGTCCCTATACCCGGCACAGCCCGTATGCCCTGACGCGGCTGATCGGACATCAGGTCCATCAGTTCCACCACGTCGCGCGGGAATTCGTCTGAATCGCTCATCAGGTTGCGGCGCAGCGCACGCGCGGTTGCCTGATCCGATCCGGGCGCACGGCCCAGACCAAGATCGATACGGCCGGGGTAGAGGGATTCGAGCGTGCCGAACTGCTCGGCAATCACGAGCGGAGAGTGATTGGGCAGCATGATTCCGCCAGCTCCCACCCGAATGCTTTGAGTGCCACCGGCCACATGCCCGATCAGGATGGAGGTAGCAGCGCTCGCGATGCCGGGCATACCGTGATGTTCGGCGAGCCAGTACCGCGTGAAGCCCCAGCGCTCGGCGTGCTGCGCGAGGTCGAGTGTGTTGCGAAACGATTGGGTGGCACTGCTGCCTTCGGTGATGGGGGAGAGATCGAGGACTGAATAGGCGGTCATTTGGGGCAGGTGGTGACGAATGAGCCAAAGGGCAAGGGCCAGTGGACGGTGGAGCGCGTATCAGGAGCAGACGAACGGGTATCCTGCCATCGATGAGCCAGCTTGTCCCACGTCGCATTCTTCCCGTGCTGGTAGCTTCGCAATTCGCGGGCACGTCGCTGTGGTTTGCAGTGAACGCGGTCATGCCTGACCTGCAGCAGGCCTGGGGGTTGGACGAAGCCGCGGTCGGTCTTCTCACGTCGGCGGTGCAGCTGGGGTTTGTCGTCGGCACGCTGGTTTTTGCATTGACCATGCTCGCCGACCGGTTCGCCCCGACCCGGGTTTTTCTGGTTTGTTCAATGCTCGCAGCCGCAGTCAATGCGCTGGTGCTCGTGGCTGACGGCAGTCTCGCGTGGCTTATTGCCTGCAGATTCGGGGTCGGCTTCTTGCTGGCGGGCATCTATCCGGTGGGCATGAAGATCGCGGCCGGCTGGTACCGCCAGGGACTGGGCGCTGCGATGGGCGTGCTCATCGGCGCGCTGGTTCTCGGCACGGCGCTTCCGCACGGGCTGCGGGCCTTGGTCGGCGAGAGTAGTGCGGGCAGTGCAGGTGGTGGGCTGGGGTCCTGGCAGCTCGTCATCATCGGCGTGTCGCTGCTCGCAGCTGCTGGCGGCGTTGCGATGGCGGTCCTGGTGCCACCAAATCCTGCAGCAGTTCCTTCCGCAAAGATCACCCCTCGCGCGCTGGGTCTCATCTGGTCCGACCGGCGCCTGCGCGCTTCGGTGTTTGGCTACTTCGGCCACATGTGGGAGCTGTATGCGTTCATCGTGCTCGTCCCGCTGATCTGTGCGACGCGACTTGCAGGGCAAGCGCTCAGCGCCGCGTCTTTCGCGGTGATCGCTGCGGGCTTCGTGGGCTGCGTCGGTGGCGGCATGCTGGTGAGGCAATTGGGTAGCGCGCGGGTTGCGGGTGCCCAGCTTGCCATCAGCGCATCATGCTGCGTGCTCGCCCCGGTGATGCTTGCGGCACCGCCCCTCCTGTTCTTTGCGTGGTTGATGGTCTGGGGTGCGACAGTCGCAGGCGATTCACCGCAATTCTCGACACTCACTGCGCAAAACGCGCCGCCTGCCGTCGTGGGAAGCGTGCTGACATTCACCAACTGCATCGGCTTCGCGATTTCAATCGTGAGCATCGAACTCTTCGTGCGGGCCACCACGGTCTGGCCTCTGGCGAACGTATTGCCGCTACTCGCTGCAGGTCCTGTTCTGGGGCTCGCCATGCTACGGCCGCTGCTGGTCGAAAAAAGGCCCTGAGCCGGACGCTTCGTTCGTCAATAGGGGATGTCACTGGCGCACCTGCGCGTTCGCTCACCCTCAAACGGGCATTGTGCCGACACAGCAGATGAGTGTGTGAAGCTACTTTCGAGGCATTCACAGGAACCCATCCATGACCCTTGCCCGATCCGGATTTTGCGCCGCCTTTGCTCTGGCAGCGTCCGCCATGTTGATGTCTTCGCCAGCCGATGCGGCCAAGGCCACGTCGAAGTCATCAGCGCAGAAAGAAGCGGGTGCGCCGTCCGACCCGACCGAACACTTCAACCAGCTCAACGCGCAGACGTCGACACCGCTGCTCAAGAACGGCGCTCGCGGCACTACGGTCATTCGCGCCCAGATCCTGCTGGATCGCGCATGGTTTTCGCCCGGCGAGATCGATGGGATTTTCAGCTCGAACATGGTGCGGTCCGTGTCCGCGTTCCAGCTGGCCCGCAACCTTCCGACCACGGGCACGATCGATTCGGCCACCTGGGCTGCACTGCAGGAAGGCCAGGGACCTGCCTTTGCCACCTACACAGTCACCGAGCAGGATGTCGCTGGCCCCTACGAAAAGATTCCGGCCGACACGATGGAGAAATCCAAACTCGCGGCGCTGGGGTACCAGTCGATGGAAGAAGCACTGGGAGAGCGATTTCACATGAGCCCCAAACTCATCGCTTCCCTGAACAAGGGACGCCCCATGCAGGCGGGCTCGGTCCTCGTTGTTGCCGCCGGAGCAGATGTGAAGCCCGCGAAACCCGCGACGCTCGTGCGCATCGACAAGTCCGACAACATGCTTTACGTGATTGGCGAAGGCGGGCAGGTCCTGGCCGCTTTCCCTGTGAGCTTTGGCGGCGAAAACGACCCGCTGCCGGTGGGCAAGATGAAGATCACGAGCGAAGTGCCGAACCCGCCGTTTTCGTACGACCCGAAGCTCATTCGCACGTCCAAGCCCACCGATACAAAGGCGAAGCTGGCACCTGGGCCGAACAACCCGGTGGGCGTTCTGTGGCTGGGCCTGTCCAAGCCGCATTGGGGCATACATGGCACGGACGAGCCGTCACGCCAGGCTCGTGTGCAAACCAATGGCTGCGTGCGACTGACCAACTGGGACGTCAAGCGCCTGGGCATGCTGGCAAAGCCTGGCATTGCGGTGGAAGTGCAAACCTGACATCCGGATGAAGATGACGTTTGTTCCGAGGGTCTGTCTGGTGGCCGGTGGCCTGGCGGCTGCGCTGGTGGCACAGGCCGCGCCGTCGATCCAGGCACTTCAGGGCCAGGCGCTGCTTGACGCCAGACAACTGATCGTGCCGGTCGAGGGCGTGCCGCCTGCCGCACTCGTCGACACCTACACGCAGGCGCGCGGCAGCAAACTGCATGAAGCCATCGACATTGCGGCGCCACGTGGCACGCGCGTCTTTGCCGTCGATGACGGCAAGGTGGCAAAACTGTTTATCAGCCTGCCCGGCGGCTTGACGGTTTACCAGTTCGATCACGCCGGTAGGCTGGTCTATTACTACGCGCACCTCGACCGCTATGCCGACGGCCTGAAACAAGGCTCGCTCCTGCGTCGGGGTGACCTCATCGGATATGTCGGCGCGACAGGCAACGCCCGGGCCGACTCGCCGCACCTGCATTTCGCGATTTTTGCACTGGGCCCCGAAAAGCAGTGGTGGCGCGGCGAGCCGCTCAACCCGTATCCGGCGCTTCGGCGCGCACCCTTTCCCCGCTAAACCGCGTGCTTGCCGCATCGATCGGCGCGTACTACGATGGTTTCCCAAGACCTGGAGGGACCATGCCGCAGCTCATCGCATCCGTCGAAGGCGTCGAGATCAAGCACGTGTATTTGCAAAAGGACCGCACGACGCTGGGCCGCAGTCCCGACAACGACATCGTGTTCGACAACATGGTGGTGAGCGGCCATCACTGCGTGTTCGAGCTCAAGGGCCTTGCCGACGTGTTCATCGAAGACCTGCACAGCACCAACGGCACCTACATCAACGGTGCGATGGTCCGGCGGCAGCGGCTGCATGATGGCGAGGTGGTCGCTATCGGCAATTTCCGCATCCAGTTCCTGCAAGCGTCGGAGCGCCCCAGTAGCTTTTCGGAAACGACAGCCATGAAGCTCAATCCTGCCGACCAGCAGTTGCATGCTGTCTTCGAGGTGCTTTCAGGCTCGTCCGCCGGACTTGAGGTGCCCGTGGTCAAGGCGGTGACGACCTTCGGCAAACCGGGCGTTTCGGTGGTCGCCGTCTCGCATCGTCGGGACGGATATTACGTGGCCTATCTGGACGGCTCGGTGAGGCCGACCCTCAATGGCGACGAGATCGGCGAGGTGCCGGTGCATCTGTCCAATCACGACGTGCTGGAACTCGCGGGAAACAGGATGTTGTTCCGCTTGCAGGTGTAGCGATCACTTGCCCGGCAAAAGCGATCCGGGGGTCATAATTGCCGAGTAAAACCAACTGACGGACGCAGGCACACTCTCATGGGATTCATCAAGAAGATCTTCGGCGCTGTTGGCGGTCAGGGGAAAGCTTCGGTGGCCCCGCAGGACTTTGAGGACACCGACGTCAGCGCCGCCCAGACCAGGGAGCGCGAAGCACCTCGTCGCGAGCTGATCCATTCGGTGTTGCGCGAGACCATTCAGCAACACGGCATTCCATCAGACTGGATCGGCTGCCGGGTGCTATCAGTGACGACCAGCCAGCAGAAGTCCGGCGCGCATGTCCAGTTCATCGTTCGCAAGGGCGACGAGCAGCTGCTGGGCTATGTTCACCAGTTTCAGGCATCGTTCTGGCGCAACCTCGAAAGGGCCGACCCGCACGCGAGGCAGTGGCTTTTTAGCATTGCCTGGCAGTTCGATGGACGGGGATCTTCGGGGGCGGGCACCTTCGCCAGACCCGCGCGCGTGGAGGGCGTCGATGAAATGCATCCTGTGCATCCCGCGGGCGACCCTTTGGCCTTCGACGCTTCTGATACCCAAGCCGAGGCCGGTGACACGCTTCCAGCTGAAGAAGAGGACGCGGTTAACCTGGAGTCCGACCTGGCCGCGTTGCAGGCGGCCATTAGCAATCCAGCACTGGATGTGCCGCGGCCGGCCAAGCGCTAAGCGCCCGCCACTGACCTCGCTTCGTGCGTGGCCCATGCTTGAAAGCGGCAGGGCAAACCCCAAGTGGGTTCCATGAGCGAAGCCCTTCACGTCGTCTGTCCCCATTGCCTGATCACCAATCGTGTCCGGCAGGACGATTTTGCGAGCGCGCCAGATTGCGGCGCTTGCAAAAAGCCGCTTTTCACGGGTCATTCAATTGCGCTGGATGAAGCGGCATTCGAGCGTCACATCGGCCGAAGCCAGATCCCCGTGCTGGTGGACTTCTGGGCGCCGTGGTGCGGCCCCTGCCGACAAATGGCGCCTGCATTCGAGCAGGCGGCAGCGCAGCTCGAGCCCCACGTGCGCCTTGCCAAGGTCAACACCGAAGACGCCCAGGCGCTCGCAACCCGGTTTCGTATCCAGAGTATTCCGACGCTTGCGCTGTTTGTGAACGGTCGCGAAGTCGCGAGGCAACCGGGCGCGATGGGCGCAGCAGATATCGTGCGCTGGACTCGCGCCAACCTGCCGCGCGCATAGTGCCTGTTAACGGACCCTAGCCCGCTGCGCTATCAGAACTTTGGGATATGCAGCGTCTTGCTGATCATCAAGCTGCCTGACAACACGAACATCAGCGACATCAGATGCAGGTTCCACGGGCCCAGGTCGTACACGCCGCCATAGAGACTGTCACCCAGGCGCTGCTGCCACGCGCAGAGCGCGAGAACTCCGGTCAACAGTACGCTGGTCGGGATGGGGGTGCCTTCGAAATACTTCACCTTGTCGCTGCCATCCGACAGTGATTCGGCAGTCACGTTGTACCGCGCGAGACGGCTCACGCCACAGCACACGAAAAAGATGAGCGCGGCGACGTCCCAACCGCCCTGGAGCCCGGCGGCGAAGCCGAGCGCCGCTGGTGCAACACCAAACGAAATGATGTCAGACAAAGAATCAAGCTCGCGCCCGAGCGCCGAGTGCTGGTGCCGCGCGCGTGCGATGCGCCCGTCCAGCACGTCGAAGATAAATGCCGCGGGTGCAAGGATTGCCGCGCCATAGAAATGAGCAAGATCCTGCGACTTCATGTACATCATGGCGAAGAACACGGCGCCAACGCCGCATGCTGCGTTGCCGAGGGTGAAGAAGTCAGCGAGATGGAACTCGCGCAACATGGAGAAGTGGCGGGGAGCGGCTCGGTCCATGGGGGACTCGTTTTTCATTCTTTGTTCCTGTTGTCTACTCGACATTAGGCGCTCCTTCGGCTTGGCAGGGTGGGATAGTTGAGCCGCGCTGAGTCGGCGTTGTCCCACAATTGCACGGTCAGCGCGAACCGGTCGAACGAAAGAGCAGGTAACCAAAGCAACCATGGCCCGGCGCCGTCCGCACTATCACGTGTACGTCATCCAACTTTCGGATGAGGTCTGGAATTCAGCGCGCTTTCGAAAGGCCAACCCGGGCTATCAGCTGGGTCAGCCATTCGTGTATGTCGGGATGACGGGCATTGACCCGGACGTGCGCTTCGACAAGCACAAGGCGGGCATACAGGCGAATGCGTTTGTGCGCGACTACGGCTTGAAGCTCATACCGGCGTTGTATGAGCAGCACAACCCGATGGTGTATGACGACGCCCGGCTGATGGAGGTCGAAATCGGCATCCAGTTGCGGGCGAGGGGGTTCGGCGTCTGGCAGGCATGAGGCGGCCAGGCGGGCAATGCATTTTTTACTGGCGGATCTTGCCTGCGCCGGTGACGATCGACAGCTCCACGAATTTAGAGCCAGTCCGCATGCCCGGCTTGAAGGTCACGACATATCCGCCCACGTTGAAGTTGTCAATGCCGTCGAGTGCTGTGGCCATGCCTTCGCGCGTGGGTCTGGCGCTGCCTTGCCGGCGAACCGCTTCCACGATGACCCTCGCCGCGATGAAGCCTTCCATCATGGCGTAGCTCACCGGCACATCAGCTTTTTCGACGAGCAGCGCGTCCGTGAGGTCCTTTGCGAGCTTGCTGGAGATCTTGTAGGGGCTGGGTGTGACTTGCGCGATGGCGACGCCCTGCATCTGTTCCTCTGCGAGGCGTTTGGACATCTGTTCGATGTCTGCCCCGGAATGCGTGAAGAGTTGCGCCGTCCCATTGCCGCCGCGATATTGCTCGATGAAGCCGGCGGCGGCAGCAGCGCTGGCAACCATGATGATCGCCTGCGGTCGCTTCGCGATGAAGGTATCCACTGCGGCGTTGATGCTCGCGGTGCCCGCAGGGTAGGAAGCCTTGCCGACGATGGTTGCGCCTGCTTTCTTGACGGCGTCGTCCGCAGCGGCGACCAGAGCTGCAGCGCCCGGACCCTCTTCATAGAGCAGTCCGAGCCGGGTGATGCCGATGGTGGAGAGGTGCTCGGTCAGCTTGTTGATTTCGTCCCGCAGGCTCGCACGGACGCTGTAGAGAAGCGGTGTTTCAGAACGGATTTCGGTGACGCGGTAGCCCACCAGCGCGATGCGTTCCTTTTCAAGCAAACCTGAGGCGACCAGGTCGGCAATGTTCTTGTTGCCCATGTAGCCTGCCAGCACGATCGGCTTGTCTTCGGTCAGCAGCTGCCGGGTTGCGGACACCGTATCTTCGGGGCGCCCGGCATCGTCCTTGCGGACCAGCTTGAAGGTGTGGCCGTTGACGCCTCCGGTTTTGTTGACGCTGTTGAACAGAATTTGCATGCCGGCGGCGTAACCACGGCCTTGGGTGGCATCGAGCCCTGACATCGGGCCAACCTGGCCCACGACGAGTTGCGCCGAGTGGGCAATGCCTGCAGTTGCGAGCGCCGCAGCGGCCACTGCGAGCCGTGCAACGATCCCGGTTTTTTTCATTTGATTCTCCTAAAA
Organism: Ramlibacter sp.; assembly: GCA_046597415.1. Lineage (GTDB taxonomy): Bacteria > Pseudomonadota > Gammaproteobacteria > Burkholderiales > Burkholderiaceae_C > Ramlibacter. The sequence goes on from JBKJKT010000081.1 coordinate 29,186, forward strand.
GCACCTATCCAGTGCAGCTGTCTGCACTGTGGTGTCAAATACGCACCGATGCAAGGCGCTGCGGCTATACACAAGGTTATCGAATCACCCTATGCGTGGTGGCGCTTGGCCATGTCGCTGCTGCTCATGACCATCGGCGGCTCGGGCATGTATGCGGTGGCAGTGGTGCTGCCTCGCATCCAGCAGGATTTCGGTGTGGACCGGGCCGACGCATCGCTGCCCTACACGCTCACCATGATCGGTTTCGGCCTTGGCGGAGTACTCATGGGGCGGCTGTCCGATCGCTTCGGCGTAGTCACGCCGGTTGCCATTGGCGCCGTGGGACTGGGCGTGGGCTTCATCGGAGCGGGGCTCGCGCCCAATATCTGGCTGTTCTGCCTGATGCAGGGCATCTTCATTGGCTTGCTCGGAACCTCTGCGACCTTTGCCCCGCTGGTTGCCGACACCTCGCAATGGTTCGACCGGCGGCGGGGCATTGCACTGGCAATCTGCATGAGCGGCAATTACGTCGCCGGCGCCATCTGGCCGCCCGTCCTGCAGTTCTTCATCGATTCGGTCGGCTGGCGCCAGACGTACATCGGAATCGGCGTCTTTTGCGTTGTCACCATGCTGCCCCTGTCTCTGGTCTTGCGACGCAGGCCGCCCGTCCAGCGCGTGGCTGCGGCATCCGCGGGCGGCGTCGCCCCGGGCTCCGACAGGCCGATGGGGATGAACCCGCGAACCGTGCAGATCCTGCTGTGCGTGGCCGGGGTTTCATGCTGTGTCGCGATGTCGATGCCGCAGGTGCACATCGTGGCCTATTGCAGCGACCTCGGGTTCGGCGCGGCGCGTGGCGCAGAAATGCTGGCGCTCATGCTCGGGCTGGGCGTGGTGAGCCGGCTGGTGTCGGGCTGGATTTCGGACTACATCGGCGGGCTCCGGACGCTTCTTCTGGGGTCGGTGCTCCAGGGCGTGGCGCTGCTGTTGTTCCTGCCGTTCGATGGCCTGGTGTCGCTGTATGTGGTGGCCGGGCTCTTCGGCCTGTTCCAGGGCGGAATCGTGCCCGCCTATGCCCTGATCGTGCGGGAACACTTTTCACCCCGCGAAGCCGGCGCGCGGGTGGGCACTGTGCTGATGGCAACCCTGTTTGGCATGGCGCTGGGCGGGTGGATGTCGGGTGCGGTGTTTGACCTGACGGGTTCTTACCGCGCGGCTTTCATGAATGGCATCGCCTGGAACCTGCTCAATGTGTCCATCGTCCTTTTCCTGCTGTATCGGGTCAGGCGCGCGCGGCTCGCTTCGATATAGTCGTTCGACATGGCACGAGCCTTCCTCGAACGGCGTCGGCTGCTGCAACTCGCGGCAGCGAATGTAGCCACTTTTTGGCTGCCACGCAGCGCATGGAGCCAGCCGCGATTCGACGTTGATCCCTTCACGCTAGGCGTTGCGAGCGGGTCGCCTCTGCACGATTCGGTGGTGTTGTGGACGCGGCTTGTTTCGCCTTCGCTGGCGCAGTTGCCTGTGACGGTGCGCTGGGAAGTCGCCCACGACCCCCAGTTCACGCGTATTGCCCAGCGGGGCCAGGTGCAGGCATTGCCTGAATTCGCGCACTCGGTGCATGTCGAGGCCGCCGGACTCGAGGCGGATCGCTGGTACTTCTATCGCTTCATGGCAGGCGCTGCGACCAGCCCGGTAGGCCGCACCCGCACATTTCCCTTGCCCGACGCACAGGCGCAGCGCCTGCGGCTTGCCTATGCATCGTGCCAGCGCTGGGAGCACGGCTACTACGCAGCGTGGCGGCACATGCAGGCCGAGAACGTCGATGCCGTGATGTTCCTGGGCGACTACATCTACGAATACGCCAACGCCGCCAGGCCCGCGCGTACGCACACGGGCGGTGTCACGCAGACGCTCGACGACTACCGCGCCCGTCATGCCCTTCACAAGAGCGACGCCGACCTGCAGGGCATGCACGCGGCCTGTCCGTGGATCGTGACATGGGACGATCACGAGGTGGTCAACGATCATGCAGGTCCTCAGCTCGATTTCGTCCGGCGGGCGGCGGCCTATCAGGCCTTCTACGAACACATGCCCCTGCGCGCTTCGTCATTCAAGCGTGCGCTCGCGGGATTGTCGGGCGGTCCTGAGCTGCGCCTGTACTCGCAGGTTCCGTTCGGCAGGCTCGCCAATCTTTATGTGCTGGATGGCCGGCAGTATCGCGACACCCAGGTGTGTTCCGGCAGGCTCATGGCAGGCGGCTCCGGCGTCCTTGATCCCGCTCGCTGCCCCGAGTGGAACGATCCCAGTCGCTCGCTGCTCGGTGCTGCGCAGGAAGCGTGGTTCGATGCATCCCTTGCACGATCGCGCCCGGGCTGGAATGTCATCGGGCAGCAGTCGCTGTTTGGCGAGCGCGACTTGCGGGCAGGGCCTGATCGCGCCCTGTGGAACGACAGCTGGGATGGATACAGCGCGGCACGCTCGCGCCTGATCCAGTCGCTGCTGCGGCACCAGGCGGCCAATCCGGTTTTCTTCGGTGGTGACGTCCATGAGAACTGGGTCGGCCATGTCAAGGCCGATTACTTGCGCCCCGATAGCGATGCCATTGGCGTCGAGTTCTGTGGCACGAGCATCACATCGCGTTCCTCGGGCCAGTCGCGGATTCCTGGGTGGCTCGCGGAGAACCCGCATTTTGTCTTTGCGGATTCGCTCGGCAAGGGCTATGGGATTGCAGAGTTCACGCCGTCGCGCCTGACCACGACGCTGCGCGTGGTCGAAGACGTGACGCGAAAGGACGCGGGCATTCGCACACTGGCGCAGTTCGCGGTGGAGTCCGGCAGGCCGGTGGTGGAGCGCGCAGGATGAGTGAAATGATGCATCGCTGGTCGGGGCCGAAAGGCTTGCGCCCACCCACTGGCTCCGAGAGAACGGGCAACCTGAACCGCGAACGGTTTAACGCACCACTTCCAGCAGCCTGTCGAGCCCGCCCGAGTTGATCTGCACCATCGCCTGTTCGCGCACTTTCGGCTTGGCGTGATAGGCCACTGACAGACCCGCGATGCCCATCATCGGCAGGTCGTTGGCGCCGTCGCCCATTGCGATGGCCTGTGTCGGCGAGATACCCAGCTGGGCACAGGTTTCTTCAAGCATCTTTCGTTTTTCTTCGCCGTCGCAGATGTCGCCCCAGGGCTGGTCAACCATGCAGCCGGTGAGTTGCCCGCAGTTGGGGCCAGACTCGATTTCCAGCACGTTGGACCGGGTGAAGTCGATGCCCAGCTGGTCGCGGATGCGATCGGTGAAGAAGGTGAAACCTCCCGAAACGAGCAGGATCTTGAGGCCTGCTGCCTTGCACGTGGCGACGAGTTCGGCTGCGCCCGGGTTCAGGCGCAGACGCTGGCTGTACACCTGCTCCATATCGGCGACCGTGACGCCGCGCAGCAGCTTCACGCGGCGTCGCAGGCTCTCCTTGTAGTCGGCGATTTCACCGCGCATCGAAGCTTCTGTGATGGCGGCCACTTCCTCCTTGCGTCCGACGGCATCGGCAATTTCGTCCACGCATTCGATGTTGATCAGCGTGGAGTCCATGTCGAAAGCGATGAGCTTGAAGTCGCCAAGCGAAAGTGGCGGTGTGAAGCCTTGAATGACCAGGCCGGCGGCGGGTTCTTGTTGCGATGTCATGGGGTGATTTTCCCATGCGCGATGGCTCCAGAGACTGTCATGCCCGCCCCGGATCGGGTCCGGAGTTGCAGTTCATCCGGCATCCATGCCTTCAGTCACTTTCGGCTGTCCCAGTGATCGCAGCACATCGCGCACCATCTGCGCCCTGTCTTTCGGGTCTGGTTGCGCACGTTCTATCCTTAGCTTCTCGTTGCCCGCCAATTTGATGTGACGGTTCTTCTGCACCAGGTCGATGATGCGCATCGAATCGATCGGCGGGTTCACCTTGAATGTGATGTGCGTGACGCCCGGCGCTGCATCCACCTTTACCACGCCGTATGGCTTTGCCAGCACACGCAACCGGTGCACATCGATCAGGGTCTGCGCCTGCGGCGGTAGCTTGCCGAAGCGATCGACGATTTCTTCGAGCAATCCGTCGATCTGGTCCGGGTTTTTTGCAGTTGCCAGCCGCTTGTAGAACGACAGGCGCAGGTGAACATCGCCGCAGTAGTCGTTGGGCAAAAGCGCGGGTGCGTGCAGATTGATTTCAGTGGTCACGGAAAGCGGCGACAGCAGGTCGGGCTCCTTGCCGTTCTTGAGCGAACGCACCGCCTCGGACAGCATCTCGTTGTACAGCTGGAAGCCGATCTCCAGCATGTTGCCGCTCTGGTTTTCGCCAAGCACTTCACCCGCGCCGCGAATCTCCAGATCGTGCATCGCCAGATAGAAACCCGACCCGAGTTCTTCCATTTGCTGGATCGCATCCAGCCGCTGCGAGGCTTGCCTGGTCAGGCTTTCAGTGTCCGGAACCATGAGGTAGGCATATGCCTGGTGATGGCTTCGGCCCACGCGTCCGCGCAGCTGGTGCAACTGCGCGAGGCCGAAGCGGTCGGCACGGCTGATGACGATGGTGTTGGCCGAAGGCACGTCGATACCCGTCTCGATGATGGTCGAGCAAAGCAGCAGGTTGAAGCGCTGCGCCACGAAGTCACGCATGACGCGTTCGAGGTCGCGCTCGGGCATCTGGCCGTGCGCGACCGCGATGCGTGCTTCCGGCAGCAACTCTTCGAGACGCTCGCGCCGCGCCTGAATGGTCTCGACTTCGTTGTGCAGGAAGTAAATCTGCCCACCGCGCTTCAACTCGCGCAGCACGGCTTCGCGAATGACGCCGTTGCCTTCGTTGCGCACGAACGTTTTGATCGCGAGCCGGCGCTGCGGTGCCGTGGCAATCACCGACAGGTCGCGCAACCCTTCCAGTGCCATGCCCAGGGTTCGCGGGATCGGCGTGGCGGTCAGTGTGAGCACATCGACCTCCGCCCGCATGGCCTTCATCGCTTCCTTGTGGCGCACGCCGAAGCGATGCTCCTCGTCGATGATGAGCAGCCCCAGGTCCTTGAACTTCGTCGATTCGGACAGCAGCTTGTGTGTGCCCACGACGATGTCCACGCTGCCATCGGCAAGGCCTTTGAGCGTGATGTTGACTTCGCGGGTTGAACGAAAGCGTGATACCTCGGCGACCTTCACCGGCCACTTGCCGAACCGGTCAACCAGCGTCTGGTAATGCTGTTCGGCGAGCAGGGTCGTCGGTGCGAGAAAGGCTACTTGCTTGCCGCCCGTGATCGCGATGAAAGCCGCACGCAGGGCGACTTCGGTCTTGCCGAAACCGACGTCGCCGCACACCAATCGGTCCATCGGCTGGGGCGACACCATGTCCTGGATGACGGCGTGGATCGCAGCGTTCTGGTCAGCGGTCTCTTCGAAACCGAAGTCATTGGCGAAGACTTCGTAATCCTGCGGCGAATAGCGAAATGCATGGCCCTGCCGGGCCGCGCGGCGCGCATAGATGTTGAGCAGTTCGGCGGCAGTGTCACGCACTTGCTCGGCGGCCTTGCGCCGTGCCTTCTCCCATTGGCCCGAGCCCAGCTTGTGCAGTGGCGCTTCATCGGCCGACACCCCGGTGTAGCGGCTGATCAGGTGGAGCTGGCTTACTGGCACATAGAGCGTGGCCTTGTCGGCGTACTCGAGGTGCAGGAACTCCTGGACGGCCGGAACGCCATCTGGCCCATTGCCTTGTCCGAGGTCGAGATTGACGAGGCCGCGATAGCGCCCGATGCCGTGCTGTGTGTGAACCACCGGATCACCGACATTCAGCTCCGAGAGGTCCTTGATGAGCGCTTCGACATCGCTGACCTGCTCCTGCTTCTTGCGCCGGCGCGTGGTCGGACCGGCGGCGAACAGTTCGGTTTCAGTGATGAAGTCGATGCCTTCTTCCAGCCACGCGAAACCGACGTTGAGCGGCGCGGTAGCGATGCCGATCTTTTCGTCAGCGGTGCGAAATTCATCGAGGGAATCGAAGGCAGGAGGAGACAGGTGGCTGGCACGCAGGAAGTCGAGCAGGCTCTCGCGCCGGCCATCGCTTTCAGCCAGGATCAGGGCGCGATGCTGCGTGTTGCGCAGGTGGGCCTTGAGTTTGGCCAGGGGGTCCTCAGCGCCGCGGACGACGGCCATGGGGGGAAGGAAGTCGAACTCGGGGTAGGGCGGTGTGCCCCCACCCCAGCCCACCCCCGGAAGGGGAGGGAGCAATGCGTTGGAGGCCACAGGTGGCGGCGGCGATGTTGCGGCAGTTACTCCCTCCCCCTCTGGGGGAGGGCTGGGGAGGGGGCTAGCCGCACCACGGATCGCCAGCTGCGCATGCGCATTCGATCTGCCATAAAACTGCTCAGCCGTGAGAAACAAGGATTCTGGCGGCAGCGCAGGCCGTTCCCGATCTCCCTGAACCAGCCGGTACCGGTCACGCGTGTCTTGCCAGAACCTCTGGAACGCAGGCTCCAGGTCGCCGTGCAGCACGACAGTGGCTTGTTTGCCCAGGTAGTCAAACACCGTTGCCGTCTCTTCAAAAAACAGCGGCAGGTAATACTCGATGCCTGCAGTAGCGACTCCATTGCCCATGTCCTTGTAGATACGGCTCTTGGTCGGATCACCGTCGAGCAGCTCCCGCCAGCGGCTGCGAAAACGTGCGCGAGCGTCGTCATCCATCGGAAACTCGCGTCCCGGCAGCAGTCGGACTTCGGGCACTGGGTAAAGGCTGCGCTGCGTGTCCGGGTCAAACGTGCGGATCGAGTCGATTTCGTCGTCGAACAGGTCCACGCGATACGGAACGTTCGAACCCATCGGGAAGAGGTCGATGAGCCCGCCGCGCACCGCATACTCACCCGGACTCACCACCTGTGTCACGTGGCTGTACCCGGCCAGTGTCAGCTGTGCCTTGAGCCTGGATTCCTCCAGCTTCTGCTTGTCGTGAAAGTGAAAGGTGTAACCCGCCAGAAATGAGGGAGGTGCGACCCGGTAGAGCGCGGTGGTCGCCGGTACGACAACGACGTCGGCCTCGCCCTGCGAAATGCGCCAGAGCGTGGCGAGTCGCTCGCTGATGAGATCCTGGTGCGGCGAGAACGTGTCGTAGGGCAGTGTTTCCCAATCTGGGAACAGGGCCACGCGCACGTCAGGTGCAAAGAAGCCGATCTCGTCGATGAGGCGCTGCGCGTCGGTCGCATCTGCAGTGACCAGCGCCGTGAGACGGCCCGCCGCTTTCTCGCGTTCGGCGACACGGGCGAGCAGCATGGCATCGGCTGAGCCGGGCGGGCGGGGCAGCGTGAAGCGCTTGCCTGTGGTGAGTTTGGGTAAATCCATGAATAAATGCGAACACCCCGCGCCTGAACAGGGAGGGGTGTGCAGGTCGATTCTAGAATGTCCCATGCTCACCAGTGCCCGTAGCCCCCAATCCCGTTTTTTCACCCTGGTTCCGTGCGCAGGAACCGGCAGCCGCGCCGGAACTCATGGTCCCAAACAGTACGAGCGCATTGCGGGCCAGCCGATGGTTTGGCATACCTTGGCCGCGTTCGGTGCCGTGAAACGGATTTCGCGCACCCTTGTCGTGGTCGCCCCGGGCGATGGGTTTTTTGAACGGAATCCGACCTCTGCGCTAGTTGTGGCCTGCGGTGGGCCAACGCGCGCAGCCAGCGTCCAGAACGGCTTGTACGAATTGACCCGCGTCGGCGCCACAAGGGATGACTGGGTACTGGTTCACGATGCGGCGCGCTGCCTTGTCACGCCCGCGCTGATCGATTCCCTGATCGACGCCTGTAGCGAAGACGAGGTGGGTGGGCTCCTGGCCTATCCACTTCCTGACACGCTCAAGCGCGAGGTGGGCGGCCGGGCGGTGGAAACCGTCGTGCGTGAAGACAAGTGGCTCGCCCAGACCCCGCAGATGTTCCGCATCGGCATGCTCATGGAGGCAATCGAGCGTGCGTCAGGTGCACTCACCGATGAGGCCTCGGCCATGGAAGCCATGGGTCATCAACCTCTGCTGGTGGCAGGGGGCTCGCAGAATTTCAAGGTGACCTGGCCTGATGATTTCGCTCTGGCGGAAGCCGTGCTCAAAGGGCGGTCGCGGTGAGTGCGTCTCGCTTTCGAATCGGTGAGGGCTGGGACATCCATGCGCTGGTACCGGGGCGCAAGCTCGTGCTGGGCGGCGTGGAAATCCCGTTTGAGCGTGGACTGCTGGGTCATTCGGACGCAGATGCATTGCTGCATGCGATCACCGATGCGCTGCTCGGCGCTGCGGGGCTCGGAGACATCGGGCGGCATTTTCCGGACACCGATGAACAGTTCAGGGGCGCCGATTCGATCGTGCTTCTGGTCGAGGCTGCGCGGCGTGTGCGCGAGCGCGGATGGCAGATCGGCAATATCGACAGCACGGTGATAGCGCAGGCGCCGAAACTCGCGCCGCACATTGATGCGATGCGCAAGCGAATTGCAGATTCACTCGAACTCGCGCGCGACGTGGTGAACGTGAAAGCCAAGACGGCGGAGCGGCTTGGGCCGGTGGGCCAAGGAATGGCGATCGAGGCGCGCGCGATCGTGCTGATTACCGCTGATCGATGACGTAAATCGACTGTTATTTCATGCGCCAGATGGCAATGACAGCCTGCTACTAAGCCACTGCCGGTTCGATCTTCGCCCCGGGGTCTGCCGATGGCGAGTGTGTCTTGGGCCTTTGCAACTTGATATGTGCGGCGAGCCCCCCCGAAGTCGTGTTGGCCAGAGCAAAGATGCCACCCATGCGCTGCACAGTCTTGTCCACGATCGCCAGTCCGAGCCCGGCTCCCGTGGCGGCGGTGCGCGCAGCGTCACCGCGAAAGAACGGCTTGATGAGGTTGGGCAGGGCGTCTGGCGCGACGCCCATCCCGTGATCCCTGACTCTAAGTAGCACCCACTCATTGCGGGACTTGGCCGCGATATCGACCACGGCGATCCCCGTCTCGGGCGTCTTGCCGTACCGGCGGGCATTTTCGAGCAGATTCGAAATCACGCGCGCAAGCTCGACCTCGTCAGCCAACACCATCAAGCCTTTCGACACGTCGAGGTTGATACGCATGTCGCCCTGGTCCTGCACGGAATAGAGGCACGCCTCGATCACGTCGTTGAGCAGCACGGGCTTGAGCTCGGCGTGGTCGGGCCTCGCGTAGTCGAGAAACTTGTCGATGATCGCGTCGAGCTGCTGGATGTCTGCGGCCATGTGATCGCGCGCATCCTGGTCGGCGACGCTCATCTCGGTTTCCAGCCGCAATCGTGCCAGCGGCGTGCGCAGGTCATGGGAAATACCGGCCAGCATCACGGCCCGGTCCTGCTCGATCTTGGCCAGCTGCTGCGCCATGCGGTTGAATCCGATGTTGACCTCGCGAATCTCGCTGGTCACAGCTTTTTCGTCCAGCCGGCTGGCATCGAAGTCGCCGTCGCGAACACGGCTCGCCGCGAATGAAAGCTGCTTGAGCGGCCGGTTGATCAGCCGCGCGATCAGCGCAGCGCCTGTCAGCGAAAGCCCGGCCGCCGTGATCAGCCAGATGAGCCAGGTTCGGCCGCCGACCTTTGTGAGGCGGGAGCGATCCAGCAGCATCCAGTACTGATCGGCGTCAATCCTGAACCCGACCCAGAGCCCTTCCTTACCATTGACGCTGGACGCCATGATGGTTCCCGAACCCAGCCGGTTCACCAGTTCGTCCATGACGCCCGTGTCCAACTCTGCTTCCGTAAAGTTGGTGTACCGGTCCTTGGGCTCGCGCATGACGACTCGCAAACCTTCCTGGTCGGCGAGCGTCTTGATCAGCGAGACGCGCGCGATGGAATCAGCATGGACAAGCGCCGCACGACTCAAGTTGACCAACGATGCGATCTGCTGTGCTGTTTGCACCGCGCGCGGTTCGAATTCGAGCGCACGAAACGTCTGCAGCCACGCCACGATACTGCCGAGCAGAAGCAGCGACAGCAGAAAAAACGTTCGCCAGAAAAGCGAAAGCCCCACCCGCGGCCGCAGTTCCAGGGGGGCGGGTGCGGTCTCAAGCGGGGCCGGACCGGTGATGATGCTGTCGTCGTCGCCGCGGATCATTCCCGCATTCTCACGCCACAACCTGGGTTTGTCATCGCAGCGTGAGCCTGCCAATGCGTTTGCTGCTTAGCCTGCACCGTCCGGCACGAAGACGTAGCCTACGCCCCATACAGTCTGGATGTAGCGAGGTGCCGCCGGGTCTGCTTCCACCAGCTTGCGCAGTCGCGAGACCTGCACATCGAGGCTGCGATCGAAAGGCTCGAACTCGCGCCCGCGCGCCAGCTGGGCGAGCTTTTCCCGGGAGAGTGGCTGGCGCGGATGGCGCACAAGTGCCTTGAGCATCGCGAATTCGCCGGTCGTGAGCGGCAGTTCGTCACCGTTCTTGCGCAGCGTGCGCGCGCCCAGGTCGAATGCAAAGGGTCCGAAGTTGACCACCTCGTTGTCGCTGGATGGAGCGCCAGGAGCTTCCTGTGCAGGACGGCGCCGCAATACAGCGTGCACACGTGCGAGAAGCTCGCGCGGATTGAAGGGCTTGCCCAGGTAGTCGTCGGCGCCGACCTCCAGGCCGACGATGCGATCAACGTCTTCGCCTTTGGCGGTGAGCATGATGATCGGCGTGCGGTCGTTCGCTGCGCGCAGCCGCCTGCAGATGGACAGGCCGTCTTCGCCCGGCATCATCAGGTCGAGCACGATGAGGTCGGCGGTTTCGCGCAGCATCAGGCGGTTGAGCGCCTTGCCGTCTTCGGCCAGGATGACTTCAAAACCTTCCTGAGTCAGGTATCGGCGCAGCAGGTCGCGGATTCGGGCGTCATCGTCGACGACCAGGATCTTGTCGGTTCGGGCTGCAGCTTGGGACATGATGCTCCATTGAAATTTGTAACAGAGCCAATTCTGAAGGCCTTGGCGTTGCATTTGAGCCGTCTACATGCTTGCTTTTCACGTTGTTACAAATGTTGCCCCACCAGCGTCGGCTTCACATTCCAGCAATTGGTGTGCAGGCATGATTGCGTCTGTCTTTCCACCTCTGCAACAAGAACTACATCCATGGATCAATCCTTCACCCGGTTTCCGGCGTTCGTCGGTGTAGCCGCCATGGTCTTGGGGACGCTCACCTCATTGACAGCGTCGGCCCAGGTCATTCCTGCGCCGCAGAACGTGCTGCAGCTCAGTACGACCGGAACTGTCGAGGTCCAGCAGGATTTGCTGAGCTTGAGCCTCACGACCTCGCGCGACGGCGCCGATGCAAACACCGTCCAGGCGCAACTCAAGACCGCTCTTGATTCAGCGCTAACCGAAGCGAAGAAGTCGGTCCAGCCGGGACAGCTCGATGTGCGCACGGGTCAGTTCAGCCTGCATCCGCGCTACAACCCCCTGGGAAAAATCAGCGGCTGGCAGGGCACGGCTGAACTCATTCTGGAAGGACGCGACTTTTCGCGTATCACCCAGACCGCGGGGCGCATCCAGTCGATGACGCTGGGCCACGTCTCATTCGGATTGAGCCGTGAGGCTCGCGCAAAAGTTGAGACCGAGGCGCAGACACTCGCGATCGAGCGGTTCAAGGCAAAGGCCGCAGAGCTCGCGCGAGGTTTCGGGTTCTCGGGCTACACGCTGCGAGAGGTGTCGGTGAATTCAAATGACGGCGGCTTTCCGCAGCCACGGGTGATGGCGATGCAGGCCAAGGGCGCGCAAGCCGAGATGGCAGTCCCCGTGGAACCGGGCAAGAGCAATGTCGTGGTGAACGTGTCGGGGTCGGTGCAGCTGAAGTAGATTTACTGCGCCGCCCAGCCGCCGTCCATGTTCCAGGCCACGCCGCGCACGTTGTTGCCGGCCGGCGAGCAGAAGAAAACCGCGAGCTCGCCCAGTTCATCGGGTGTCGTGAACTGCAGCGATGGCTCTTTCTCACCCAGTAGAGCGGCTTTCGCCTGCTCATTGGTCCAGCTGTTGGCTGCGGCCTTTGCATCTACCTGTTTTTGCAGCAGCGGGGTCAGAACCCAGCCGGGACAGATCGCGTTGCAGGTGACGCCCGTGGTCGCGCTCTCGAGCGCTGTGACCTTGGTCAGCCCGACCAGTCCGTGCTTGGCTGCAACGTAAGCGGACTTTTGCGCTGATGCCACGAGTCCGTGAACCGACGCAACGTTGATGATGCGGCCCCAGTTGGCTGCCTTCATCGCCGGTAATGCAATGCGTGTCGCATGAAACGCGCTCGAGAGGTTGATGGCGATGATCGCGTCCCATTTGTCGGCAGGAAAATCCTCGATGTTTGCGACGTGCTGGATGCCGGCGTTGTTCACCAGGATGTCCACACGCCCGAATTGATCGGCGGCGAACTTCATCATCGCTTCGATCTCATCGGGCTTGCTCATGTCTGCACCGTGATAGGCGACCTGCACGCCCAGTGCCCGAACCTCGGCTTGCGGGCCTTCGACATTGCCGAAGCCATTGAGGACAAGGTTCGCGCCTTGTCGCGCGAGCGCCTTGGCGATGCCCAGCCCGATGCCACTGGTTGAACCTGTCACGAGCGCAGTCTTGCCTTTGAGCATGGGGGTCTCCATCTTGAATTAGGATGTGCGAAAGCCGCGAAAAAACGAGTGCCGCAGAGTATGCGGTTTTTTAAGTGACATGCCAGAACCTACGCTGAACTACGTATCTTGCCCCGACGCGTCCGGCGGGCATCGCATGGCGTATTGGCAATGGGGTGATGCAGCGGCGGTGCATATGGTCGTCTGTGTTCACGGGCTTTCACGGCAGGGACGTGACTTCGACGTGCTGGCACAGGCGCTTGTTGAACGCGCGACGCACCCCCTGCGTGTTGTTTGCCCGGATGTCGCGGGCCGGGGTCGCAGCGACTGGTTGAATGACCCGACGGGTTACCAGATCCCCACGTATGTCGGCGACATGCTGGCAATGATCGGGCAGCTGCATGGTCAGGTACCCGTCACCAAACTTGATTGGGTCGGCACCAGTATGGGAGGGTTGGTCGGCATGGGCATCTGCGGCACGCCGAAGTTGCCGCTTCCCGTCCCGGTGCGACGCCTGGTGCTCAACGACGTGGGGCCTGCCATCCAGTGGGAAGCGTTGCAGCGCATTGGCACCTACATTGGCAACACGGGAAAATTCCAGTCTGTGGAGCAGGCGGCCGATGCGATGTGGGCGATTTCGACCAGCTTCGGACCGCACACGCCCGAGCAATGGCTCAAGCTGTCGCAGGCGATGGTCAAACCATTACCCGAGGGTGGCTACACGCTGCATTACGACCCGAACATTGCGATTCCCCTTCGCAGCTTGACCGCCGAATCCGCCCAGCAGGGTCAGGCGGCGCTCTGGCAGCTCTACGACAACATCGCTGCGCAGACGTTGTTGTTGCGCGGCGCCCAGTCGGATCTTCTCAGTGCGCAAACATCCGCTGCCATGACACAGCGCGGTCCACGCGCGCGTCTCGTCGAATTCGAAGGGGTCGGCCATGCGCCCACGCTCATCGCCGGCGACCAGGTCGATGTAGTGGCTGGCTTCCTGCTCGACCAGTAGATTCCACATGAAGAGTCTTGTTGCGGAAAACCCCGAAAGCTCCGCCGTCCCCGAACTGATCGCGGCGACCGAGCATTCGATGCCGCAGCAGGCGCACGCGTTGTCGAGGGCCCGCGCTTTCGCAGAGCCCTTCATTGCAGGCGAGACGCTCGAGACGGGCGAAAACACACTCGCGCATGCCGATGCGGTGGCCCTCATCCTGAAGTCGATGGGGGGCTCTGAAGCCATGCAGGCAGCCAGTTATCTGGTGTATGCCTGGTCGCACCTGAACAAGCCGCAGGAAGTGATTTCAAAGGCGTTTGGAGAAAACTACGCCGCTCTCGCCATGGAAACCACCAAGCTTGTGCGCGTGCAGCGACAGGCGCGCGACGCGGGCGATGTCCAGATGGTCGATGCTGCCCAGCTGCAGAACGAAAACGTACGCAAGATGCTGCTGGCTTTCTCGCGCGACCTGCGCGTGGTCATGCTCCGGCTCGCCTCTCGTTTGCAGACATTGCGCTGGCACGCAGCGAGCAAGACGCCGGTGCCGCCCAGCGTGGCGCGCGAGGTGCTCCATGTGTTCGCACCTCTGGCCAACAGGCTGGGCATCTGGCAGCTCAAATGGGAGATGGAAGATCTTGCGTTTCGCTTCCTGGAGCCTGAAATCTATCGCCAGATTGCAGGCCAGCTGGATCAAAAGCGCATCGAACGCGAGGTGTACGTCGAAGAGCTGCGGTCGCGGCTCGAAGCGCAGCTGATTGCCCAGGGCATCAAGGCGAGCGTCGCTGGACGGCCCAAGCACATCTATAGCATCGTGAAAAAGATGCGGGGCAAGTCTCTGGATTTCGATCGCGTCTTCGATATCCGGGCGTTGCGCGTCATCGTGCCGACGGTTGACGACTGCTATGCCGCACTGTCGTGGGTCCACGAAAAGTTCACGCCGCTCGTCGAGGAGTTCGACGACTACATTGCCAAGCCCAAAGCCAACGGTTATCAGTCGCTACACACCATCGTTCGCGACCGGGAAGGCAGGTCGATCGAAATCCAGATACGCACGCAGGCCATGCACGATCACGCCGAGCACGGGGTCGCTGCGCACTGGGCGTACAAGGAAGCAGGGAGCAAGGGCTATTCGGGGATCAGTGCCAGCGGAGAGTACGACGCCAAGATTGCGGTGCTTCGGCAGTTGCTTGCATGGGAGCGCGATCTGGCTGGTGGCAGCGAGGGTTTGTTCGAAGACCGGATCTACGTGCTGACGCCCGATGCGGCGATTGTCGAATTACCGCGAGGCGCAACGCCGGTGGACTTCGCATACACCGTGCACACCAGCCTGGGCCATCGATGCCGCGGCGCCCGTGTTGACGGGGCGATGGTGCCGCTCAATACGCCACTTCAAAACGGCCAGACGGTGGAGGTGACGGCAGCCAAAGAGGGCGGGCCGTCCCGCGACTGGCTCAATGCCGACCTCAATTTTTTGGCCAGTCATCGGGCCAGGGCAAAAGTGCGCGCATGGTTCAACGAGCAGGTACGGCATGAGACAACGTCGCGCGGCCGCGAGTCGGTCGAGAAGCTGTTGCAGCGCGAAGGCCGGACAGCGATGAAGCTGGAAGACCTGGCGACACAACTCGGATTCAAGTCGGCCGAAGACCTCTTTTATGTCGTGGGCAAGGACGAGTATTCGCTGCGCAATATCGAGACGCTGCTGCGGCCGCCCGAAGCGCCTCTGCACCCTGACGAGTTTCTGCTGAAGAAGGCGCGCAACCCCGGAGGCGGACCCAAGGGGGGCGTGCTGGTGGTCGGCATCGAATCTCTCATGACCCAGCTGGCACGGTGCTGCAAACCCGCGCCGCCCGATGCCATCGGTGGGTTCGTCACGCGTGGCAAGGGGGTGAGCATCCACCGCACGGATTGCAGCAATTTTCGCGAGCTGGCCGCGCGCAATTCCGAACGCGTGATCGACGTGGAGTGGGGTGCGAGCCCGTCTTCCGGCAAGGCCGAAGGCGGCGCGGTCTATCCCGTCGATGTTGGCGTTGAGGCTTCTGACCGACAGGGGCTGCTGCGTGACATCTCGGAAGTTTTCGCCAAGGAGAAGATGAATGTAATCGGCGTGCAGA
Organism: Ramlibacter sp.; assembly: GCA_046597415.1. Lineage (GTDB taxonomy): Bacteria > Pseudomonadota > Gammaproteobacteria > Burkholderiales > Burkholderiaceae_C > Ramlibacter. The sequence goes on from JBKJKT010000081.1 coordinate 44,819, forward strand.
CGCAATCGGTGAAGGGCACGGCCTGGATGACGTTCACCGTGGAAGTCACCGATTCGGGACGACTGAACAAGGTGCTATCGCTTGTCGCAGAGGTGCAAGGTGTGCGATGGGCGAAGCGGCGATGAAGACCGCGATTCGCCCTGGCGGATTGGGAATTTTTGGCTGCTATACTTGAGGGCTCGAATACGATTTTCAGGCGCGTAGCTCAGCTGGTTAGAGCACCACCTTGACATGGTGGGGGTCGTTGGTTCGAGTCCAATCGCGCCTACCAAATTTCAAGCCCCGTTTCTCCAGTGAGAGCGGGGCTTTTGCGTTGAGTCAGCTGAAGAAGTGCCGACGGTTGCCGAACCTGGGGTGACGGGTACCAAGCACTTCAAGGCCGACCGATGGTACGGACTGGTGGCGCCCGCAGGCACGCCCGCCAAGATAGTCGCCATGCTGAATCAGCACGCCAACGAGGCCTTGTCGTCGGAGGAGGAGCGTTCGCGTCTGGCCGCCGAGGGCGCGCAAGCCACGCACGCGACGCCCCAGGCATTTGGCCAGCTGATCGCCACGGAAATTCCGCGCTGGAACCTGGTGATCAAGCGCGGCAACATCACCGTAGATTGAATCAACCCCCGCCCGCCTTTGCCTTCCGACGCTTCGTTCTGCGTCGGCCGATGGCCTCCGCCAACAGCTGCGCGAAAGCGGCCGCTGCCGGAGGCAGCGTCTTGCCTGACCTCTGGATGAGCCCATGGTTCTGGTGACCGGCGGATCAAGTGGGACCCCCACTACCGCAGCCGGGCGCCGAGGGGCTGTGAGCTGAGGAACGATCGCCACGCCCAGCCCGGCTTCAACCAGGCCGATGAGAGTCGAAACATGCCGCACTTCGCACACAGGGCGCGGCTGTGCCAGCGTGAGAACGCTGGCAACGAGAAATGCATTGATTTGGCCGCAGCTGCAAAGCTGTGCAACTCAGCAGCGGCTATGAATGCTTTCAGGTCGGCAAGGCCCGGGTGCCAGCACGCGTAGCGCCAGGAGCCGACAATTTCATATGTTGCATCAAGTGCCATAGAGCGGCAACAGATTGCACTTTACATTCAGACCTGCCGGCGCGACTATTCGGTGCAAAGATAAAAGGAGACATTCATGAAGCGCCGTCTATTGCTGCAGGCAACCTCTGCCGCTGTCGCCATGCCAGGTCTGGCGTTCGCACAAGCCTATCCGTCGAAGTCGATTCGATACATCGTCCCGGTGGCTGCAGGCGGCGGCAACGACATGATCGCGCGCGTTGTCACCGAGCGCTGGGGCGCGTTGCTCGGCCAGACCTTCGTGGTCGACAACCAAAGTGGTGGGGGCGGCGTTGTTGCAAGCACACTCACGGCGCGAGCGGTGCCGGACGGATATACCCTGATGCAGGGATATGTGGCTACACACGGCACCACGCCTGCGACCCGAAGAATTGCCTATGACCCTATCAGGCAGTTCACGCCGATCGGCATGATTGGCGCCACACCTAATGTGCTCGTCGTCAACGCCAGCGTGCCGGCCAAAAATGTCGCTGAGTTCGTCGCGTACGTGAAGGCCAATCCGGGAAAGATCAGCTATGGCTCGGCCGGGCAAGGCTCGCTCACTCACTTGACCATGGAAATGTTCAAGCAGGAGACCGGCACTTTCATGTTGCACATCCCTTATCGAGGGATCGCGCCCGCAATCAACGACATGCTCGGTGGTCAGACGCAGGCGATGTACCCGGGCCTGGCTGCTGCTCTGCCACACCTGCGTTCGGGCCGCGTTCGCGCACTGGCAGTTACTGGTAAGTCGCGCAGCCCCCAAATCAAGGACGTTCCGACCATGGAGGAGGTCGGTTTCAAGGGCTTCGATGCAATGCAGTGGTACGGCTCTGTCGGCCCGGCGGGCATGCCACCAGAAATCGTGAAACGCCTGAACGAAACGCAAGTCGCGGTGCTGAGGGCTCCCGAGCTACGCGAGAAGTTGTCTGGCGAAGCGGTGGAGCCATGGCCCATGACGCCTGAGCAATTCGGTGATTACATCAAGGCCGATATTGCGCGCTGGACGACGCTGGCCAAGGCGCGAAAAATCGTGCTGGAGGAGTGACTGTGGCGCATAACACGCACGTAGCGAAGATATGGGAACGCTTCTGCAATATCCTGGGCGCACCGGAGTGGATCACCCACACCCATTATCAAGACAAGGCGGCTCGCTCGGTCAATCGCGATTCACTCAACGCCGAGATCAACCGCCGCTTTCGAAGCATGATCGCAGCTACTGGATCGAGCACCTGGTTGACCTGATCGGGCCGGGTGCGGCCAAGGACGCGAGAAATCCTCAAGCCATCCCCCGAAATGGACATGACGCTCTGCACATCGCTCATTCGCGGCTGCTTCGATAGCACCGATTGCACCGAGGGTCGGACCGCCTTCATGCAGAAGCGAAAGCCGGTCTTCACCGGCAAATGAAAAGTAGCCAGCAAGCAGAGATGCAAAACAACAGACATGCAAACGGTACAGCGATGAAGACAATGCGATCGTGGTGGATGCAGATGACCGACACGGACACGGTGCTCGAGCAGCGCGACGTGCAAGTGCCCACACCAGGCCCCGGTCAGATGCTGGTGCAGCTGCGCGCAGCGTCACTCAATCGTGGCGAGTTCGTCGTGGGCCACGGATTGCACGGCCAGCCTGGAACATGGAAAGCGATCGGCGGTGAAGGAGCCGGAGAGGTAGTTGCGGTGGGGGAGGGCGTCACGCTTCACAAGCCAGGCGACCGTGTGATGGCGCGCTGTGCAGGGGCGTTTGCGGACTTTGCGCTCTTCGATGAAGCTGAAGCCATGGCAGTTGCGCCCTCACTGTCCTGGGATGAGGCCGCATGTATTCCGCTTGTGTTTCTGGTGTCGTTCGACATGCTTGTACTGCAGGGGCGCTTGGCACCCGGTGAGTGGGTCCTGATCAACGGCGTATCGTCCGGCGTCGGGGTAGCATCCCTGCAGCTGGCGAAGGCGTTGGGCGCCAAGGTGATCGGAACGTCCGGGTCGCAGGAGAAGCTGGATTTGCTCAAGCCACTGGGCCTCGACATTGCGCTACTCACTCGAGTTCCCGACTTCGCAGCTGTCGTGATGAAAGAGACCGACAACAAAGGCGCCGACCTGGTTATTAATACCGTCGGCGGCTCCGTATTCGCCGAAAGCATTCGCGCGATGGCCTTGGAAGGCCGGCTCGCAACGGTCGGTTATGTCGATGGGGTGATGCATGCCGACTTCGACCTGGAGGCCGTACACGCAAGGCGACTGACGATTTTTGGCGTGTCCAACAAGCAGCGCACCAAGCAGCAGAAGTCCGCTGCGGTACCGCGTTTCATTTCTGAGGTCATGCCGCATTTTGCGCACGGCCGTATCAGACCGCGCATTGACCAGGCGTTCGACTTTACCCTTCTGCCACAAGCCAAGGCGCGGATGGAAGCTGGTATGCACGCCGGGAAGATCGTGCTGAACATCAACCAGGAAAACGCATGAAAGCAATCAGGCTGGTTTTATCGATCGCTCTTGGCATCTACGGCGGTGCGGCACTTGCTCAACCCGCTCCTTACCCCACCAAGCCGATTCGGCTGGTGATCGGTTTCGCCCCCGGAGGCGCAGCCGACTCGGTGGCTCGCGCCATGAGCGATGCTTTCGGAAAAGCGCTGGGCCAGACTGTTATCGTCGATAACAAACCCGGTAATGGGTCGAGCATCGCGGCCGAGCTGGTGGCAAAGGCGCCGCCCGACGGCTATACGGTACTGATTGCAAGCCCCAGCAGCATCTCGGTGAATCCGGCGCTGAATCCGGCCATTGGTTATTCACCGAAGGAATTGATTCCGGTGACAAGGATGACCACGTCGCCCCTGGTGCTCGCGGTGAATCCGGCAACGGGCATCAGGACCGTGCCTGACCTGATTGCGATGGCCAAGAAGGATCCGGGGAAGCTCAACTACTCGACATCCGGCAATGGCTCGGCACCTCATCTTGGCGCCGCGTTGTTCAGCATGCTGACCGGCGCGCAGATGACGCACGTGCCTTACCGTGGCGGCGCGCTTGCCATCCAGTCGGTCATGGCAGGGGAAACGCATGTGACATTCGGCACCTCGCCATCGGTGCTCCCGCAAGCGATCCCAGGCGGCAAGCTGCTGGCGATAGCCGTCAGCACACGTGAGCGATCGGCGCTGGTGCCTGGCTTGCCGGGCATGAAGGAGGCAGGGCTGCCTGAATACAACCTCGAGTTCTGGTACGGGATGTTCGCGCCAGCAGGTACGCCTCCAGCCATTCTCAAGAAAATTCACGACGCGACCGTGACTGCGATGAACCAGCCGAACGTAAAAGCGATTCTCGCGCGGGAAGGAACCGAAGTGTCGCTGTCCGGATCGCCTGAGCAGTTCAACACGTTCCTCGTTGAAGACAACAAGTTCTGGGTCAACCTCGTGAAGAATGCCAAGGTGAAGATCGAATGAGCGATTCCGGCGTAGCTATGGCCTCTTTACCTCACCGGTTCTCAAGGCACCGGCCGATGGACCCCAGCACGTTGCGCTGTGCCAGCTAGCGGGCCAGGAGCATCTGGCGGACAATTTCTGGAATGAATTGCCTCGAGTCAGCCCGCGTCGTCATTGTTGGCGGTGCCATCATCGGCAGCTTTTGCGCCTGGTCGCTTCGCAAGGCCGGTTTTGCGGGATCGATCACGGTCGTGGAGAGGGACCCGACCTATCAATTCTCATCCACGGCTCTCTCGGCCGCCGGGATACGGACGCAGTTCGCAACGCCCGCCAACATCCAGATGAGCCTCTATGCAGCGCAGATGTTTCGCAGCATCAAGTCCGTATTCGGAGACGATGCGGACATTGGCTACCGCGAAAAGGGCTACCTGATCCTTGGCGGACCGGGCCAGGTCCTCGAGCGCACTGCGGCTGCGCAGATGCAAAGAGCATATGGCGCAGACATTGCGGTGCTGGGTCCGGATGAACTGGCTGCGCGCTTTCCCGGGTTCGCCTTTGACGACGTCGGTGTGGGCACGTTCGGTGTACAGCACGAAGGCTGGTTCGATGCCTGGAGTCTCTTGTCCCTCGTGCGCAAGGCGGCGCGTAATGCCGGCGTCACCTACGTCGACGCAACTGTCCAGTCGTTCGAGTCCACCAGTACCAAGGTGACCGGCGTGAAGCTATCGACTGGGCAGTCGATTCCCTGCGACTTCTGTGTGCTGGCCGCAGGTGCGCTGTCCGGGCGGCTGGTGGCGACACTGGGCATCGAGTTGCCGGTCGTTCCGAAGAAGCGAACGGTGTTCTCCTTCCGGTCTCCTTTCAAGCTGGAGAATTTCCCCATGCTGTTCGACTCGAGCGGCATCTGGGTGCGTCCCGAAGGACAGGGTTACATCGGCGGTATCCAGCCGTCCGCCGAGCGCGATGTGGACGCCGACGGGGATTTCGAGCCCCACCACGACCTGATGGAAGAAGTGTTCTGGCCCCTTCTTGCAACGCGCATACCGGCGATGGAGCAACTGCGCCTGAACCGTGCCTGGGCCGGACATTACGAAGTCAATACGCTGGATCACAACGGCGTTGTCGGTGCCCACGATGAACTGGCTAACCTCATCTTCGCCACCGGGTTCTCCGGCCATGGGGTGATGCATGCGCCGGCAGTCGGCCGCGGCATTGCGGAGCTGGTGACAGCTGGCGAGTTCCTCTCAATCGACATGAGCCCGTTGAGTTGGTCGCGCATCCGCAGTGCAACGCCGTTGCACGAATCGATCGTCTACTAAAAGCAATCGCACGGGCTTTACGTACTACGATTGGGCGAACCACGCCGGCGTGACGCTGCTCACGCGCGGAGCGCATCAGTCTGGCAAGTAGCACATGAAGGAATCGAAAATGCGGATCGACCTGAATTCGGATCTCGGAGAGGGCTACGGGCCCTGGGTCATGGGCGATGACGCCAGCATCCTGGATTGCGTCACGAGCGCCAACATCGCTTGCGGGGGACATGCCGGCGATGCGGAGACGATGTATCGCACCTTGCGGTTGGCTGCCGAGCGTGGCGTGACAGTGGGGGCCCATCCCGGGTATGCCGATCGTGAAGGATTCGGCCGGCGCATCATTCCGATGGAACCCGGCGAGATTGGCCGGTTGGTCGCGGCGCAGGTGGGCGCGCTCGCGGCGATCGCCCGGCTGGCAGGCACGCGGGTCAGCTACGTCAAGCCGCACGGTGCGCTGGGCAACCTCGCCGCCGCCGACATGACGGTCGCCAACGCCATTGTCTCCGTCGTGAAGGCTATCGACCCGGCACTCGCCATTCTTGCCATTTCCGGCACGGATCTTGAGCGCGCCGCCCGAGAGCAACACGTTCGGGTCTTTTCGGAGATTTTTGCGGATCGCGCCTACCTGCCAAGTGGCCACCTGGTCCCGCGCAGCCAGCCGGGAGCGATGCTGCACGATCCCAAAGAGGCTGCGGATCGTTTGATCGGCTTCCTCAAGACCGGAAAGATGCCCGTCGCAGGCGCTGAGCCGATTGCGCTGAAGGCCGAATCTATCTGCGTACACGGAGACAGTGCCCAGGCCGTCGGGATGGCCAGGAGCATTCGCATGCGGCTGGAAGCCGAGGGAGTCGCCGTCGCTTCCTTTCTCCCGTAGGCGAGGACGGCATGCCAGGTACCGAATGGCCGACGTTCACGCCCGTCGCAGACCACGCGCTGCTGGTGTCCTTCGCCGATGCGATTACTGACGAAACGAGCGCTGCGGTGCTTGCACTCGACAGGGCGCTGGCTCAGTCGCCACCCGAGGGGATGCTGGAATGCATTCCTGCATTCGTGAGCCTTCTGGTCGACTTTGACCCGCTGGTGACGGATCACGTCCGGATTCGGGAGGTTGTGCAGCGCCTGCAGCACAGTGCGCCCGCGGCACGGAGTCAAGGAAATCTCCGCGAGGTCGAGGTCTGCTACGAACCCTGTTTTTCGCCCGATCTCGGGGTGGTTGCGCAGAGCTGCGGGCTGTCGATCGATGAGGTGATTAATCGGCACCTGCAGGGTGACTACCAGGTACGCATGTACGGATTTGCGCCGGGCTACGCGTACATGGCGGGCGTCCCTGCCGAAATTCAGGTGCCGCGCAAGGTTTCGGCAGTGTGGGACATTCCCGCTGGCAGCGTGCTCATTGCCGGCCCACAGTGCATCGTCACGACGTTGGTGATGCCCACCGGATGGTCCATCCTGGGCCGGTCTCCCACCCGGATACTGACGGGTGACGAGGGCTCGCCCTTTCTCTTCGACATAGGGGACAGGGTCCGGTTCAAGCGCATCAGCCTTGCGCAGTACGAGGCGCAAAGGGTGGCCGATGAGTGAAGCCCGACTGCAGGTGCGGTCTTGCGGGCCACTCGTCTCCTACCAGGACGGCGGTCGATTCGGAATGCTGCGGTTCGGCGTCCCGGCTTCGGGGCCCATGGACCGGCTGGCTCATGCAGCTTCGCACGTGTCCCTGGGCAATGCGCAAGGCGCCACAGGCATAGAGATCTCCACGGGCGGACTCGAACTGGTGTGCGAGTCCGGCGAGGTGACCTGCTGCGTCGCCGGAGGCGAGTTTCGCCTCGTTCATTCCGGCTCGGTCAGCAAGTCCTGGTGTGTGCGAACCTTACGTGCCGGCGACGTGTTGAGCGTGCGCGCGGGCGCATGGGGGAGCTGGGCTTACCTGGCGTTTGCCGGGGAAGTGGTTTGCAAGCAGTGGGCAGGACGCACTTCGACGCATTCAACTTCGGGATTCGGCGGTGGCGCCCTCACTGCTGGTGCAACGATCGTCGTGCAAAAGGCCAGGGTGGAGCAAGAGCGCGAGGGCGACTTGCCCGTTCCCGGTTTTGCCCGGTCCCGCTCGCTCGCACGTGTGGTGCTCGGGCCGCAGACGGACCGCTTCGATCGCGATGCAACTGCCACACTCCTGCGCGAGAGCTTTCACGTTACTCCAGCCTACGACCGGATGGGCATGCGCCTCGCTGGCCCGAAGTTGTCGCTGAAGGATGCATTGTCGATCCCTTCCGAGCCCGTTGTCCGGGGATCGATCCAGGTCGCAGGCGATGGCGTAGCCTCGATCCTGCTGGCCGATCACCAGACCGCCGGCGGGTATCCGAAGATCGCCACCGTCATCTCGACGGACATTGACGGACTGTCCCAGCTGCGACCTCACGATCATGTTCGCTTCGAAGCTGTCGACGCCGACGAGGCGATCCGGCTGGTACGTCTGGAAGCGCAGGCCAGGAGCCGGTTCCTTGAGGAGATAGCGCAGCCTCAAGGCACTCTTCATGACCGGTTACTGAGGGAAAACCTGATCAGCGGGGTGGTGTTCGGCGAGTCCGCCTATCGCGACGGCAGCTAACTGACGGTCCATCCGGCCGCTGATGCGGCCGCAGCGTCGGGACATAGTCGCGCTATCAAAGCATCCGGCGCTTTTCAGAGCTGTTCATACTCTGTTCAGCTTCACTGTGCATGATGAGCGCACGGCTAGAGACGACTTCATCTGCAGGTATTCAACCGCCGTGATTCCGCACCGCCACAACAAGGACCGTCCATGATCAAACTATCGCTTCAAAAGCTCCTCGGAACACTTTTGATCGGGCTCTGTACCTTGGCGCTGAGCGGCCCGGCCCATGCCGATCCGCCGTCTCGCGTGGCGCGGCTTGCGCATATCACCGGTGCCGTGAGCTTTTCTCCGGGCGGCGAAGTCGATTGGGTTCGCGCCAGTGTCAACCGTCCGCTGATTACGGGCGACAGGTTGTGGACCGAATCGGGCGCGCGCAGCGAGTTGCAGCTCGGCACCGCTGCTATCCGCCTGGGGTCACGCACCAGTCTTGCACTGCTCAATGTCGACGACCGTGTTGCGCAGGTGCAGCTGACGCAGGGAACCTTGAACATCCGGATCTGGCGTTTCGACCGCAATCAGGTCTTCGAGGTGAACACGCCGAATCTGGCGTATTCGATTCGCAGCCCTGGTAGCTACCGCATTGAGGTGGACGCGAACGGCGAGTCGACTGTCGTAATGGTCCGCTCGGGTCAGGCAGAGGTTTTCGGCGAAGGCCGTGCGTTCGTGATCAGCGCAGGCCAGGGTTTCGAATTCTTCGACACCGGACTGCGCGATTACGACGGGTTTGCCTTGGGTTCTGGCGATGAGTTCGACCGTTGGTCGAGCGCACGCGATCAAAGGTGGGAAAACTCCGTATCGGCGCGCTACGTGTCGCGCGATCTGATCGGCTATGAGGATCTGGATGAATACGGAACCTGGCGCGAAGCGACGGGCTATGGCCCGGTCTGGACACCGACTCGGGTAGCAGCGGACTGGGCACCGTACCGCGATGGACATTGGGCATGGGTCGAACCCTGGGGCTGGACCTGGGTCGATGATGCGCCGTGGGGATTTGCCCCCTCGCACTACGGCCGCTGGGCCAGCATCGGTGGCACGTGGGCATGGGTCCCGGGACCCCGGGACGTGCGTCCGGTCTACGCGCCGGCGCTGGTTGCATTTGTCGGCGGAAGCAATTTCAGTCTCTCGCTCAACCAGGGCGGAGCGGGTGCGGTAGCCTGGTTCCCGCTCGGGCCACGCGAGGTCTACCGGCCTGCGTATTCGGTGAGCCGCGACTATTTCACGAATGTAAATATCAGCAATACGTTCATCAGCACGGTCAACATCACCAACTTCTACAACAACGCCAACGTGACCAACATCTCCTATGTGAACCAGCAGGTTCCTGGGGCGCTCGTCGCGGTCCCCACTTCTGCCTTCGTGCAATCGAGGTCGGTGTCGCGGGAAATCATGCGAGTGGCCCGAGACGCAGCTGTCACGTCAACAGTCATTGGTGCGGCGCCTTACGCGCCAATGCGCTCCAGCGTGCTTGGCCTGTCAGCGCCGGGCGTCCGACCGCCGGAAGTCGCAATCACCCGTTCTGTTGTGGCAAGGACGGCTCCGCCACCTGCGATGGTGCCGTTCGCAGCGCGTCTAGGTGCATTGACGGCCAATCCCGGCAGGCCGCTCGATGCGGCAGCAGCTGCAGCGATCCGCTCTGCAGCTCCGGCGCCAGCTGCCGCTGTGATCATCGCGGCACCACCGCAGGTTGCACCGGTTCCACCCCCAGCGCAGGCGCCAAGCAACATGCGGACTGAACGCAGGCAGGCGCAGGAAGAACGAAGGTCACGGCAGCCCGAACCTTTCCAGCGTTCGGAAATGCCCCGGTCCGGATCGCCGGCGGGCGCAACCCTTATCGCTCCTGCACCTGACGTTCCCAGGCCAATGGATGCTGGCCGCCCGTCGCGTCCGGCTGCGATTGCTCCTGCTCCTGCTCCTGCTCCTGCTCCTGCTCTCCCCACTGCACCGCCTGTCTCGCGGGCGCTCCCGCCTGCTGTCGCACCCGTGCCGGCACTCGCCCCCGGACTGCAGGAAGAGCGCCCGCGCCGTGGAACTGGACAAGTTCGCGCGCTGCCGCCACCGGAAAGGGCACCTGTCGAAACAACGACGCCAGCGCCGCGATCGGCTCCGCAGGTTGCGCCTGCGCCGGCGCCGCAAGCTTCACAGGTAGTGCCGAATGTAGAGACGCCTGGCGGGCGGCAGCGGCCGGAGACCGGGCGGGCCGCTGCCAGGCGCGAAGCGGCGAGCGACGCAAGATTGCTTGATGAGTTACGGCGTCGCGTTGACGAAAACCAGGGACGCCGCCCGTAACGCTTGGGTTATCCAGGGTCTATGGCGAAGGGGAGCCCATTCGGCTCCCCTTCGCGCTTTTTTGCTTGTGGCGCGACCGAGAACGCAAAGTCACTCAAAGTGAAATACACGGTAGCGCCCTTGCCTTGCGTGGTTTCCATGCGAACCGTTCCGCCGAGTCTTGTGATCGCAGCGTTGACAAGGGCAAGCCCCGCGCCAATTCCATTGAAATCGATTGATTTATGGAAACGATGAAACGGCTGGAAGAGGCGATCAGCGGCAGTGATGTCAAATCCCACGCCATCGTCAGTTACGCACCATTGCATGTGCCCCTCGACGGTGGCCCAACCCACGGAAATATTCGCGAGACTCTTTTTCGATGTGAACTTCCAGGCATTGCCCAGCAAGTGCGCCAGCACCAGCTTCATCAATGCTTCATCGGTATGGGCAATCATGCCGGGCTGGATCGATAGTGCAACCTGCCTCCAGGGGTCTTGCTTTTGCAGGTTCGCAAGTATCTGGCTTGCCATCGCACTGATATCGACGATCCTGAGTTCCACATTCGCGCGTGAGATGCGGGCCAACTCCAGGACCGCATCACTGACGGCTGAAGTCTGGACAATGGCCTTCAGAACCCGCTCCATATAGCCCACGCCGCGCAGGTCACCAGCCGACTCGAACTGCGCTCTGGCGAGTTGCCCGAAGGTGCCGGCTGTGATGAGCGGCTGGCGCAACTCATGCGACACGCTCTGCGTGAAGTAGTCGATGTCACGACGGGCGAGCGCAAGTTTAGACGTCAGCAGTTCACGCTCCTGCACTCGGGTCAGCACCAGTGTGATCAACGCGTGTCGGATCTCGGTCGCGCTCGCAACATCCGCAATGGACCAGCGCCGACACTGCCCGCGCACCTCTTGCCTCCAGGTGGTGAAGCTGCGTCGCGGCGAGAGCGCGCCCTGAGCATCGGGTGACTTCTCGCGAGGGTCACCCGCCCAACTGACGGTTTCAATGATTTCGGGCCGGAACCAGAGCACCACGTGCCGTCGCACCCGGGAGATCGAAACGGCCAGGACGCCCGCTGCCATCTCGGCGATCATGGGAGCCTGAGGATAGAAATTGACGAGCCGGTCGACATGGAAAGTATGCACACGCGTGGAGCTGATCCGCTGCGCCAGCTCCAGGATATGACTGCGCTGCGGAACCAGACCGGCCGACCAGCAATCGTCCTCGTGCACCACGGCCACACCGGTTGCGTCGACCAGGGCCAGCAGTGAGTCTGGCTTATCGACCAGCTGTCGCAAAGTGGCGTCGCTGTTGGACAGGCCCGCAAGCACCTGGAATACGGATTCGCGCGAACCACGCCGCTCAGCCGCATCGGAACGACCTTCCAGCACTTCTACCTGCATGGAAAGCAGCCGGCCCAGGAGCCTGCAGCCATTGCGCTCTTCCAGTGTCAGAGACAGCGACGTCCGGTTGTGGCACGAAATCATGCCCCAGAGCTTGCCGGCTACGACGATCGACACCGACATTGACGCCAGTGTCTCCATGTTGCGCATGTACTGGATATGGATCGGAGAGACGCTACGCAGGTCGGCCATGGACAAGTCCAGCATCTGCGCCGTCCACGCGGAGTCCACGCAGTGCAGGGGCACGGGTGCGGCATTCGCATCGGAAATCAGCCGGAACTGGTTGCTGACATAAAGCTCGCGCGCCTGCGTCGGAACATCTGATGCAGGAAATCGGTGACCGAGGTAGCTTTCGTAGCCGGCGTCGGCTGATTCAGCCAGCACCTCGCCGTGCCCGTCCGAAACAAAGCGATAGGCCAGGCATCGGCCGAAACCGGACAACTCCTTCAACTGCGCAGCAGCGAGCGCGCACAGGTCCTGGATCGATAGCGCGCCTTGAAGCCGTGGCGCGAATGCCTCGGCGACGGTCTGAAGCGCATCCCGCGTCTCGTCGCGGCGTGGCGTCAGGGTTTCGAACTCCAGAATGACGAGGCCGCCGCTTTGGTGAGCAGAACACGTCCAGTCCAGCTCGCCAAGTTTCGTCGTACCTATCAACTGCGGCGATGAATGCGGTTGCAGGGAGCCTGCTGCGCCATGCAGCGCGAGCATCGCCGGTTCGAATGCAGCGGAGCCGGGCCAGTTTTCGCTATGGGCGATCAAATGACCGTCTTCTACTGCGAGGATCGCCATCCAGCCGGACGGCTGGATAGAGCCGGGTATCCGGATCGGCTCAGTCGCGCAACTCGGTTCAGCAGTCAAGGTTCGCATCAAATGCCCTCTGCAAGGTCTGGCTCAATGCCCTGAATGTGTCGGCGGCCGCCGTGGCGGCGCCCTTTCTGGCGGACTCATCTGGGTCAACATGAGCTTCGAGAAGCTGCCTGAATTGCAGCCAATTCGCAGCGGTATTCGCGCCCCAGCCGGAAAAGTACGCACCGCCGTTGTGCGCCTCGATGCCATGTTGTCTGCGCAGGTGCCTCGCGATCACGACGCCCCCAAGTGTGGAGCCCTCCATCACGTACATGGATCCCAATGCGGCCGACTTGTCACGCAAAGTCAGGTCGATTGCGACGCTCTCAAGCGGCGCTAGAGCAAGCGCCGCCATGTCGCGCCGTGCCAGGTAAAGGCGACGCAAGCTTTCCGACCAGGGCCGCATCGACACAGGCAGCGCGCCTGTCACCAAGGGCTCCCACTGCGTCAGAAAAGACTCGAATGCCTGCAACGTGCGGCCGTAGTGCGCGACGCTGAAATCGCCGCTCAAGCGCGTCAAGTTTTCAATTGTGCGATGTTGCTCTACGGTCTCCGCCCGGAGCCGCTCGATGACCTTGCCGGAGGACAGTCCGGGCGCCAGCGTGTCCGTGCTATTCATCGAGACTGGAAGACCCGGACGCACGCCCAGCGGCTGCTGCATGATTGCGCAATTCAAGGTCGGACTCATCCGTACATTTTGTGCGAAACGCTGGCGCGCGTCTGTGCGCTACCCCTCTTAGCAAACAGATGCTTGGACTTCCAACTCCTGCAAGCGCCTGGCCTGCCGACGAACGAGCCGCTCGATGTCGGCAAGGTCGGGGGCCGAGAGCTTGGGGCCGGGCTTGCGCACAAAGGGCGAGGCGATCGCGCCGCGTTGATGGAGCAGGTGTTTTCGCACGGCCAGGCCGATACCGGCCTGCTGCTCGTAGCGGGCCAGCGGCAAGTAGGCATCGAACAGGTCGTGAGCGCGCTCGATGTCGCCCCGCGCGTGCGCCGCAACCACATCGACCATCATTTCGGGCCACGCAAAACCAGTCATCGCGCCGTCTGCGCCGCGTGACAGTTCCTCGGGCAGGAACAGGCCGCCGCCATTGCCCGTGAGGATGGATACGGGGCGGGTCTCGCCCTTGTCCCCTGCGGCTCGAATGGCCGCCAGTTTGGCCAGGCCGGGCGATTCTTCGTGCTTGAGCATCACGCAGTGCGGCGAGTTCTTCAGGATGCGCAAAATCAGCCCCGCTGACAGCTGCACGCCGGTGGCAACGGGATGGTCCTGCAGGCACCACGGCACCGTACCCAAGGTCTCGTTGACCATGTCGAAATACGCAGCGATCTGGTCATCCGTGCGGACTGTGGACGGTGGTGCAACCATCACGCCGGATGCGCCGATGTCCATGACCGCCTTCGTGAGTTCACTCATGGCAGCGAAGCCCGGCGAGGACACGCCGACCACGACAGGTACCCGGCCGCCCACGCGCTGGACAACCCGTTGCGTGAAGGCCTTCGACTCCTGCGCAGTGAGCTTGGTCGATTCGCCCAAGATCCCGAGGATGGTGAGTCCGGTGACCCCGCGTTCCAGGCAGAAATCCACCATGAGGTCCGCGCTTTCGAGATCGAGCGCCCCGGTATTGGTGAATGGAGTGACAGTGATGAGGTAGACGCCTTTGGCGGACGTGTCGAATCGGTGCATGGCGCAGCTCCGGTATACAAATGAAAGGAGATCGCGCAATGTTGACACAGCGGCGGCTTGCTGCTGACTGCCTCCGGCTCAGGGAAACCCTGTGGGACGTGGCTTCCTCCTCTCCCTAGAATCTGTTGCAGTGCAATACATCAGCGGCGACCCGTCCGGGCAACCGCGCGAGGAGCGAGGCCGTGCAAAGCAAGAAATCCACCGCAGCGGGCAGCAAGCCGGCCCAGCGGGTGATCAAGAAGTACCCGAACCGCCGGCTCTACGACACCGATACATCCACCTACATCACGCTGACCGAGGTCAAGCGGCTCGTGATGGACAGTGAGCTCTTCGTCGTGCGCGATGCCAAGACCAACGAGGACCTGACCCGCAGCATCCTGCTGCAGATCATTCTCGAAGAAGAGGCGGGCGGCACGCCCATGTTCAGTGAAGCTGCACTTGGCAACCTCATCCGCTTTTACGGCCACGCTGCACAGGGTTTCATGGGTACTTACCTTGAAAAGAACGTGCAGGCTTTCACCGACATCCAGGCCAAGCTCACCGAGCAGTCCAAGACCGTAACGCCGGAGGTGTGGGCCCAGTTCATGAATCTGCAAAACCCGATGATGCAGGGAATGATGGGCAACTACGTCGAACAGTCCAAGACGATGTTCGACAAGATGCAGGAACAGATGACTTCGTGGATCGCCCCTGTCAAGCGTTGAACCTGCAGGGTCTGGGACAATAGGCGGATGAGTGAAGTTGCCGCCCCCGAAAACAAAACGCCCAAAGTGGGATTCGTCAGCCTGGGATGCCCCAAGGCCCTGACCGATTCCGAATTGATCCTGACCCAGCTTTCTGCCGAAGGCTACGAAACCTCCAAGACATTCGAGGGTGCTGACCTCGTCATCGTCAACACCTGCGGCTTCATCGACGATGCCGTGCGCGAAAGCCTCGACACCATCGGCGAAGCGCTGGCTGCAAACGGCAAGGTGATCGTGACAGGTTGCCTGGGCGCAAAGGCCGGCGACGACGGCGGCAACCTCGTGCGCCAGATGCATCCTTCGGTGCTCGCCGTTACGGGCCCGCACGCGACCCAGGAGGTGATGGATGCCGTCCACCTGAATCTGCCCAAGCCACACGACCCCTTCATCGATCTGGTTCCCGATCCGGCGCGCGGCTCATTCGGCATTGCCGGGATCAAGCTCACACCCCGTCATTACGCGTACCTCAAGATCAGCGAAGGCTGCAATCACCGCTGCACCTTCTGCATCATTCCCTCGATGCGAGGCGATCTGGTCAGCCGGCCGATTGGCGATGTGCTCAAGGAGGCACGCGCACTGTTTGAAGGCGGCGTGAAAGAGCTGCTCGTCATCAGTCAGGACACATCGGCGTATGGCGTGGACGTGAAATATCGAACCGGCTTCTACGAGGGAAAGCCCATCCGCACTCGCATGCATGAACTCGTGCAGGCGCTCGGTGACATGGCAGAGCCGTTCGGGGCCTGGGTGCGGTTGCATTACGTCTATCCGTACCCATCTGTTGATGAGGTGGTTCCCATGATGGCGACGGGCAAGGTGCTGCCATACCTTGACGTGCCGTTCCAGCACAGTCATCCCGATGTCCTCAGGCGCATGAAGCGCCCGGCCAGCGGCGAGAAGAATCTGGATCGCATCCAGCGTTGGCGCGAGACCTGTCCCGAAATCGTGATTCGCAGCACATTCATCGCGGGCTTTCCCGGTGAGACCGAAGCCGAGTTCGACCACCTGCTCCAATTTATGCGCGAAGCCCGTATCGACCGTGCAGGTTGCTTTGCCTACAGCCCGGTGACTGGTGCCGTGGCAAATGAGATCCCCGGCATGCTGCCGCAACAAGTCCGTGAAGAGCGGCGAGCGCGGTTCATGGCCGTTGCTGAAGAGGTGTCGGCTGCCAAGCTGCGTGAGCGCGTCGGTGCAACGATGCAGGTGCTGGTGGATTCAGCGCCAGCGCTCGGCCGCAAGGGCGGGGTTGGAAGAACCTATGCGGATGCGCCGGAGATCGACGGAACGGTTAAATTGCTACCGCCCGAAAAGTTCAGCAAGCAGATGAAAGTGGGTGAGTTCACCAGGGCTCGCATCGTCTCGACGGACGGGCATGACCTGGTTGGCATACCGATCTGAGCGTGTGCTGTATCAGCAGAAAAAAGCAGAAATAACAAAGCCGGCGAAGCCGGCTTTATGATTAACTTATCTGGTGCCCAGGAAGGGACTCGAACCCCCACGATGTTACTCGCTAGTACCTGAAACTAGTGCGTCTACCAATTCCGCCACCTGGGCATTTCAGGAAAAAAAGGATTCTATATCAAAAATAATATCGAACATTCCCCTCACGGCCTCCTCGATGAGATCGAAGGCGTGATCCAGGGCCATCGCGACGGTCACGGCTATATGCAACGTGATGACGGCGAAGGCGACATCTACCTTCCGCCCAACGAAATGCGTGCGGTGCTGCATAAGGACCGGGTCAAGGCGCGTATCGTCCGCCACGACCGCAAGGGAAGGCCTGAGGGACGCGTCGTTGAGATCGTGGAGCGGCCTCCACAGCCGATCATCGGCCGCTTACTGCACGAAAGCGGCGTCTGGCTCGTCGCGCCCGAAGACAAGCGCTACGGACAGGATGTCCTGATTCCCAAAGGCGCTACCGCACTGGCCAAACCAGGTCAGGTGGTGGTCGTCGAGCTCACCGAGCCGCCCAGCCTGTACGGGCAGCCGGTTGGGCGTGTCAAAGAAGTGCTCGGCGAAATTGACGACGCCGGCATGGAGATCGAGATTGCCGTGCGCAAGTACGGCGTACCGCATGAGTTCTCGGATGGGTGCATTGCGTTGTCCCGGACGCTGCCCGACAAGGTTCGCCCGCAGGACAAGAAAAATCGGGTTGACCTGACCGACATTCCACTTGTCACCATCGATGGCGAGGACGCGCGCGATTTCGATGACGCGGTGTACTGCGAGCCGGCCAAAGTCGGGCGTGGAAAGGGCTGGCGCCTGCTGGTTGCCATCGCCGACGTCAGCAACTATGTCGAGACCGGCAGCGCCATCGACATCGACGCCTACGACCGCGCCACCAGCGTTTACTTCCCGCGCCGCGTGATTCCGATGCTTCCCGAGAAGTTGTCGAATGGCCTGTGCTCGCTGAACCCGGAACTCGAGCGACTGTGCATGGTCGCCGACATGCTGATCAACTCGACCGGCGAGATCTTTGCGTACCAGTTCTATCCCGCGGTGATGTGGAGTCACGCGCGCTTCACGTACACCGAAGTTGCGGCCATTCTGGCGAACACGCGGGGGCCGGAGGCCATCCGCCGCAAGGACCGCGTGCAGGACTTGCTGAACCTGCACGATGTGTACGGTGCGCTGTTGAAGGCGCGCAATGCACGCGGTGCAGTTGATTTCGAGACGACTGAAACCCAGATCATCTGCGACGAGAACGGACGCATCGACCGTATCGTCCCGCGCGTGCGCAACGACGCACACAAGCTGATCGAAGAGGCGATGCTGGCGGCCAACGTCTGCAGCGCCGACTACATCCAGCAGAGCAAGCATCCGGGCCTGTTTCGTGTCCACGAAGGGCCCACGCCCGAGAAGAAGGATGTGCTGCGCGGCTACCTGAAGGCGATCGGCGTGCCACTCACCATCAGCGAAGACCCACTGCCGGCGGAATTCCAGCGCATCGCCGAGGCCACCAAAGAGCGTCCGGACGCCCAGCAGATTCATTCGATGCTGCTGCGATCGATGTCGCAGGCGATCTACACGCCCATCAACGCAGGCCACTTCGGCCTCGCGTACGACGCTTACACGCACTTCACGAGTCCGATCCGGCGCTACCCGGACCTGCTCGTGCACCGGGTGATCAAGGCGATCCTGCAAAGCCGCAAGTACGAATTGCCGACGCTGCCGACGCCCGGCGAGGCGCATGAAAAACTCGCGCGCCGTCTGGCCAGTCGTGTGAAGGCGCCGGCCAACAAGTTGAAGAAGCCGCCTCCACCTGCCAGCCGCGAAGTGCAGGCATGGGAGGCTGCCGGTCTTCATTGCAGTGCGAACGAACGACGCGCCGACGAAGCCAGCCGTGATGTCGAGGCCTGGCTCAAGTGCAAGTACATGCGCGAGCACCTCGGCGAGGAATACAGCGGCATCGTGACGTCGGCCACGACGTTCGGTATCTTCGTCACGCTCGACCAGATGTATGTCGAGGGGCTGGTGCACATCACCGAACTCGGCGGCGAGTACTTCAAGTTCGACGAAGCGCGTCAGGAGTTGCGAGGCGAGCGCACGGGGATTCGTTACGCGATTGGCTCACGTGTTCGCGTTCAGGTGAGCCGGGTTGATCTCGATGGCCGCAAGATCGACTTTCGCCTGGTGCGCGACGGAGATGAACTGGCGGTGCGCGCGATGAAGGACAAGGGCGTTCCCGCGCCGGGTGGACCGCCTGCAGGCAAGACCCCACGCAAGAAAAAAAGCGCGACCCGCAAACCGGACGCCGAACCGCGCTCTTCAGGAGGTGCATTGAAAGCTGCGGCGAAGAAGGCGGCAGCCAAGAGCAAGAGTCATCGGCCGCGCCGCTAATCAGCGCGTGCGTTATCAAAATCAGGATTGCATTTTGGAGATGAAAGATGTCTGAGAGTTCACCGGTTAGCAGGGTCGCGATCGTCACCGGAGGTGGCACCGGCGTCGGCAAGGCTGCAGCGCTCGCGCTGGCGGCTGACGGCTGGAAAGTTGCAATCGCGGGGCGACGCCTCGAGCCGCTCGAGCAGGTAGCTGCGCAAGCCGCTGCTCCGGGGCGCATCCTGTGCGTGCCGACGGATGTCACCGATCCGGTTTCGGTCGAGGCGCTCTTTGCTGCGACCGTCAAGGAATGGGGTCGTGTCGATCTGCTTTTCAACAACGCCGGGGTCGGGGCAGCCGCGCTGCCTCTGGAAGACCTTGAACTCGACCAGTGGAAGCGCGTGGTTGATACCAATTTCAATGGCATGTTCTACGGCATCCAGCAGGCTTTCAAGGTGATGAAGGCGCAGACCCCGATGGGTGGGCGAATCATCAACAACGGATCGATCTCTGCGTATGCGCCCAGACCCAATTCGATTGCATACACGGCAACCAAGCACGGTGTGTCGGGGATGACCAAGGCTGCTGCGCTTGACGGTCGCAAGTACGACATTGCTGTGGGGCAAATCGACATTGGCAATGCCTTGACTGAGCTGGCTGCACGCATGGGCAAGGGTGTTCCGCAGGCCAATGGCGAGATCGCCGTCGAGCCGCTGATGGACGTCAATGTGGTCGGACAGTCGATTCTCTACATGGCGAACCTGCCGCTGGAAGCCAATGTCTTGTTCCACACGGTGATGGCGACGAAGATGCCTTTTGTTGGGCGCGGGTAGTCATAGCCTTCGGGCGAGCGCAGCGGCGGTGAGGGCTTCAGTTGCAGGCCAGAGATCTGCAGCCAGTCCATGATCGAATACCGCTGCAGTCGCCGCTTCAAAAGCAGCTTCGCCCGCAGCCAGGCGTGCCGCGATCAGACCCGCGAGCACATCGCCTGTCCCGGCCGTTGCAAGTCTCGCGTTGCCAGTCGGATTGACAGAAGTCCTGCCAGTTGCATCCGCGATCACCGTCCCGGAACCTTTGAGAACGACGGTGCATCCGTAACGTGAAGCGATCTCGCGACACGCGCTCAGGCGGTCTGCCTGCACCTGCTGCGTCTTGCTTCCCAACAGCCGTGCTGCTTCGAGCGGGTGGGGCGTCAGAACCGTTGATCGACCTCGTCCACTTCGCGCTTTCAGTTGCGTCTGGAGCTGCGAGTCCCGGGCGATTGCATTGAGCGCATCGGCGTCTAGCACCAGGGCCTTCGCAGTGGAGAGCACCTTGGGCAGGACGGCGTGAACAGCGTCGCCACCGCCGCATCCGCAGGCAACCGTGTGGCCTGCGAGATCGAGCAGCGCCCAGTCACGGAACATCAGCTCGGGGCGAGTCGCATCGACCGTCATGCCGCAAGCATCGAGCAACCCGACGAACACGCGACCTGCGCCGCCATGCAGTGCAGCCGATGCCGCCAGCAACGCTGCGCCCGTCATGCCAGGCGCGCCGCCAATGATGGCCACATCTCCGAAGCTTCCTTTGTGCGAGGCATGCGGCCGTGCTTCACGTTCCGGTGAACCCGACAGCGCTGCGTTTGCTGTAAACCCATCGAGATCAACGCCGAGCGCATCGAACCAGATTTGGCCGCAGGCATCACGTCCTCCTGAAGTGAAGAGCCCGGGCTTCAGGGTGAGCAGGCTCAAGGTGTGAGTTGCATGCACACCTGAGGCTGATCCGGTGTCGGCTGCAAGGCCCGTCGGCAGATCGACGGACAGCACGGGGCAGGTTAATGCGTTGATGCGGGAAACGTGCACGGCAATCGCACCCTCGAGCGGCCTGGTGCCTGCGACACCCAGGAGCGCGTCGATTACGAGCTCGCAGTGCTGCGGTGGCTTGGATGCAATCACCACGCCCGCGTCACGAGCTCGCTTCAAAGATGCCAGCGTGTCCTCAGGCGCACCGGCCTCACTGCCAAGCCAAGTCACATGAACGCGCTTGTCCCACGCGTGAAGGTGCACGGCAGACTCAAGCCCGTCGCCGCCGTTGTTGCCGGGGCCGCAGGCAATCCAGACCGTCCTGGCGTGCGGTGCAACAGCCAGCGCGAGCCGCGCCACGGACAGACCCGCTCGCTGCATCAGGGTGTGAGGCGCAAGCGATGACGCAGCAGCGCGTTCGATCGCGCGGGTGGCGGTCGCATCAAAAAGCGGCCAGCTGCGATCGTGCGTGATGCGTTGCATTCAGGCCTTCACGAATAAAGCCGTTCCACGCCGAGACCCTCGATATCGACTTCAGGTGCACGTCCGGCCATCAGGTCGGCAACCGCTCGCGCGCTTCCGCAGGACAGTGCCCATCCGCTGGAGCCATGCCCGAGATTGATCCAGACGCCGGGAACGCCGGTGGCGCCCAGCAACGGGGGGCCGTCCGGCATCATCGGCCGCGCGCCTTTCCACTCCTGGACGGCAGCGCCCGTGTTGGCCAGTTGCGCGGCCCCTGGGAACCAGTCTTGCAGCACCTTGTAGAGCGTCTGGATGGCGGCAGGCCGCTTCCTGTTCGCATCGCCACCGATTTCTGCACTGCCCGCAACGCGCACGCGATTGCCCAGGCGTGAAATGGCGACTTTGTAGCGTTCGTCCATCAATGCGCCTCTTGGAGCGTTCAGGTGTTCGCGGATCGGCGCGCTGATGGAGTAGCCATAGACAGCCGCAAGGGGTATGTGCAGCCCCAGTGGACGCAGCAGAGACGCGGAATCAACGCCGCTGCACACAACCACCGCATCGAATGTTCGTTGGACGGGTATTTCCTGGCCGGCGGCACGCACCGTGAGCACCCTGGGGTTTGCCGGATCAATCATATCCACGGTGGTGTTGAACTCGAATGTCGCGCCGCGCGCCTGCGCCTCGTTCTTGAGCAGCAGTGCGAACTGCCGGCAATTGCCGACTTCATCGCCTGGCACGTGCACAGCGCCGGCAAAAGGGGTGTCCGGATTGAGTGCAGGTTCAATCGCCCGTGCCGCCTCGGCATCGATTTCGTGCAGCGCCACGCCCGCGTCTCGCAAGACCTGCAAGCCTGCCTGAACGAGCTTTCGATCTCGTTCGCTGCGCAGCAGCACCATGTAGCCGCTCGCGCGGTCGTATTCCAGCTGGAGGCTATCGGTGAGCTCATGCAGCCGTTCCCGGCTGTAGAAAGCCAGCCGCTGCATCCGCAGGCGATTGGCGGCATAGGTCGAGAGCTCGCAGGAGCGATACCACTGCCACATCCATGCAATGTCAGCGCGAGAAACGGGCAAGCTCACTCGCACAGCTGCATGGCTGCTGAGCAGGTACTTCAGGATCTTCGAGGGCATCCCCGGTGCGGCCCAGGGCGTCACATACCCGGGTGCGACGACACCCGCATTGGCAAAACTTGATTCTTCCGCGGCAGCTCCGCGGCGTTCATAGACAGTGACTTCGTGTCCATCCACACGCAACTCGAAGGCCGTGGTGACCCCGATGATCCCGGCGCCGATGACGGCAACCCTCATGCCCTGCGCCTCAGCGCTGCCTCCGATTGCTGTCCCAGCGCAGCCCCCGATTGCAGCGCCAGGGCGGCCTCTGCCTGCAGCGCGATGTTGAGAATCGTGTCGTCCCGCATCGGTCCCTGCCAGATCATCAGGCCGACGGGCAGTTCATCGGGTGCATGGCATGGAATAGAGATGGCGCAACCGTCGAGCATATTCACGACGCTGGTGTTTCGAAGCAGCAGGGTGTTCACACGGAAGAATTCGTCATCACGGCCGGGTCCCGGCGCGACCTCGGCAATCGGCGGAGCGACTATCGGGACGGTGGGAGAGAGCACTGCATCGAAGGCGTGCAGCGCCGTGGTGACACGGGCGATCCATTCGCGCCGTGCGTGGCACAGGGCTATGTACTCGTGCGCCTTCATTTCACTGCCGCGCAGAATGCGCATGCCTACCCTCGGGTCGTAGCGGTCGCCCTTGCTCGTGAAGAGCGTCTTGTGCCACGCATAGCTCTCGGCACCGGCAAATCCGCCCGCAGACTGGATCGTGCCCAGGTCGCGGATGGCGTCCAGCGGGATTTCCTGCACGTCAGCACCTGCATCGCGCAGAGCCTTCAGGGCCCGCTCAAATGCTGCCGCCACGGTGTGATCCAGGGAATCGAGCATCGATGTCTGCGCCACCGCGAGCCGGTAACCCGCGAGCGGGGCGGCGCTTCGTGTCACGGTCAGAGCGGCCAGGATTTCGTGCGCAGTGATGGCGTCCGATACCGACCGGGTCATCGCACAGACCGTATCGAGCGTCGTTGAAAGCGGCACCGCACCCTCGGTGGGCACGAGCCGCGCTGTGTTCTTGAAACCCACGATTCCGCACAGAGCCGCCGGAATGCGAATGGACCCGCCTGTGTCCGATCCAAGGCCGATGAATGCCGCACCGGTCGCAACCGTGATGGCGGCGCCCGAGGATGAACCGCCGGGAATACGCTCGCAGCCTTTGTCGGCAGGGTTGACAGGCGTTCCGTGGTGCGGGTTCGTACCTACCCCGGAGAACGCGAACTCAGTCATGTTCGTTCGACCCAGCACGACGCCCCCAGCAGCCCTTAAGCGGGTCACTGCGGGGCAGTCCGCCCTTGCAGGAGGTGCATCGGAAAGCACCACGGAGCCTGCCGCCGAGGTCTCACCCTCCATGTCATACAGATCCTTGACCGTAACCGCGAGTCCGGCGAGTGGCCGTGACGCGATGGAGGAATTTGCGAGCTCGGCTCGAGCTTCGTCGAAGCGGGTCCGGATGAAGGCCTGCCTGCAGGCCGTCGACGAGGCAATTCGAATGGATTCCTCCAGCTCGGCAAAGGGGCTGGTCTGGCCCTGTGAAACGCGCGAGCGGGCTGTTGACAGGTCGGGTCGGGTCTGGAAGGGCATGAGAGGTTGAGGTCGAGGTCGAGTGCTATAATCGCCGGGTTTTGCTGGGTGGTCGGCGCGGTCAGAGTCAAATATCCGTGCGCCAGCCGCCTGACAGCAAGATAAAACGCAAATCCAGTCCACCAAGGTGTCGATGTTGCCCTATGTTCTGCGCTCTGGCGCAAGACAGCGTGGCACCCTCGATGACGGGCCGGATTTTAGACCTAACCTTCAGGAATACATATGTCCGTCTCCATGCGCGAAATGCTGGAAGCCGGTGTCCATTTCGGACACCAGACCCGCTTCTGGAACCCCAAGATGGCCCCCTACATTTTTGGCCATCGCAACAAGATCCACATCATCAACCTCGAAAAGTCGCTGCCCCTGTTCCAGGAAGCGACCAAGTTCGTGCGTCAGCTCTCGGCCAACCGCGGCACGATCCTCATGGTCGGCACGAAGCGCCAGGCCCGCGAGACCGTTGCGGCGGAAGCACGCCGCGCAGGCGTTCCCTTCGTCGACCAGCGCTGGCTCGGCGGCATGCTGACCAACTTCAAGACGGTCAAGACCTCGATCAAGCGCCTGAAGGACATGAAGGCCCAGCAGGAAACCGGCCTCGAAGCCATGAGCAAGAAAGAGCAGCTCATGTTTGCCCGCGAGATGGAAAAGCTCGAAAAGGACATCGGTGGCATCCAGGACATGAATGCACTGCCTGATGCCATCTTCGTGATCGACGTGGGCTTCCACAAGATCGCCGTGTCCGAAGCCAAGAAGCTTGGCATTCCGCTGGTCGGCGTGGTTGACTCCAACCATTCGCCCGAAGGCATCGATTACGTAATCCCCGGCAACGACGATTCGGCCAAGGCCGTCACGCTGTATGCACGCGGCATCGCCGACGCCATTCTCGAAGGTCGTGCCAATGGGCAGACCGACGTCGTGAAGGCCGTTACCGAAGGCAGCGACGAATTCGTCGAAGTCAAGGAAGGCGCTGCGGCTTAAACCGTCTGCTCTCCAAAGAAGGGGGCTTTGAGTCCCCTTTTTTACAACTGCATTGAACTGAACAGTACGAGGATTTAAGAAATGGCTGCAATTACCGCAAGCATGGTCGCCGAACTCCGCGCCAAGACCGACGCCCCCATGATGGAATGCAAGAAGGCGCTCACCGAAGCCAATGGCGACTTCGACAAGGCTGAAGAGCTTTTGCGCGTCAAGCTCGGCAACAAGGCCGGCAAGGCCGCATCGCGCATCACCGCTGAAGGCGTGGTCACGGCGTTCATTGACGGCGACGCAGGCGCTATTTTGGAAACCAACTGCGAAACCGATTTCGTTACCAAGAACGACAGCTTTCTGGCTCTGGCCCAGGCCGCCGCTCAACTCGTGGCAAAAAACAATCCTGCTGACGTGGCGGCGCTGGGCGCGCTTCCGTACAGCCAGGACAGCTTCGGCCCCACCCTCGAAGACGTGCGCAAAGGCTTGATCGGCAAGATCGGCGAGAACATGAGCTTCCGCCGCTTCAAGCGTGTATCGGGTGGCAAGGTCGCCTCTTACCTGCACGGCACGCGCATTGGCGTTCTGGTCGAGTACGAAGGCAACGAAACCGCTGCGAAAGACGTCGCGATGCACGTCGCTGCGATGAAGCCGGTCGCTCTGGCGGCGTCCGATGTCCCGGCCGATCTGGTCGCCAAAGAGCGCTCAGTGGCAGCTGCCAAGGCCGACGAAGACCGCAAGTCAGCCGAAGCCGCAGGCAAGCCCGTTCAGTCAGACGAAATCGTCGCCAAGCGCGTTGAGGGTGGCGTTCAAAAATACCTGAAGGAAGTTTCGTTGCTGCCCCAGCCGTTCGTGAAGAACGACAAGCAGTCGGTCGAGCAGATGCTCAACGCCGCGAACACCACCGTGAAGGCGTTCACGCTGTTCGTCGTCGGCGAAGGCATCGAAAAGAAGGTCGACGACTTTGCCGCCGAAGTGGCTGCACAGGTTGCCGCCGCCAAGCAGGCCGCCTGAAACTAGAATCAGCGGCGCCCCTACCGAAGCGTCGACTCACCACAAGGAACTCATCCATGCCCGATGCCCGCCCCGCACACAAGCGAATCTTGCTGAAGCTGTCGGGGGAGGCGTTGATGGGTGACGATGCTTTCGGGATCAACCGGACGGTGATCGTCCGCATGGTTCAGGAAGTCGCGGAGGTGGTGAACATGGGGGTCGAGGTCGCCATCGTCATCGGTGGCGGCAATATCTTCCGGGGCGTTGCCGGTGGTGCGGTGGGTATGGACCGCGCGACGGCCGACTACATGGGGATGCTCGCGACGGTGATGAATGCATTGGCCCTGGCCGACGCCATGAACAAGCAGGGGCTGACTGCGCGCGTCATGTCAGCGATTGCCATCGAGCAGGTCGTCGAGCCTTATGTGCGTCCGAAAGCCCTCCAGTATCTTGAAGAGGGCAAGGTCGTCGTGTTCGCCGCGGGCACGGGCAATCCGTTCTTCACGACGGATACGGCTGCTGCCTTGCGCGGTGCAGAGATCGGCGCCGAGCTGGTACTCAAGGCGACAAAGGTCGATGGGGTTTATTCAGCCGATCCCAAGAAGGACCCGTCCGCGACCCGTTACACGAAGATTTCGTTCGACGAGGCCATGTCGCAGAATCTTGGCATCATGGATGCCACGGCGTTTGCGCTGTGCCGGGACCAAAAGCTGCCGATCAAGGTGTTTTCCATCTTCAAGCATGGAGCCTTGAAGCGTGTGGTGATGGGCGAGGACGAAGGCACGCTGGTCTACGCTTGAGAGCGCGAGGAAGGAACACAACACATGAGCATTTCTGAAATCACCCGCAACATGCAAGGCAAGATGGATCAGTCCATCGCGGCTTTCAAGAACAATCTCACCAAGATTCGCACAGGCCGTGCCAATCCCGGCCTGCTGGACACGGTGCACGTCGATTACTACGGCTCGTCGGTGCCCATCAGCCAGGTCGCGAACGTGTCGTTGCTCGACTCGCGCACCATCAGCGTCCAGCCATGGGAAAAGGGCATGGGCGCCAAGATCGAGAAGGCCATTCGCGAGAGCGACCTGGGACTTAATCCGGCTTCCATGGGCGATCTTATCCGTGTGCCGATGCCGCCGATGAGTGAAGAGCGCCGCAAGGAAATGACCAAGCTTGTCCGCACGGAAGGCGAGAGCGCCAAGGTCGCCGTACGCAACTTGCGTCGCGACGCGAACGACCATGTCAAGCGACTTGTCAAAGACAAGGAGGCATCGGAAGACGAGCAAAAGCGCTCCGAAGCCGAAATCCAGAAGATCACGGACCGGCACATCACCGAGATCGACCAGCTGGTTGCGTCCAAGGAACAGGAAATCCTGGCCGTCTAGGCGTCCCCGCATCAATGGCCGCTGTTCCGCATCACATCGCCATCGTCATGGATGGCAACGGTCGCTGGGCCACGCGCCGCTTCCTGCCACGCGTAGCAGGGCACAAGAAAGGCATGGATGCGCTGCGCGCATGTGTTCGCCATTGCGGCGAACGCGACGTGAAGGTGCTGACCGTTTTTGCGTTTTCCTCGGAGAACTGGAGCCGCCCTGCCGAGGAAGTCTCTTCACTGATGGATCTCTTGGGCGTGGCCCTCGCTCGCGAAGTGCCGCAGCTCAGCAAGGAAGGCGTGCGAGTCCATTTCGTCGGGGATCGCGCATCGCTCTCCGACAAGGTGCGTGCCGGGTTGGCCCAGGCCGAGGCTGCAACGGCGGCCAATGACCGTCTCATATTCAACGTCTGCTTCAATTACGGCGGGCGCTGGGATATGGCGCAAGCAGCAGCCAGGCTCGCCGCCGAAGGTGAGGCCATTACGGAGGCGAGCCTCAAGCGAGTGATGGCGCTGGCTCACGTTCCGGACCCCGATCTGGTGATCCGCACCGGTGGCGAAAGACGTCTTTCCAACTTCCTGCTCTGGCAGGCCGCTTACTCTGAACTCTATTTCAGCGACAAGCTCTGGCCCGAGTTCGATGAAGCCGCGCTCGACGAAGCGCTGGCAGATTACGCATCCCGCGAACGCCGATTTGGCAAGACATCCGAGCAGGTGTCCTCAACCGCCGTCGCGTGAAAGGACCATCATGCTGAAGCAGCGAATCATCACCGCCATCGGCCTGCTGGCGATCCTGCTGCCCGCGCTGTTCTGGCCTTCGCCCGTGCCGTTTGGCGTAGTCTCGCTCATCCTCATTGCCGCCGCCGCCTGGGAGTGGGGAAAACTCAATGGCCTGGGGCAGGGTGGCGCTGTGGCCTGCGCTGTCGTGAGCGTCGTGCTCTGCGCTGGCTCCTGGTACGTGGGTCTGCTCGAGCGGCAGCTGCCTGCGCTCTGGTTGGTCGCCGGGTTGTTCTGGGTGATCGCAGGCGCATTCCTGATTCGCGGTGGTGTGGCCGGCTGGCCGCGCATCCCACAGATGGTTCGCCTGGTTGTCGGTGTGCTCGCACTCTGGGCAGCGTGGCTTGCGGTTGCGCAGGCCCGAGTCATCGGCATCAACTTCCTGATGTCGTTGCTGGTCCTGGTCTGGGTCGCGGACATCTTTGCGTATTTCGCAGGACGCGCGTTCGGCCTCAAGTTCACGAAACGCAAACTCGCGCCCGCCATCAGTCCCGGCAAAAGCTGGGAAGGGGTCTGGGGCGGCATGGCCGGCGTGCTGGTGCTGGCCGTGGCGTGGACTTTTGCCGATCGCGCGATGCAGGCCAGCGTGCCCAGCCTCTATTCGCGCCTGGCCGCTCAGGGCTGGTGGCTGCTCGTCATTGCCGCAATCTTCATGGCAGCGATGAGCGTCGTGGGCGATCTGATTGAATCGCTAGTCAAGCGCAGCGCCGGCGCCAAGGACTCCAGCAACCTTTTGCCAGGCCACGGCGGCGTGCTCGATCGCGTGGATGCGCTGTTGCCCACCTTGCCGCTGGCGATGATGCTCGCCAGCCTTACTGCACGATGACCCCGAAGACCAGGCAGCGGGTCGCCGTTCTCGGTTCCACCGGCTCTGTGGGAGCCAATACGCTGGATGTCATCGCGCGGCACCCAGGCGCTTTCGAGGTGTTTGCGCTAAGCGCTGCGACGCAGGTCGACACCATGCTTCAGCAGTGCGTGCAGTTCCGCCCGGCGTTTGCCGTCATGGCCAACGAATCCGCGGCCCGCGATCTGGCAGCGCGCCTTGAGTCAGCCGGACTTTCCACCCGCGTCCTGGCAGGACAGCATTCCATAGAAGAAGTCGCGGCACATGAATCGGTGGACACGGTCATGGCGGCCATCGTCGGGGCCGCCGGGCTGGCTTCCTGCCTGGCCGCTGCTCGCGCCGGCAAGCGATTGCTGCTTGCCAACAAGGAGGCGCTCGTCGTCGGGGGCGACCTGTTCCTCGCCGCAGTGAAAGAGGGCGGCGCCAGGCTTCTGCCCATCGACAGCGAACATTCCGCCATCTTCCAGTCGCTGCCAGAAGACGCATCGACATGGGACTTGCGCGTCGAAAAGATCATCCTCACATCGTCCGGCGGGCCATTTCGCAAACGCGACATTGCGACGCTGCGTGACGTCACGCCAGAAGAGGCATGCGCGCATCCCAACTGGGTGATGGGGCGCAAGATCTCGGTCGACTCGGCAACCATGATGAACAAGGCGCTGGAAGTGATAGAGGCACGCTATCTGTTCGGCCTGGAACCCGAGCGGCTCGAAGTCGTCATCCATCCGCAAAGCGTCATTCACTCGATGGTGCAGTACCGCGACACTTCTGTTGTTGCGCAGCTCGGCACGCCCGACATGCGGGTTCCGATTGCTTATGGCCTGGCCTGGCCCGAGCGCATTACCTCCGGGGCGCAGCCGCTCGACTTCCCTTCCCTTGCCGACATGACATTCGAGGCGATCGACAGTCGCGGTCATGGCGAGCGTTTTCCAGGTCTCGCGCTCGCGTGGGAGTCGCTGCGCGCCGCGCCGGGCACTACCGCGGTGCTCAATGCTGCCAATGAAATCGCAGTGGCGGCGTTTCTTGAACGCCAGATCCGTTTCGACCAGATTCATCACGTAAACCTTGCAACTTTGGAAGCCGTCACAACCTCAAAGCCTGAGTCGCTCGGCGACCTGCTGGCACTTGATGAGCGATCTCGGGCTGCCGCGCGGGCCGCCATCACCAGACTTGGAAACTAAGGTCCGTTACCCATGCTCACAGTTGTCGCCTTCATCGTCGCGCTTGGCCTGCTGATTGCGGTCCACGAATACGGCCATTACCGCGTCGCGGTGGCGTGCGGCGTCAAAGTCCTGCGGTTCTCGGTCGGCTTCGGAAAAACACTGTTCAGCTGGAAACCGAAGAAGCAGCGACCTGGGCAAGACACCGAGTTCGTCCTGGGGGCATTTCCGCTCGGTGGCTATGTGAAGATGCTCGACGAGCGCGAGGGTGAAGTTCCTGAAAACGAGCGTCACCTCGCGTTCAACAATCAGCCGCTCAAGTCGCGGGCAGCCATCGTTGCTGCCGGCCCAGCTGCCAATCTCCTGCTTGCCATCCTGCTTTATGCAGTGGTGAACTGGTACGGCGTCCAGGAGCCCAAGGCCATTCTTGCCAGCCCCGTTCCAGCTTCGATTGCCGAGCAGGCCGGATTGCGCGGTGGCGAGCGCGTCGATAGCGCGGGTTTCGATGGCGATGCATTGCAGCCCGTGCGCTCGTTCGAGAGTCTTCGCTGGCTGCTCACCCGTGGCGCGCTGGATGGCAAGGATGTGCGCCTTCAGCTCGGCTCCAATACCTCAGATACGCAACGAGAGGTCGTGTTGGCTTTGAGTTCGATCCCCACCCGCGAGGCTGATGCCCAGCTGTTTCGCAAGGTTGGCATCCTGGGGCCCTGGACGCCGCCTGTCATCGGCGAAGTTCAGCAGGGCGCCGCCGGCCAGCGCGCTGGTTTGCGTCAGGGAGATCTGGTCCTCGCAGTGGGCACAATCCCCGTGGTGGACGGGCAGCAGTTGCGGGAGCTGATTCGTGCCAGTGCGAGATCCGGCACTGTGGCCCGCGAAGCATGGCAGGTTCGCCGCGACGGGCGCACCGTTGAAGTGGTGGTCCAGCCCGACAAGGTGCAAGAGGGTGCCGGGTTTATCGGCCGTATCGGCGCCTATGTCGGTGCCCCTCCTGAGTTCGTCACGGTGCGACATGGGCCGGTCGAAGGGTTGTGGAACGGTATGGTCCGCACCTGGGAGGTTTCGGTCCTCACCCTTCGCATGATGGGACGCATGGTGATCGGGGAGGCGTCGCTCAAGAATCTGAGCGGGCCGCTGACGATTGCCGACTACGCCGGAAAGTCCGCCAGCATGGGGCTGACCCAGTACCTGGTTTTTCTCGCACTGATCAGTGTGAGCCTGGGCGTTCTCAACCTGCTGCCGCTTCCGGTCTTGGATGGTGGGCACCTGATGTATTATCTTTGGGAGGCAGTCACGGGCAGGGGCGTCTCTGACGCCTGGATGGAACGTTTGCAGCGCGGAGGAGTGGCAGTGCTGCTGGTGATGATGTCGATCGCACTGTTCAACGACGTTACGCGTCTATTTGGTTAACCTTTCAGGCCGCCCTCGCCGATGCCACGGTGCGAGCGGGCCCTACCTTGATCTGATGAAAAAACAATACAAGCGCTTCCGCCTGCGTACCGTATCGGCTATCGCCGCAATGGCCTTCACGGCCAACGCATGGGCCGTCGAGCCCTTCACGGTGCGTGATATCCGGGTCGAGGGCTTGCAGCGCGCCGAGCCCGGCACGATCTTCGCCTCGCTTCCGTTTCGAATCGGCGAGATCTACAACGATGAAAAGGGCGCAGCTGCGATCCGATCGTTGTTCGCGCTGGGCCTCTTCAAGGACGTGCGCCTGGAGACCAACGGCGATGTCCTCGTCGTCATTGTCGAAGAGCGCCCGACTATTGCCGACATCGACTTCTCGGGCCTGAAAGAGTTCGACAAGGATGCACTTCGCAAGGCCCTGCGCGACATCGGCTTGACTGAAGGCCGTCCGTTCGACCAGAGCCTGGCCGACCGGGCCGAGCAGGAACTGCGCCGTCAGTACATCAACAAGAGCCTGTACGCCGCCGAAATCCAGACCACGCTGACGCCGATCGAGCGCAACCGGGTCAACCTGACGTTCAGCGTGAGCGAGGGCGGGCCGGCGCGTATCAAGGAAATTCGCATCGTCGGCAACCAGGCATTCACCGAAAAGACGTTGCTCGATCAGTTCGACCAGGATTCGGGCGGATTCCTCAGCTGGTACACCAAGTCCGATCGCTACTCACGCGCCAAGCTCAACGCCGACGTCGAATCGCTTCGCTCGTATTACCTGAGCCGCGGGTTTCTTGAGTTCCGCGTGGAGTCATCCCAGGTCGCGATCTCGCCGAACAAGCAGGACATCACGATCACCATCAACGTGTCCGAGGGCGAGCGTTTCGTGGTTTCGGCAGTCCGTCTGGAGGGCAACTATCTCACCAGGGAAGACGAATTCAAGTCGCTCGTCACGATCCGTCCTGGCGAGCCGTACAACGCGGACCGTGTGGCTGAGACCACCAAGGCGTTCACCGATTACTTTGGCAACTTCGGCTTCGCATTCGCCAACGTAGAAGCCAAGCCGGAAATCGATCGCAGCAACAACCGCGTCACGCTGGTGCTGGCAGCCGAGCCGTCGCGCCGTGCGTATGTGCGCCGCATCAACGTGGCCGGCAACAGCAAGACCCGCGATGAAGTGGTCCGCCGTGAAATGCGCCAGTTCGAGTCGTCGTGGTACGACGCCGAGAAGATCAAGCTGTCTCGCGACCGCATCGACCGCCTGAGCTTCTTCAAGGAAGTGAACGTCGAAACCTCTGAAGTTCCGGGCGCACCCGACCAGGTCGACCTGAACGTGACCGTCGTTGAAAAACCCAGTGGCAGCCTGCAGCTCGGCGCGGGTTTCTCGCAGGCTGAAAAGCTCGCGCTCTCGTTCTCGGTCAAGCAGGAGAACGCGTTCGGCTCTGGCAACTACCTGGGCGTCGAGGTCAACACCAGCAAGTACAACCGCACGATCGTCTTCAACTCAGTCAATCCGTACTTCACGCCTGATGGCATTTCGCGCACGATCGACCTGTACCACCGTGCCCAGCGCCCTTACGAGGACCAGGGCGGCAACTACCAGCTGGTTACGACGGGCGCGGGTCTTCGTTTCGGCGTTCCGTTCAGCGAACTTGATACCGTGTTCTTTGGCGTCGCTGCAGAGCGAATCCAGATCCGCCCCGGTACCAACATCCCGGCCGCATACGTGGCTTACGCGAATCGCTTCGGCTACACGAGCGCCAACCTGCCGCTGACCATTGGTTGGGGCCGCGACGACCGCGACAGTTCCATCACGCCGACTTCAGGTCGCCTGCAGCGCGTTGCAATCGAGCTGGGCGTTGCCGGGGACGCACGCTTCCTGAAGACCAGCTACCAGTTTCAGCAATACATCCCGCTCAACAAGCAGTTCACGCTTGCGTTCAATGCCGAAGCGGGCTACGGCAAGGGGTTCGGTGGCAGACCGTTCCCGGTGTTCAAGAATTTCTACGGCGGCGGTCTGGGCTCCGTGCGCGGTTTCGACCAGGGCACCATCGGCCCGCGCGACGTCACCGGTGCATCGATTGGCGGGCCGAAGAAACTTACGCTCAACGCAGAGCTGATCACGCCGTTCCCAGGTGCGGGCAATGACAAATCGCTGCGTGCCTTCGGGTTTGTCGACGTTGGAAACGTGTTTGGGGAAAACGAGCGCTTCGACGTGGGCCAACTGCGGGCGTCTGTCGGCGTGGGCCTGTCGTGGATTTCGCCGGTGGGGCCGCTGCGCATGGCAGCTGCGATTCCCGTTCGCAAGTTCCCCGGCGATAGAATCCAGAAAATGCAATTCCAGATCGGAACCTCCTTCTGATGATGTCCCTGACACGCCAAGCCCTTGTGCTCCTCGTAGGAGCCGGTTCGCTGCTCGCGCAGGTTCCGGTTCACGCGCAGGAATTCAAGGTCGGTTTCGTCAATCTCGACCGCATCTTCCGCGAGGCCAACTCGGCCAAGGCCGCCCAGGCCAAGCTCGAGCAGGAGTTCAACAAGCGCGAAAAAGAGCTGACTGATCAGGGTAATGCCTTCAAGAACGCGGTCGACAAGTTTGACCGCGAAGCGCCGACGCTAACCGAAGCGCAGCGTACGCAGCGACAAAAGGCGTTGATTGACCAGGAACGCGACCTGACGCGCAAGCGCCGCGAACTGCAGGAAGACGCGAACGCTCGCAAGAATGAAGAACTGCAGCAGCTGCTCGAGCGCGCCAATCGCGTGGTCAAGCAGGTGGCCGAAGCCGAGAAATACGACGTCGTTCTGCAGGAAGCCGTGTACATCAATCCGAAGCACGACATCACCGAGAAGGTGATCAAGGCGCTCAACACCGCCCGCTAGGGCGCGCAATCGTGCAAGTGCAGCCATTGCGCCTGGGAGCCATTGTCCAGGCTCTCGGCGGAGAGTTGATCGGAAGTGCAGACATGGCGATCGAGGGTCTTTCCTCGCTCGAATTGGCTGGTCCTTCGCAGCTGAGCTTTCTTAGCAACCCCCGTTATCAGCCGCAGCTGGCCGCGACGCGAGCCGGCTGCGTGATTGTGACCCCTCAGTTCCGCGATGCCGCAGCGGCTCGCGGTGCGGCAATCGTTGCAGACGATTCGTATCTCTATTTCGCACGGGTCACACAGCTCTGGAAGCAGCACCAGGGCGTTGCATCGCAAGGTCCGCTGGTGCATTCATCGGCGGTGATCGACCCCGACGCGGTGATTCATCCGACGGCGCGCATCGGACCGCTTTGCGTGATCGAACGGGGCGCGCAGATCGGCGCAGATTCCGTGCTGAAATCCCGCGTCCACGTCGCCGAGGATTGCGTCATCGGTGACCGGTGCCTTCTTCATCCCGGCGTGGTCATCGGCGCAGATGGCTTCGGCTTCGCGCCGAACCAGGGCGCATGGGAAAAGATTGAGCAGTTGGGGGCGGTGCGGATCGGCAACGACGTCGAGATCGGTGCCAACACCTGTATCGATCGCGGCGCGCTGCAGGACACCGTGATCGAGGACGGCTGCAAGCTCGATAACCTGATCCAGATCGGGCACAACGTGCGTATCGGCAAACACACGGCGCTTGCCGGATGCGCGGCGGTGGCGGGCAGCGCAACCATCGGAGCCCATTGCACGATAGGCGGGCGGGCGGGCATCCTCGGCCATCTCACCATCGTGGACAACGTCCACATTTCTGCGACGTCTCTAGTCACACGTTCCATCCTGCAACCCGGCCACTACACGGGCTACTTTCCCATCGACGACAATGCGGCCTGGGAGAAAAACGCCGCGACGCTCAAGCAATTGCACAAGATGCGAGAGCGTTTGAAGGCCCTGGAAAAGAAGAGCACATAACAATGATGGACATCCACCAGATCCTCAAGCAGCTTCCTCACCGCTACCCCATCCTGCTGGTGGACCGCGTGATCGAGCTTGAAACGGGCAAGCGCATCAAGGCGCTGAAGAACGTCACGATCAACGAGCCGTTTTTCATGGGCC
>JBKJKT010000179.1:0-22349 GCA_046597415.1 Ramlibacter sp.
TCGCCTCGCAAGCATTTGCGGAAGTGACGCTGTACCAGGTGGAGAACCTGCGTGGCCGCGCGATCACCGCCACCGGTGACATCCCCAATCTCGAAGGTTACGGCTTCAATGACCGCGCTTCGTCCATCGAAGTGACCGGCGACCGTCGCGACCGCTGGGAAGTGTGTGAAGGCGCAGGCTACACCGGTCGTTGTGCCGTTTTGCGTCCCGGCGCTTACAACACCATCCTGTCGCTGGGCCTGAACAATCGCATCTCGTCGGTACGTCAGATTCGTGGTGATGAGGTCGTTGCTGATTGGCGTTATGCACCCGCATGGCGCGACGACTACCGCCGCCGCGACAGCGAACGCCTGTTTGAAGCGCGCGTTGTCGATGTGCGCGCGGTCGTCGCAGGCCCCACGCAGCAACGTTGCTGGATAGAGCGCGAGCAGGTTGTGAGCAATGCTCCGGCCAACAACGTCGGCGGCGCAATTGCCGGCGCAGTGATCGGCGGCATTCTGGGTCATCAGATCGGCGGCGGCAGCGGTCGTGATGCAGCAACTGCGCTGGGCGTCGTCGGCGGCGCAGCCGTCGGCGCGAACACGCTGGGCACCACCCCCGGTTCTCGAGTTGTTACGCAGGACGTGCAGCGCTGCGAGCAGCGCGCCAACTACGGTCGGCCTGACTACTATGACGTGAGCTACGTCTTCGATGGCCGCGAGCACCGTGTCCAAATGGCAACGCCACCCGGTGCGACCGTGCTGGTGAACGCCAACGGAGAGCCGCGGGTTTAAGAGCGACTGGTACGGCCCTTCGGGTCATCGCCGCGCGAACACCAGCAAGAGGTTGTTTGCCGGCATGGCCCTTCGATGGCGAAGCAAGAGCCCGACGCGCTCTGCTTCGCTTTCGACCTTTTGCAAGTGCCTGATTCCCAATGCCGGATTGCGTTCGCGCAGGCTCTGGTCGAACGACATATTTCCGGGTGCAGTCATGACGTCGTCTTCTATGTACGGCCCATACGTGACGAGCACGCCTGCGGGTGTGAGGTAACGCGAAGCGCCACGCATCAACGCTGCGCAAGTCTCCCACGGTGAAATGTGAAGCATGTTCGCGCAAAAGATTGCGTCGAATGGAAAGGCGAACTCCTTATCCTTTGTGGGCCATGTCTGGGCGGTCACGTCGAGCACGAGAGGCGCCCGCACATTGGTCACCTGAGCTTCCCGCGCATAGCCTTCAATCGATTCGAAGCCACTCGAATCCAGGTCGCTGGGTTGCCACGTCCAGCCGGATGATCCAGCCGCTAACCAGGCTGCGTGCTGTCCGGTGCCGGACGCGATTTCGAGAGCGTTCCCGCTGGCGGGTAATAGCGAGACAAGCGCATCTGAGATGGGTTGCTTGTTGCGGTCGGCGGCGGGGCTATGAAGCATCATCCGGTCATCGTAGCGTTGCGGCGCAGCTGGTTGCCGCGTTGCGGTCCTACACCACACCGCCGAACGCGCGCCTAAGATCATTGGGTTTGAGGGGAACAACCATCCATTCCAGTCTGAACGCTGATCGCAGCAACCGAGATCGCAACCGCAAGGCCCGCTACGCGCTGGCCCTGCTTGCCGCTGCCGCCCTGCTGGTCTCAGCGGGATGCACCGTCTGGCGGGTTAACGACGCCAGGGCGTTGGCGAAAGCCAGCGAGCCATTCCAGGCAGAGCCCGCCAGCGCGACGGCTAGCATCCTGGTCATCGGTGACAGCACGGCAGTGGGCACGGGTGCAAGTGCCCCGGCTCGCAGCATCGCAGGGCTGATTGCGCAATCGCGTCCGGGCCTGCGCGTCGTGAATCGCGCCAGAGACGGCGCAAAATACGCCGAATTCATTCAGCAACTGCAGCAGGACAACCAGAAATTCGATACGGTGCTGGTCCTGGGCGGTGGCAACGATGTCATTCGCCTCACCTCCGAAGCTGACCTCAGGCAAAGCG
This sequence comes from Ramlibacter sp., assembly GCA_046597415.1. Taxonomy (GTDB): domain Bacteria; phylum Pseudomonadota; class Gammaproteobacteria; order Burkholderiales; family Burkholderiaceae_C; genus Ramlibacter. The sequence continues at coordinate 1,950 of JBKJKT010000179.1, forward strand.
TGGACGCGGTGGCTGATCTTGCCGTGCTCAAAGGCAAACGGGTCATCCTCATGCCCCCTGGCAACGTCGGCAATGCGCCGTTTTTCTTTGCGCCGGCTTCCTGGCTGATGACAAGGCGATCGCAAACCCTGCATGGGCTTGTGCGCGACGCGGCCACGCGAACCGGCGCGACCTACGTCAATCTATACAAGCCCAAGGCGCAGGATCCGTTTGCGCAGAGACCCAAAGAGCTTCATGCGAGCGACGGATTGCACCCCAGCGATGCAGGCTATCTCGAGTGGATGTCGGAGTTGAATCTCCAGGCCCAGCTTGACAAGACGCTTGCCGCCTTGCGTTAGCGCGCCGATCGTCCCCCTTGATCGCCAACCTCAGGCAATGGGCCCAGCGCATCAAGCGCGATGGCGTCACATTATGGTTTGCGGTCAAGCACCCCGCAACGCCATGGCCCGCTAAGGCTCTCGCCGTGTTCGTCGTTGCGTATGCGCTCAGTCCTATAGACCTGATCCCTGATTTCATTCCGGTGCTCGGTTACCTCGACGACGTGCTGCTTCTGCCTGCCGTGATCTGGGTCGCGGTCAGGATGTTGCCGCCCCCGGTGCTGGCGGAATGCCGGGGCAAGGCCGATGCCTGGATGCATGAGAAGGGGGTTCAACCCGTCAGCCACATGGGCGCTGTCGTCGTCGTGCTGATTTGGATTGCTGCTGGCGTTGCGCTCTGGGCTTGGCTCGCCCCCTTCGCGGTTTATCACTCATAAGCAGTGGCACAATCCCGGGTCTTTACCGAATTAAGTAAATATGACTCACCCCGGCATCGCGTGCCCCCGCTGCGGGTCGCTCAAGACGCAGGCTTTGCAGTGCGCGGACGGCAAGATGCTCGCGATCATCTGCGACGAATGTTCATCGTGCGTGCTCACGCCTGCGCAATCGGCTCGGCGCCTGGGCGACAGTTCGGTGATGGAGTCCAGGCCCGACACCTATCTGCAAAACTTTGCTCCCGCGCCCATCGTCACGGCGCCTGAAGATGAGGCGCTCGAATTCTGCGTCTCCAACGTTTTGGGCACGGTGCAAGATGGCAACTTCACCACGGCGGTCGAGCGCGTGATGATGGGCGAGGGTTATCGTTCCAAAGACGGGTGGGAGCTATGCCTGTGGTCGCGCCGCGAACTCGGCGTCGATATTGCGAGCGGCTTCAACGAGACGGCGGTCCTTGCCTGGACCGATGCGAAACGGTACTCGTACGAGCCGCATTTCAGGATCTATGACGAAGGCGAGTTCAGGCGATTCATGGCTGTTCATGTCATCCGGCGTATCGACGCGCAAGGCGGCATTCGTGCAGCGCTGGACGAGGTTCTCAGTCCGGCACCCAAACGCAAGCCGGACGATATTCATTAGGGCCTTAACAGGCCCTGGCCTTCATGCCCGCTCAGGTTGGGCTTTTTTTTGAACGCCGAACGGCAAAGTTGTATGACGACCCTAGGATTCACCCGCATAGTGCCGAACCTTCACATGCGTTAGATTGGTGAGGTTGTATGACAACCACTCGAGGAGACTAGCATGCGATTTCCATCACGCCGCCGCGTTGTTGCCGGCGCACTCACGGCGCTGGCCTTGGCCGGAGCCTCGGTTTCCGCAATAGCGCAGGGCTATCCAGCCCGCCCGATCACGCTCATCGTTCCGTGGGGCGCGGGTGGAGGCACCGATGCGACAGCCCGCATCATCGGAAGCCTGATGGAAAAGGACATGGGCCAGCCCGTCAATGTAGTGAACCGCACCGGTGGCAGCGGCGTAGTAGGCCATGCTGCCATTGCTTCGGCGCCCCCTGACGGCTACACGATCGGCCTGGCGACGGTTGAAATCGGCATGATGCATTGGCAGGGCCTGACCGACCTCACCGGCGCTTCGTACACCCCCATCGGCCTGGTCAATGCAGACCCCGCCGGCATCCAGGTTCGCGCCGATTCACCGTACAAGACCGTGGCTGATCTGATGAGCGCAATCAAGGCGAATCCCGGCAAGTTCAAGGCATCTGGAACAGGGCAGGGCGGCATCTGGCACCTGGCCATCGCGGGCTTCCTGCGCGACCAGAAAATCGACCCCGCCGCATTGCCATGGGTGCCCAGCAACGGCGCTGCACCGGGCCTGCAGGACATGGTCGCGGGCGGCGTTGAAGTTGCGCCGGTCTCGTTGCCCGAAGCGCGTTCGCTGATCGATGCTGGCAAGGTGCGAAGCCTCGCCATCATGGCTGACAAGCCATCAGGGCTGTACCCGAATGTGCCCACACTCAAGGCCGCCACCGGCAGCGACTGGCAGATGGCCGCATGGCGTGGCATCGTCGCACCCAAAGGCATCCCCAATGACGTGCGCGACAAGTTGGCCGCCTCTATTCGCAAGATCGCGACCAGCAAGGAATACACCGACTTCATGGCGAGCCGTGGCTTTGGCGTGATCTATGCCGGGCCTGACGATTTCGCACGCTTCATGGCGAAGTCGGACGTGGACCTCGGAGCGACGATGAAGGCCGTGGGCATCGCGAAATAACGCACCAGCTCACGGCCACGTGAAATTCAACGACGCGATTTTCGGGCTGCTCTTTGTAGCCCTGGGCGGGGCTGTGCTCTTTGCGGTGCGCGGCTATCCGTCGATACCGGGGCAGCAGGTGGGACCTGCGCTGTTTCCCGGGCTGATTGCGGTTGGGTTGTGTATCGCAGGGCTTGTGCTCATCGTGAAGGGCGCGATGCACCGTGCCGAGCAGCCCTGGATGCAATTGGAAGACTGGGTGCGTTCGCCGCGCCATGTGGGCGCGCTTGCCGTGTTGATCGGCAGCATCGTGTTCTACATCGCGGCGTCGAACTGGATGGGTTTCATGCCCATCGCGTTCCTGATCCTGATGGCGATGCTGCTTGTGCTGCGTGTGCGAATCGGCGTGGCCCTCATCGTCGCGGTCGTGGCAACGCTGGTCATCCACTTCGCTTTTTATAAATTGCTGCGCGTGCCCCTGCCCTGGGGCCTGCTCACGCCCTGGGCCTGGTAGGACCTCCGGATGCTCACTGCCGTCGGTCAAGCGTTCGCAATGGTGTTCGATCCGTACACCCTGATGGTGATTGTGCTCGCCGCGATGTATGGATTGTTCGTGGGCGCCGTGCCCGGTCTTACGGCGACCATGGCAACCGCCCTGCTCGTGCCGATCACGTTTTTCATGCCGCCGATCCCGGCGATCGCATGCATGGTGACGGCCACAGCAATGGCGATCTTCTCTGGCGACATCCCCGGCTGCCTGCTTCGAATACCGGGCACGCCCGCATCGGCCGCGTACACCGACGAGGCTTACGCGATGACGCGCAAGGGCGAGGCCGAGAAGGCGCTGGGCGCAAGCCTGGTGTTTTCGGCAGTGGGCGGACTTTTCGGAACCGCCGTGCTGATCGTGGCCGCGCCGGCGCTGGCCGACTTCGCGCTCAACTTCAGTTCGTTCGAATATTTCTGGCTGGTGACGCTCGGCCTGACCTGCGCGGTGTTCATTACCTCCGCAAGTCCGGTCAAGGGCATCGTCACGCTGCTGCTCGGGCTGTTGGTTGCGTGTGTTGGCCTGGGCAACCCCGCGGGATTTCCACGCTTCACTTTTGGTAATTCCGAGATGACCGGCGGCATTGGAATGATCGCGATGATGATCGGCATGTTTGCGATCTCGGAGATCATCCGCTACGTAGTCGATACATCGCCACCGGCCGAGATGGTCGTCGAAAAAGTTGGCAACGTGATGGCAGGCCAATGGGCACTGGCGAAGAAATACCCGTTGCAGATACTGCGCGGCAGTACGCTGGGGACGGCGGTCGGAGCGCTACCGGGAGCGGGGGCGGACATCGCGGCGTGGATGTCGTACGCGATGAGCAAGAAGTTTTCGAAGGAGCCCGAGAAATTCGGCACCGGGCATGTCGAAGGCATCGTTGAATCGGGCTCGGCGAACAACAGCGCGCTCGCTGGCGCGTGGATACCGGCGCTGGTATTCGGCATACCAGGCGACTCGATCACGGCCATCGTGATCGGCGTGCTCTACATGAAGAACATGAACCCCGGGCCGACGTTGTTCACGACAAACCCGCAGAACATTTATGCGGTGTTCCTGCTATTCATCCTGGCCAACATCATCATGGTGCCGCTGGGGATTTTGTGCATCAAGGCCGCGCGGAAGATTCTGAAAGTCCCGCGCGAAATACTGATGCCGCTGATTTTGCTGTTTTGCATCGTCGGGACTTTTGCGATCAACAACACAGTGTTTTCAGTCGGCGTGATGCTGGTCGCCGGTGTGATTGCCTACCTTCTGGAGCAGAACAAGTTCCCGATTGCACCAGCCATTCTGGGGGTCGTGCTGGGTGGGATGCTGGAAGAGAACTTCATCACGTCGATGATCAAGTCGAATGGGAGTTTGACGGCGTTTGTGGGAAGGCCGATTGCACTCGGGTTGGCGATCTTGACGATGGTGGTCTGGTTTTTGCCGGTGGTGATGAAGGTGTGGAGGAAGAGGGCGCGCTCGGGCGGCAGTGCGAGCGCCCCGAGCTGACCACGCGATATTTCGCTTGCGCCGACCGATCGCTTAGTGGCTGTGCAGCTTTTCCTGCAACCAGACCTTGATCAATGACTGATAGGGCACATCGCGGGAGTTCGCGGCCATCTTGATCGAGTCCAGCAGATGCTGGGGCAGACGCAATGAAATCGTCTTGGTCGTTGGCTTCAAGTTGGGCAGGGTCACCTTCCGGGCTTTGGACCAGTCCAGATGCTCGGTGGAATCATGTTTTTCCCAATACGCCCGCTCGGCTTTCTCGCTTGCGAACTTCGGTGGCGTCTTCAATGTTGCCTTAGCTTGCTTGGTCATAGATCACTCGCTCCTTTCGGTGCATGTCTCTGGCAGAAATCACACGAATCAATTGGCCTGACTTGCGCAGGGTGAAAGTGATGTGCAGTGTGCGACCTTCATCAGTGTGACCCCAGTTGGGGCTGTTCGGAGAAATCACCGGACAGTAGTTGGCTCGACCCGCAACCCATGACTTCAGCGCCGCAACCCTTCCAGGCCACCGTGGCGCATTACAGCGCTGGGCGTGACGATCAAGCGGCTGTTGACTGACAGCGGCAGCGCCTACCGCTCCAGGCTGGTCCTCAGGACCTGTCAGGACTTGGGCATCAAACACACCTTCACCAGGCCGTATCGACCGCAGACAAATGGCAAGGCCGAGCGATTCATCCAAGCTTGCTTGCGTGTGGGCATCCGGGCGCACCTGGAGCAACAGCGCAGAACGCACAGACTGGCTGCCCTCGTTCCTGGCCTACTACAACGCGCGCAGGCCGCACTCCGCATTAGGCTACAAGCCTCCAGTTTCGCGTCTTCGCGGGAACAACTATTGCAACCAACATGCCCCAATTCACACTGCCTCGCTTCGGTGGGAAGCGGGACGGGGTGCACCATGTTCGAGTCTAGGCTGCCCGGAATCGCAAACCACGCTGCCGGCACCAAGGACAACGACGCGCTCGGCCATGGCGATTGTTTCGGGGCGGTGCGCCACAATTACTCTTGTGAGTTTGATGTCTTGCACTGCAGCGTTTACAAGATGCTCGTTACCAATGTCCAGATGACTCGTGGCTTCGTCCAGCACAAGTATTTTGGGCTGCTTGTAGAGCGCCCGTGCCAGCAGAATTCGTTGCCTCTGACCGCCTGACAAGCTGCTTCCAATATCGCCAACGAGTGTGTTGTACCCCATCGGAAATTTCATGATCTCTTCATGAATAGCCGCCTGTTTCGCGTAAAACTCAACCAACTCTTGATTGGGAGTGGGATCGAAGAAGCTGATGTTCTCAGAAATTGATCCAGAGAATAAAGTGTCATCCTGCATTACCGACCCGACCATCTGACGAAAATTTCCAACGCCAAGCTGCGAGAGTTTTTTCTCGCCCACGAAGATCTCGCCGGACGTCGGCTCGAGTAGGCCAAGGAGCAATTTGACTAGCGTGGACTTGCCGCATCCTGAAGGACCCGTAAGCGCGATACATTGACCAACCGGGATCACGATATTGAAATTCTTGATGACGTATGGCTCGGCATCCGCATACCGAAACGACACGTCTCGAAACTCAATCTTCGGCAAGATATCGTCTAGGTCGATCCCTGGGTCAGAGTTGTCCACTTCAGGCTCGGTGTGCAAGATATCTGCCACGCGCTCGGCGTGCAGGCGCAGCATTCGTAGATCGAAGCATTTGTCTATCAATGCCACCATGCGCTGAGTAAATTGCTCCTTGTAGCTTAGAAAGGCCAATAGCATGCCGACCGTAAAGGTGCGGTCGAGGACGGCTAACGCGCCGAGCCAGATCACGATCACGCGTTCTGCGCCGAACAGGACACTGTTGGCAGTTTGTGTAGTGATCGATAGCCGTGAGATGTGGAGTTCGGCGTTCAGTTGATCTGCAAGCATGTTCGCCCAACCAACTCGTCGTTCCTCGCCTCGGCCGAAGAGCCGAATGCACTGCGCTCCGCGGGCCGACTCCAGGAAATGCGTCTGCTGCTTCGCAAAGTAGATGATCCGTTCTGCATTCGCATTGCGAAGCGACGAGAACAAGACAACACGAATTGCGACGTAGATCGCAACAGCGGCGATGGCGACCAACGTGAGTTTTGGTCCGTAGTAAAACATCACCACCGCAGTTGAGAGGACCAGAAGCCCGTCGATTATGCCTTCAGCCAGTTGTGTGCTGATGCTCTGTTGTATCGCCTGAATTGAGTTGAATCGTGAAACGATGTCACCCAGGTGGCGTTTCTCGAAGAAGTGCTGCGGGAGCCGCATGAGATGGGCGAACGCATTGCCAAGCCACTGAAAGTTTAAGCTTGTTGACAGACTTGCGCTCACCCAACTGCGGACTGCGGAAATCGCAGATTGCACTATCAAGAGCAGCAGGAATCCGGTCCCTAGTACGGTAATGAGGTCCCGATCGCTCGCAAGTACGACCTCGTCCACGACCCATTGCAAGTAGAACGGCGCGACAAGCGCGCAGACTTGAAGCGAGATCCCCAGAACAAGAAGTTGGGCAAGACCGCGCTTGAGCCCGGTGACTCGGCCCATAAGCGCGCGGATCGGAAAAGTTTCAGGCCGCTTTTTCGGCTGAAATCCCGCCGCTGGCGAGAGTTCGAGAGCGACGCCTGTGAAGTGCGTTCCGACGAGTTCTAACGGAAGGCATCTTTCTCCCGAGACGGGATCGTGAATGGTCACTCCCTTGCTTCCAACCGACTTCAGAATGACGAAGTGATTCAAGTCCCAATGCAGGATGCAGGGTAGCGACAGGTTGTGAAGCTTTCCGAGCGGCGCGCTCACTGGCCGTGTTCGAAGATCTAGCGCACTCGCCATCGACACTAGGGACTTGAGCGTCGTCCCTTTCAGCGAAACGGAGAACTTGCGCCTGATTTCGGAAATGCTTATGCGATGCCCCCAGTAAGCGGAGATCATTGCCAGGCACGCCAAACCGCACTCAGACGATTCGCTTTGAAGCAAGACGGGCAATCGTCGTGTTCGCCAGAAGGTCGAGGAGGGATTGTTCAGCATGTCAAACTCGCTCCATCAACGAAGAAAGCGGATCAAGCACCCATTGATAGAGCCGTCGCTTCTCGATCAACACGCTCGCTTCCAGCAACATGCCTGCCCGCAAAGGCTGCAGCACACCGTAAGCGCGCATGACCTGCTCATTCAAAAAGACCCTCACGCGGTAAACAGGCTCTGTGTCCTTGACAGGCCTCAACCCTGCAACAAGCTCTTCGGGCCTCAAGCTTGCTATAGAAATATCTCGAACCGTGCCCTCGAACTGCCCGAATTTTTGATATGGGAAGGCTTCGTATCGCATCATCACCTTCATCCCCGGCTTGAGAAAGCCGATCGATCTCGAAGGGACGTACAGTTCTGCCTCAAGAGGAGAATCGGTTGGAACAAGAGACGCAATTGGCTGGTTCTCCTGCACCGCTTGCCCCAGTACAACGTTCAACGACGCCACAACGCCATCTGCCGGCGCGCGGATACCTGATTCGCGCTTGGCTTCGTTCTCTGTCAAGTCTTGGGCGGCCGACGACTCTGCCCGCTTGCCGGATTCCTCGTCGCGTACTATCTGCAACTCGATCTCGCGGGACGCGCTGGTCGCGGCAGAGATATCCCGCTCGATGCCAGCCCTTACACGTGCGAGATCACCGAGCCGCTGTCGTTGGTCCAAGACGCCCGCCCGATAGGTGTCCACTTGCGCTGATGAGACAAAGTTTGAGCTTTGAAGATTCTGGAAGCGTGCTAGCGCCTCATTAGCCATTTCAATTCGCTGGCCTTGCACGGACATTTGTTGGTCGATGCGTGTCAGTTCAACCTGCAGATCACTCGCCTTACGCCGCGCGGCTCTCAGCCGTTCCTCGTTTTGCCGCTGCTGGTGCATTTGATCGACAAGCAGGCTTTTTCGGCGCGCCTCAATCAGAGCAGAAACGGCTTTGCGGGTTTCGCTGGCATCCGCCGACCCCCGATCGCTCGATAGCAGTGCTATTTCCTCACCCGCACTCACCAGCTGGCCTTCTTTCACCCGTTGTCGGACGACGACGCCTGATTGGGAAGGGAAGACCCGTATCAGCCCCGCGCTGGGGGTTAGGACTCCTGCGACGACAGCCTTGCGAGTAATGCTCGCCAGCATCATGAACGCGATGATCGCCATCGCAATGCTGGCGAACAGCATAGTCAGGATCTTCGTGCTTGCACCCTGACTCAACAGTATTTCGCCCAAGGCGGTCGCGCGCTGTCTGTCGACGACCTGGGCTCTGAAGATTGATTGTGTATCTTGGCGCACGATCGGATCTTCAAGTCGCTGAAGAGAGCGAAATCATTGCGCCTTCATTCAGCATCAGAGCGCGCGCCTCTGCCGAGAAATCGGTCCAGAAGGATTCGGGAACTTCACCGTGTCTGTACGAGTAACCTCCAAGCTCCGAATGGCATGCGACCACAGAGACCGGACATAGGAACCTATCGACCAGGTGGTCGGGTGCGACATAAAAAACAGGGCGCAATGTGCTCAGAATCCTGTCAATCCTGAAGCCAAACTGATCAAGCCCCGGCTCTTCAATTTGCAGATCCCAGCACCATGCCTGGCGCAGTTCGAGAAGCGACTGCGAATTCGAGCGCGCGATGTACATACCCAGCGCATTCAAGACCGCGGATTGCACGCAAGAACTGATAGATGGGGAAGTCGCTGTAGCAGACGATCCGCGACCCTTCGCGTCATGAGTGAATGCAATGACGGTGGGTGCAAAGCCGTTCTCACAGATGTACAAGCGAGCGGCGAGTCCCGCTCGCGCCAATCTCGCAAGGAGGGTCTCGTCAACCCAGCATCGCTCGTCGATTCTGAACGCGCGCTTGTGGGCATAAGCATGCGGCGCGATCTTCCTTTCGAGCAGTTCGCAAAGAGCTGAAAATCTCGCCGTGCCGAAGTTAGTGTGCGCGGCGAAACCCACGTTTGTACGGGTGGTGATTACTGATTCGCTCGAACGTGCCGAATGGAAGTTCTTGATCCAGGCAGGAGTATCAATTGCATCATTCGCAATACCTCCGACCTGGCCTTGCAAGCTACGAATTGTTAGACGCTCGATTGCTTCGTATCGCGCTCGAACTGCGGCCATGGATCCCTCCGTGTCCACGGCACCGCCTTGCCCTACCTCTGTTCCATTCGTGACCGTTGCTTCGGCAACAAAAAACCCCGGGAGTGACAGGTGGTTTACCCGTACGTCTGGATCTAACGACCGCGAATGGGCAAGATTGCTCGCCTTATGTGCCGGGCAAGCGAAAACGGGAATGACGCGGACCATAAGCTCGCCAATCCGCGCATCTCCGACTAGCAGCTCAGAGTCGTTGGACGAGCCGAATCCGAACTCCCGCTGGAAGAGCAAATGTTCCGCGTAGACGATACCGCGGCTTTTTTGCACCTCGGTATTCAACAGGTGCAGGTGCAGTTCGCAAGCTTTCGCGAAACCTGAAAGAGCGCGTTTCAGCAGAGCCAACTCACACTCCACGCATGCGCCCAGAAGACCGCGCTTAGGAAAGACCACCACGAAGTCACCCCAAACCAGAACTGGGAAGCCCGCAGCCATGCCGTCCGGACATGAAATGAAAGTGCAGAAGCCAGGAAGGTCGTTCAAGCAAAGCGCGCTGATAGCACGCTCAGCCCCCTTTCTTCTAAAAGAAAGAGATGCGTCGGTCCAGACTTGGCTGTTTTTGTCGGCCTGTATTTCCGGCAGCTCCACGTCAAGTGGCTGCTTCAACTTCAATAGCCGCGAACACTTGTAATCTGTTTCGAGGATCAAATTTCTATCGGTGGAACACAGGCGTAGCATTGTCAGCGCGCCTTACCTACGACACACAACGACATTGGGACGAGCTGGCTCGAAACGGCCTTGAGAAATAATCGGAAGGTGAGGTCATCGAATCCACCAGCGATGCAACTCACAAAACCGGAGGCAGAAGCAAGCTGACTGAGGTGCCCGCTCACGAGGCCACTTTCAACGAGTAGGTGTCGAAGCGCTCGTGCACCGTAGCGCTCGATATAGGGCCGTGGATCGGCGAAGAGCAACACGGTCCAGTGCTTGCCTTGAAACTGATTGAAGGTTCCACGGCCTACCTCATCGGCTCTGGGGCAGTGCGACTGCCAGTCTCTGCCGGGTGTGAGAGCGGCAACGGCGTTTCCTGAACTCGAGAACGCAACCGCTTCAATACCCTGAAGATTGCCGGCCGATGGAATCGAGCAGTGTCCGTTGTCGTCGCACTCGAAGGCCGGGCGCAGTGCAACTTGCAAGTCAATGGCGGCGATCGGTTCTTCTGAAAAATGTCTGACCGACGCACTTCGGCCCACGTGCGGCACTGCGAAGCGAAATCGGTGTGGAGCGGCGAGCGACGCTCCATGACCGGGTGCGCGTGGGAGAATTCTCCCCGTGGCACGGAGCATTTGATCGAAGATCTCTGAGTCACACTGCACCACTGGGTTCGGTGCGACAGAAGTAGCCAGCCTACTCATTTAGTTAAGGTGCCGGGTCTTGGGTCCGTCGATACGACGCTGTATACCAACGCAGCAGACAGACTGAGATCCGGATCGACCCAGTAATTGCGCAACTCGCCCTCCAGCACCATCGCATTTTTCTGCGCCACGCGCTGCGAAGCGAGGTTCCTTGAGTCGATGAATGCGGATATTCGCTTTGCGTCGAGCGCGTCGCGCGCGTAGGCGATCAGTCCGCTCACTGCTTCCGTAGCAAATCCGGTACGAGCCATCGATGTGCGACACCAATAGCCTAGCTCGAACGATGGCGCTTTCCAAGAAGGCCGGTGCAGGCCACAGCAGCCCACGAGCGTCTTCTTCGGGCTGTCCGACGTTTTCCAAATCAGATATGGGAAGTCGGTTCCCTTTTCGTGGTTTTCGGCCGCCGCCTTGCAGAAGGCGAGGCTGGACTCGAAAGAAGGCGCTGCGAGGGCCCAAGGCTGCGAAGACGGGAACTCGCGCAATGCATCGATCGACTCGACCACGGCCTCATAGACCGCTCGCGCATCTTCCGGCTCGGGGCGCGCCAAGCCTATCCGTTCACACGAAATAAATGCAGATACTCGCTTTCTGTTTGCCAGCATATTCATCGAGTGATAGGTAAGTTTGAATCGAACGGGGAAACTCGACGCAGAGCAATCCGTGAGAAGTTTCCCCCATCAATTACCTTGCGCCTTCAGTGTCGCAAACCATCAATCGAGCGCCAGAGATGAACTCAAGTGTGTCTTCACCGAGCTCGATAATTTCCTCGACCTGATCCTGTTCAGGAGCGGAATTTGCTTTTTCCTTGGAAACGAAATCCATACTTTTTCCTCCAAATAAAACCCACTATGCGGGTGGGCACCGCTTTCTACCGCCACGTACTTGCCGCGGCGGAAGAACTTTGCATCGCTATTCAGTTTGCACTAGCTGACCGCGTAGCGAAGTTTGGTAATTCCACAGAAACTCGCGAAACTCCAGATGCGTAGTTCCGTTGACGGCCTGCGCCGCGAGTTTTTTCGCCGAGTGAAACAACTCTTCGATGGACAGTCTTGTCGCACCTTCCTTTTGAAACAGAAACGCGTTTGCGGCGTAAGGCCGCACCTCGGCGAGAAGGCCGGTGATATGGGCACGGCTCGACGGGTAGTAGTGCGAAACGTCGATTACATGATCAAGAGCCACACACCTGAGTGATAACGCTGTTCTGTCTCCCAGCCGATCTTGAGTGCGATGCAAGACGTCTCCTCTGAGTACGAGCGCGTCGCCCGGTCGCATCTGAGGGGTCACCGATAGCTCGTCCAAGTCGAATCCTAGGTCGAGGCTGCGCGACATTGCGTCGAACGTGATACGTCCGGAGGCGACCCGGATGGCGCCGTGCCCTTCAACGAGGTTGGCAATTTGCGCGTCAGCCTGACGCAGGGTGTCATGTGGAATGACTTTCAGATTTGCAGCGCCGGGGTCAGTCTTTTCGACCGCGAGCCAAATGTTGAGATACCGACGGTGCTCTCCATATAGGTACCAGGATTCATGGTCCACATGCCATGGGAAGTCGACGCTGGCGCATTCCGAGTCAGCGTTCACACGAAAGTAGAACGCTCCCACTGTCGCCAAACGGGTTCCCGGTAAAGACACCTCATGAAGGCGTCGCAATTTTGAGATCGTGCTGCTTGGCAGTTTCGGTCTGCCAAACCACCGTACGACTTTCGATTTCTCGTCTGATCCACTCGAATCGAATGCGTCCCGCAGCACATCGAGTTCGCTGCCCGTGAGGAAGTTAGGCACGTGAGCGAAGCCAGACCGCTCGATGCAGCGGCCAATCATCGAGCCCTTTTCGAGCAAGTCGTCGTCGCGCCAAACCGTCTCGAATTCGCAGCCACTCACTGCAGCGCCTCGGCCACCGGGCTGGCATTCGCGCTCCCTGTGCTTCGATTGCCTACCGCAGCTCCCGCCACCTTGCAGCGCTTCCTGAACGGCATATAGGTGACGATCTCACCTTCATCCCGCTTGAAGGTGAGCTCGAAGTCCAGGTCAAGCTTTCCCATCTCGTGATCAGACATAAAAAAAGCTGCAGTTCGGTCCGGGATCGTGGTCATAAGCGGTCGCAGATCCGTGTGCTGCTCCAGCAATTCGCGAAGGAGCTGACGCGAGTCGGATTTCGTCCTGAGCTTGTCGGATGAGTCCAGGTAGTCGAAGCCAATTCTTTCGCCCGATTTGGCATCGACTATGGCGATGTTCCATCGGCCTGGGTCCTTGAACAGCGGTGACCCCCGTTTAAGCTGAAAGGCACCCACGCTGGCAAATAGCAGACTATCCATGTTCCGGCTGATGAACTTGAATGTCTCGTCTGCCTCTTCTCGAGTTTCGCCTGGGAATCCCACGAAGAACATCCACCCGACACCGATACCGCTAAGACGACACTTCTGAGCCATCTCTTCAACGATGCGAAGATCGATTCCCTTCTGCATGGAATCGGAGACACGCTGACTTCCCGACTCGATGCCGGAAACCAGCAGCCTGCATCCCGACTCCTTGAGTCGATCGACGAAGTCAGGATCGTTAAAGCTCTTCTCCGCCCTCCCTTCAGCCATCCAGCTGACTTTGACGTCTGGAAATTCGGTTGCGATTTCGCTAAACAATGATGCGAAGCGCTTAACCATTTTTGGTGGTATGGCCTCGTCTACAAAGTTAAAGCATGAGTAACCAAGAGCGACGGCCTTCCGGACGGATTCTTTGAAAACCGTCTCATCGAAATTGAAGTAGCCCTGTCCGTAGCCTTCATGGTGGACGCAATAGGCGCATTTCCCCCAGTAGCACCCCTTGGAGGTTAGTAGAGGGATGACGGGGGTGGGCGTTGGATAAAGGTGTAGTAGCTCGGCGAAGTCTGGTACCGCCGCGACTCGAGGACGCTCACCCAGATCTTTCTGATAGATGCGCAAGTTACTTTTCGCGTCCCATGTCGCGACGTTGCGCAAATTCCCTCGGTCCGTACGTGCGTCCAGGGCGTCAAGGTACTCAAGAAGAGAGTGCTCACCTTCGTAGGGAATCGCAGCGTCCGCGTACTCAAAGAATTCTGCCTCCAAGTGCCGAGTCTCGAGGATGTGCGTTATCGCGCCCCCGCCCATTACGATATTTAGCCCGGGCTTCCGGCGTCTCAGGAGAGAGGCCAGTAGCAATGCTGGTGCAATTTGTTCCACATAAGTTACCGAGAAGCCAACGATATCAATATGTTGAAGCTCGATTGCGCTCGCAATACCAGCGAGAAATACAGAGGCGGATGTTTGCGCCTGTCGATCGATGAGGGCCGACCAACTTTCCCCAACTGCAGGCAGGCTGCGCAAGTCTTCAACGTGGAGCTTGTCATGCGACTCAATGACCTCATTGGCAAGCTGAAGGACATTCCACTGAGCCGATGAAAATGTGAGATCGGCATATGACGCTTCCTCCCTGCATTGGGCGTAGGCGGTCGGGCCTAATTCGGCGAGAAGCTCGACCTTCAGTAAGTCCATAGGATTGAAGCTGGCGACGCTGGGCAACCTTGATGCAAATCCGCCTTCCCAGAATTGCCGATAGAACTCAATATTCAGGTCAGTGCAAAAAACCTTGTGCGCCGAGTTCGCTTCGATGTGCCCCTTCAGAACGAAGGACGCCGAATATGGCATGTAAGGATATGCCCTCGGCACGTAAAGCAGTAACAGGTTCTGCGACATGTCTTCTGGAATTGGTTAGCGGCAGCAGCCACGGCGAGGATGAGGAATCTTTCTTCACCAGGATGGCAAGACGATTCATGGTGGCCGACTATTGCTTAAAGCAATGTCTCAATCACCTATCTGAAAGTCTATTCAATTCATCGGCGCCCCGATGGCCAACCCAAACTGCTCCACTAATGGGCGGTCAAACTGCTCCAGGCAGAACGGGCGAGTTATGCGGTTCGGCGGTGATGGCAATGCGCGCGGCGGCCTCCTTCATCCGATAGCTCTTGCTTTCGAACTCCAGCATCGCGCAGCGGTGCACGAGGCGGTCCAGGATCGTGGTGGCCATGGCGGCGTCGCCGAAATAGCGGCCCCAGTCCTCCGCGACGCGGTTGGAGATGTTCGCTGGAGTCCTGCTGTTCCCAGTAGGCCCGTTCGGATTGCTCGGTGGGAAACTGCTGCGTGGTCTGCTGCGTCGGCCTGGCTGGCCTAGTCAGTGTTGTTCGCTCGGTTGTGGCTGGCACTGCCCGATTTCTTCAGCCAAATCATGGGGTTGAGATCTGGATGAGAATGCTTTTCCAGGCAGTGGGGGCTCGAGCCGCAATCCATGACTTCACGGGTACGGGGCTGCCGGTTACTGTTGTGGATCGACCCAGTTCTCTACTTTCAGCGCGGGCACACGCGCAAATTCCGACACATTGTTCGTCACAGCATGAGGCCCTCGCTGCGGGCATGGTCTGCGGCCGACGCTTCAACACGTAGATGACGATATTGGTGTCGAGCAGGGAGTGCAGCATCAGAGAGATTCCCGCTCAGACTGATGTTGGCTGGCTCGTTCAGACAAGAAGTCGTCGCTGGCAGCGGGGCCACCCATGAAGAAGCGCTCCCAGGACTGACCGACAGGGGAGATGATGCGTTCGCTGCCTCTGACGCGAACTTCTACCTTGTGCACGCCGTCAGGCAAGCGCACGTCCAGTGGGAGGCGGACGGCCTGAGTGCGGTTGTTGATGAAGACCGTGCCAATAGACATGCGAAGCTTTCAAAAGCGCTGTATATGGCAATCGTATATAGCTGAGAAATCCACCTCAAGCGCTCTCTACGGCCGCTTCGCGTGTCAGCTCAAAGGTCGGTCGGCCACAGGCTGCGCCCAGAATTCCAGGGGTTCCTCATCGAGGGCGCGTAACGCTTCTGTCAGCGCTTCCCGATCGGTCTCGAACGGGTCATCCCACACGTGCGAGGTGTTCCCGCCATCGACGATTTCGAGAATCCATTTCCCGTTTCCGTCACCATAGATATGGACGCTGACTGTCACGCCATGGCGAGTGACTTGTTGGCTCAGCGCAGACTCGATCAACTCGGGCTCGTGGCCATCGTCATGATCTGGCATCTGCGACGCTTCCCTGGATTGTCCAGATGGCATGTCTCGCCGCGCCGGCACGGCGCTCATGGCTTCCGACTGCAGGCCACGGGATCGTTTGCATGAAAGCACGGTCTTGTTGATCAGTTCGTCAGCGGCGATGGTCAGCTTCTGAATGTTGCGCAACAGGTCCTTGAGCTCGTGCTGCGTAGCTGGCTTAGACGCGTCGGAGAGGAGATCGGTGACGCCGCTGAACATCGAGTGCAGCTCAAGCAAGGAGTAAACGGCATCGTCCGCCTTCTGGGGCAGCAGCATCTCGACTTCAGGTCCAAACAGGCCGTCGATGAATCCCTTGATTTCCTGCGCACGCACCACGGCCAGGTCGTGCAAGGCTTGACGCGTTGGCAACACTTCAAAACGCGTCAAGCGAAATGGCTTGCGCGAGGTCTGGTGGGCGCCAAGCCGATTCCAGAGGCCCTGCACAAGCGTATTGACCACTTCCTGCAGGTCTTCTTCGGAATCGAACTCGGGCAACTCGCCACCCCAGATTCGGGCGAGAGCATCCAGCGGAGAAACGTTCAAGCGCGGGCTGGCGATATCGCCCATGAAGAGCGCGCGCACGGCATGAAACGGGGTGGGGCACTGGTGGCGAATCAACAGCGCCCGAATTGCTTTGTCCGTCGCGGCGCCCGATGGATTCGAAAGAGTCATGGAGTCATGTTCGGCGCTTCGTTGTCGCGCGCTTGGATAGATTTTTGATGACTGGGATTCTATTGGCGAAGCGCAGAAAGTCGGCACTGCGCGCTGCCGTCGTCGATGGTGTTGCCACCCACTTTGCTGTCCGTTCTACTACCAGTACGATCGCGCATTGCGCTAAATCGGCCTTGATGGAATCTGTTAATGAAGATATTTCCGACTCAGTTTGATGGCCAGGACATCCGGCGCGTTTATGACGAAGCCACCGAGACCTGGTGGTTTTCGGTCGTGGACGTGGTGCAGGTGCTGACCCAGCAGGCAGATGATCTGACGGCCCGCAAGTACTGGAACCAGCTCAAGCGCCGGCTGAGAAAAGAGGGCAGCCAACTGGTGACAAGCTGTCACCAGTTGAAGATGCCGGCAGGCGATGGCAGGCAGCGGCTCACTGATGTCAGCGTCAAGGACCACAAGAAGATCAAGGGCCTGAAGAGCCACAACTTGCGTGACCACATGACCGAGGCCGAGCTGATCTTCACCGCGCTGGCCGAGATGTCCACACGGCAGATTGCCGAGAACACCGTTGTGGCCGGCTTGCCCGCGAAGCACGATTTAGCTACCAACTAAGTTGGGTTTGAGATTGGGAAGAGTGACTGTTTGAGCTTTGGACCAGTCGAGGTGTGGGGTGGAGTTGTGCTTTTCCCAGTAAGAGCGCTCGGCTTGTTCCGTCGCGAATGCTGGGGTGGGCTTCAATGTCGATTATTCTGCCTTGGTCATTAGTCGATTGCTCCACTGTTTGTGCCGCGGCGTCCGCGCTCACAGATGCAGTCTTGCAGCAACGAGAAGAGCTGAGCGACGATTCGACGCAGGCGCGGCGCCCGGGATTTTTTGAGCGCGGGCAGCTTCACTCGTAGCGGCCACCACCCCTGCGCTGCGGCGTTCAGTAGGACGACCTCGACCACTGTGCCGTCCTCAGCATAGGAAATGTGTACGTCCTGGTTTTGCGATACCTCGCGTGCTACGGGCTTCTCGCCAATCCGAATTTGCAGCACATCGCCCAGCTCGAAATACGTTGATTTCATTCAGCCTCCTATCTGACGTACTTTGTACCATATATACGGGTGCATAAATGGTGCTGCGCGGGAACAGTGAGGAATGCGCACCACACAGAACCCACTGCTGCTCAAGGCATTCGCGGCCGAAGTCAAAGGCCGCCGAGGCGTGTTGCAGATTTCTCAAGACGAGTTGGCCTATCGCAGCGGGGTAAGTCGCACGTTTTTGGGGAAGATCGAGATTGCGCAGAATCAGCCTTCGCTGACTGCGCTGTTCAAGTTGGCAGACGGACTTGAGGTGGGGATCGAGGAATTGATGAAGGGAGTGAAGGTTCGGCTGCGGAAGGAGGAGCGGGCGGTGATGCGGGCGACCAAGCCCGTGTGAGTTTCCGATCTGTCCGCTCGAAGCCCATCGCGGATCGCAAGTTTTCACGTGCTCCGCGCCAACGAACTGGGTAGGATCCACCTCATGGCCATACCTGATTTTCAGACACTTATGCTTCCGGTTCTTCGCGCATCCGCCGATCGCGAAGTCAAGACTTCGGAGGTCGTTCCAAAGCTGGGGGTCGAGTTCGGCCTGACTGAATCTGAAATGTCGGAACTATTGCCTTCGGGAAAGCAGACGACATTCGCGAACCGAGTCAACTGGGCAAAGAGCTATCTAGGCAAAGCCGGATTGATCACGCTGACGCGGCGGGGTTACTTTGAAGCAAATGAGAGGGGCAGACAGGTGTTGGCTGCACCCCCAACGCGGATCACGATCAAGTTCCTCGAAGCCTATCCAGAATTCATGGCATTTCGGAATGCGAGTAGCCCAAATACGCCGGCGGCGCAACCGGAGCAGGCAAACCTTAAAGACTTAACCCCAGACGAGGTCATCCGATCTGCGCATGCTGAACTGGAAGAGTCGCTCGCCGCCGATTTGCTGGCCAAAATCCTTGCGTCGCCGCCAGATTTCTTCGAACGATTGGTTGTGCAGTTGCTCACTGCGATGGGATACGGCGGTTCTGCTTTGGAGGCGGGGAAAGCTCTCGGAAAGAGCGGGGATGGCGGTGTGGACGGTGTCATTGACCAGGATGCGCTGGGGCTCGACAGAATCTACGTTCAGGCAAAACGCTACACCGACAGCAAGGTGTCATCTGGCGAAATCCGCGACTTCTTCGGTTCGCTGGATCGCTTTAAAGCGACCAAGGGTTTGTTCGTGACCACGTCAGGCTTTTCTTCATCGGCTCGCGAGACGGCCGAGCTGCTTAGCAAGCGGATCGTCCTCATCGATGGCCCGTTTCTCACCCGTCTGATGATCAAGTTCGATATCGGCTGCCGGGTGGAGGAAACCATCCAGATCAAGAAACTTGATGAGGAGTTTTTTGAATAATGGCGTGGCATCCGATTCCCTCGAATCTACTTCCCCCAACCATCCTTCATCCCGGCCCCCCTGTTGAAGACAGGCGCACCCTGGACGTGGTCCTTCAAATCCGCCACAAAATACCCATGCCTCTCAAACTGAAACTTCTCATCGGGTTTCGCGGATTTCAATGAAGGCTCCACAAACGCCGTCACGACCTTCAACGATTCCGGGTTCAGTTCCTCGTGGTAGTCCTTCCCGCTCGACGTATCCGGTTGCGGCACTGAAAACAGCCGGTCATACAACCGCACTTCCGTCTTCACCGCATCGGCCGAAGCCACCCAGGTGATCACGCCCTTCACCTTCACCGCATCACTGCCCGGCGTGCCGCTCTTCGTGTCCTGCACCAGCTCGGCCTGCACTTCAATCACTTTGCCACTCGCATCTTTCGTCGCGCCGGTGCAGACGATCACATGCCCATACTTCATCCGCACCTTGTTGCCCGGATACAGGCGGTTGTAACCCTTGGGCGGCACTTCTTCATAATCGGTGCGCTCGATCCACAATTCCTTGCCGAACTTGAATTCGCGCCGGCCTCTTGCCGGATCGTGCGGATGCACCGGCGCAGAGCACTGATCGAGGAAGTCATCGCTTCCCATCACTTCACCCCAGTTCGTGATCACCAACTTCAACGGATCAAGCACCGCCATCGCCCTGGCCGCCTTCGGGTCCAGGTCGTCGCGCAGCGCTGCCTCCAGCGTGCTGTAGTCGATCCAGCTATCGCTCTTGGTCACACCGATGCGTTCTGCAAACAGCTGGATGCTTTCGGGCGTGTACCCACGGCGCCGAAGGCCCACGATGGTGGGCATGCGCGGGTCGTCCCAACCGGTCACATGCTTCTCATCGACCAGCGCCTTCAACTTGCGTTTGCTGGTGATCACATAGGTCAGGTTCAGCCGCGCGAATTCGTATTGGCGCGGGTGCGGCTGGTTTGTGAGGCCGCCTTCGCCCAGGCGGTCCAGCAGCCAGTCATAGAACGGGCGCTGGTCTTCGAATTCCAGCGTGCAGATGCTATGGGTGATGTTCTCCAGCGCATCCTCGATCGGGTGTGCATAGGTGAACATCGGATAGATGCACCACTTGTCGCCGGTGTTGTGGTGCTCGGCGCGCCGGATCCGGTAGATCGTGGGGTCGCGCATGTTGATATTCG
>JBKJKT010000036.1:0-11860 GCA_046597415.1 Ramlibacter sp.
GCTCGGCCTTTGGCGGTGCCAGGGGCCGCACCGACGTGCCGAAAATCGTCGACTGGTACATGGAAGGCAAGCTGAACATCGACGACCTCATCACGCACACCTTGAAGCTCGAAGACATCAACAAGGGGTTCGACCTGATGAAGTCCGGGGAGTCGATCCGGTCGGTGGTGGTGTTCTGATCACGCTGTCGCTGTCGCTTCTTCACCCTGCGCAGGCACGGCATTCCCGAATTTGAATACCCCAGGCTCGCGCACAGGGTCAACCTCGACCGGAATCGTGCTCTTGGGCGGGAAGCGCCCTTCCAGGATCAGCTTGGACAACGGGTTTTCGATGCGCTGCTGGATCGCCCGCTTGAGCGGCCGCGCACCGAACACCGGATCGAATCCAACTTTGGCGAGTTCCTCCAGCGCAGCCGGCGAAACCTCCAGGTACAGGTCCATCTTCGCCATCCGCTGCTCCAGCGTCTTGAGCTGGATTCCCGCAATCCTGGCGATGTGCTTCGCGTCAAGCGCGTGAAACACCACTGTCTCGTCGATGCGGTTCAGGAACTCGGGGCGGAAGTGATTCTTGAGCTCATCCCACACTGCGTCCTTCACTTCCTCATACGACTTGCCGACCATCGCCTGGATCATGTGCGAGCCGATGTTGCTCGTCATCACGATTACGGCGTTCTTGAAGTCCACGGTGCGTCCGTGGCCATCGGTGAGACGGCCATCGTCGAGCACTTGCAGCAGCACGTTGAAAACGTCCGGATGCGCCTTCTCGACTTCATCGAGCAGGATGACGCTGTAGGGCTTGCGGCGGACGGCTTCGGTCAGATAGCCGCCTTCTTCGTAGCCCACATAGCCGGGCGGCGCGCCGATCAGACGCGCGACCGAGTGCTTTTCCATGAACTCGCTCATGTCGATGCGGATCATGTGCTCTTCGCTGTCGAAGAGGAAGTTCGCGAGCGCCTTGCTCAACTCGGTCTTGCCCACGCCGGTCGGCCCCAGGAACAGGAACGAACCCGTGGGCCGATTCGGATCCGACAAGCCCGAACGTGAACGGCGAATGGCGTTGGCCACTGCGCTGATCGCCTCGTCCTGTCCGATGACGCGCTGGTGCAGTCGCTCTTCCATCTTGAGCAGCTTCTCGCGCTCGCCCTGCATCAGCTTGGAGACCGGGATTCCGGTGGCACGCGCAACAACTTCGGCGATCTCCTCTGCACCAACCATCGTGCGCAGCAACTGCGGACGGCCTCCGTCCTTCGCATTCTTCGCCTTGCCGGCTTCAGCTGCCTGAGCCGCTTTCAGCTTGTTTTCCAGCTCAGGCAGACGACCGTATTGCAGCTCGGCAACCTTGTTGAAATCGCCCTTGCGCGTCTGCTCTTCGATCTCGCGGCGCAGCTGCTCGATCTCTTCCTTCACCTGGGCCGAGCCTTGTGCCGTGGCCTTCTCGGCCTTCCAGATTTCATCGAGATCGGCGATCTCCTTTTGCAGGCGTTCGATCTCGTCCTTGATGAGGCCGAGCCGCTTTTTGGACGCATCGTCCTTCTCGCGCTTCACGGCTTCACGCTCGATCTGCAACTGAATCAGGCGCCGGTCCAGTTTGTCCATGACCTCGGGCTTGGAGTCGAGTTCAATCTTGATCTTGGAGGCTGCCTCATCGATCAGGTCGATGGCCTTGTCAGGCAGGAATCGGTCGGTGATGTAGCGGTGCGAAAGCTCCGCCGCAGCGACGATCGCCGGGTCGGTGATTTCCACGCCGTGATGCACTTCGTACTTTTCCTGCAGGCCGCGCAAGATGGCGATGGTCGCCTCGACGGTCGGCTCGCCCACCAGGATCTTCTGGAAGCGTCGCTCAAGCGCTGCATCTTTTTCAATGTACTTGCGGTACTCGGCCAGCGTCGTGGCCCCAACGCAGTGCAGCTCGCCACGCGCAAGTGCCGGCTTGAGCATGTTGCCCGCATCCATGGCGCCTTCGGCCTTGCCTGCGCCGACCATGGTGTGCAGCTCGTCGATGAAAACGATCGTCTGGCCTTCATCCTTGGCCAATTCGCTCAGCACCGTCTTCAGCCGCTCTTCGAACTCGCCCCTGAACTTCGCGCCCGCGAGCAGGGCCGCCATGTCAAGTGACAGCACGCGCTTGTTCTTCAGCGACTCCGGAACCTCGCCCGCGATGATTCGTTGGGCCAGGCCCTCGACGATGGCGGTCTTGCCGACGCCGGGTTCGCCGATCAGTACGGGATTGTTCTTGGTGCGGCGCTGCAGCACCTGGATGGCGCGGCGAATTTCATCGTCACGACCGATCACCGGATCGAGCTTGCCCATGCGGGCGCGCTCGGTGAGATCCATGCAGTATTTCTTAAGGGCTTCCCGCTGGCCCTCGGCTTCGGGGCTGTTGACGCTCTGGCCGCCGCGTACGGCGTCCACTGCCGATTCGAGCGACTTGCGGGTCAGGCCGTTGTCGCGTGCGATGCGGCCGATGTCCTGCTTGGTATCTGCAAGCGCCAGCAGCACCAGTTCGCCCGCTATGTACTGGTCGCCGCGTTTGATGGATTCTTTCTCTGCGCCCTGCAGCAACGACACCAGGTCGCGCCCCGCCTGAACCTGCTCGTGCCCCTGCACCTTGGGCAGCTTGTGCAGGGCCGCTTCAGCCGAGGCGAGCAGCCCGGGCACGTTCACCCCAGCACGTTGCAGCAGCGCGCGCGGCCCGTCTTCCTGGCGCAGCATGGCCACCAGCAGGTGCACCGGTTCAATGTATGCGTGGTCGTTGCCCAGGGCGAGTGTTTGAGCTTCGCCCAGGGCTTCCTGCAATTTGGTCGTGAGTTTGTCGAGTCGCATGGCTTTTTTCTCCAGACCCCCAGCTTAGGTCCGGCGCGACTGTTTTCAAGGGTCACGCGAGCTTCCGGATGCGCCAGAGGCTGACTAGAATCAAACAACATGAAGATTCATCAGCTCTCGGTCACCTATCTTGCCGAGCAGGATCGAATCCTCGCGCGAATCAACACCGACGCGTCCGAGGAGATGCGGCTGTGGTTGACCCGCCGGCTCATGCTGGGACTCTGGCCGCTCCTGACCAAGCTGTTGACCAGTCACCTCCTCAAGCTCGAATCTGCAGGCACCTCCCTGGAAACAGCGGACGAGGGCCTCAAGCAGATGCTCACTGATTTCCGCAAGGAAGAATTCCTGAAAGACGCAGACTTCGACACTCCCTACAAGGAACAGCAGGCACAGCTTCCCCTCGGGGAGGAGCCGCTGCTCGTGACCGACGTCGAAGCATCGCCACTGCCCAACGGCCGACTTCGGCTGAGTTTCAACGAGCGCACGCCCAATGTGCAGACACCGCGCAGCTTCCAGATGGAGATGGAACCCAAGCTGATGCAGGGTCTGATGCACCTGCTGGAACAGGCCCTGGCCCGTTCGCAATGGCGCGAGCCCTTTGGCAACCCGGTCGCGGCCCCGGAAACGGCTGCGGCGGAAGACGAGCAATCGCCCAGGAAGCCGCGCTACCTCAACTAGGAAACCCAGGCTCCCTTGTTCGAAAGGGATTGCCTTTCCGCGTAAGGTTTGTATGCTAACCATGTCCGGCTGAGTTGCAGTCCGGTCATATCTTTCCTCTTTCGCTACAACCTTGTCCAGCTCCGCCAAACCCAACGCGACGCTCTCGCGCCTTTACACCCGGCCGGGATTCCTGCTCCGGCGAGCACATCAGATATCAGCGGCGGTATTCGAGGACGAGTGTCGGGAACTGGGGTTGACGCCCGCTCAATTCGGCGTGCTCACAGTCCTGAAGTCCCACCCAGGGCTGGGCCAATCGAGTCTGGCCCGTGCGCTGGGTTTCGACAAGGTGACTGTGTTGCGCGTCTTGCGGGGCCTGGAGACGCGCGGGTTCGTCGACCGCGCGTACGCTCCTGACAACCGGCGAAATGTGTCCGTCGCCTTGACGCCGGCCGGGCAGGAAATGCTGGCCCAGGCGCAAAAGCCTGCTGAAAAGGCCTACAAACGGCTGGTGGCACCCCTGAACAGGGAGCAGCAGGAGCAGTTGATCGAACTGCTGCACCTGCTCAATGGCGAACTCGAGAGCGATGCACGGGCTGCATTCGTGCCGCCCGAGCGGCAATAGGCCGCCGCGGGGGGACGTCGATCCGTGCGTTCAGGCGTTGGGTTTGTCGATGCCCCATCGGGCCAGCGCCGCATCGTCTGCAACCCGAGCATCGACCCAGCGTGCGCCGTCGGGGGTCTGCTCTTTCTTCCAGAAAGGCGCCTGGGTCTTCAGGTAATCCATCAGGAATTCGCAGGCCCTGAAGCTTTCGCCGCGGTGCGCGGATGTGACGGCCACCAGCACGATCTGGTCGAGCGGCGCCAGCAGGCCGACACGGTGGACCACCCGCGCCCCGAAGATGCTGAAACGACGATGCGCTTCATCGATCATGGCTTCTATGGCCTGCTCGGTCATTCCCGGGTAATGCTCCAGTTCCATCGACCTGACGCTGTCGCCGTCATTGCGATCCCGGACAGTGCCGATAAAGCTGCAAACGGCACCCACTCGCCTGTCGCCCGCACGAAGCGCAGCGACTTCATCGGCAAGGTTGAAATCGTCCGTCTGGATTGAGACGCGCCCGGTCACGGTCAGCCTCCGGTGACGGGTGGGAAGAACGCTACTTCGCAACCCTCATGCAACGCAGCCGAGCCGCCGGCCATGACCTTGTCCAGTGCGACGCGCACCGCCTTGCCGTGCCCCAGGCTTTGCGCATAGGCATCGCTGCGCGCGATTAGCAACTCCCGCAGGGCATCGACGCTTCGGACATCGGTCTCAACGATCTCGCTGCCCTTTCCCACGGCCTCACGGATCGACGCGAAATAGCGCACCGTGAGCTTCATGTCAGCAAGTCCGAAAACGGCAGGAAGCCCACCAGATCGCCAGGGGCGATGGTGCGACCGGGAGCAACGTCAACCAGGCCGTCGCCCCAGGCGACTGAGGTGAGAACGCCTGAACTTTGATTGGGAAACAGGTCCAGACCGCCCGCCTCATTGCGGCGTGCTCGAAGGAACTCGCGTCGCCTGTCGGCACGTGGCCAGTTGAAATGCGCAGGAACCATGACCGGCCGGGCCGCAATCTGCGTGGCTCCCTGCAGCTTGAGCAGGAACGGACGCACGAGCAGCACGAACGTGACAAAGCTCGACACCGGGTTACCGGGCAAGCCCATGAAATGCGCAGCGCCGATCTTGCCGTAGGCGAACGGCTTTCCCGGCTTGATGGCGATCTGCCAGAGATCCAGGGTGCCCAGCGCCTCGACGGCTGGCTTGATGTGGTCTTCTTCGCCTACCGACACGCCACCGCTCGTGAGAATCAGGTCATGTGCTCGCGATGCCTCCTGCAGTGCTGCAATCGTCGCATCGCGCCGGTCAGGCACGATGCCCATATCGGTCAGTTCGCATCCCAGCCTGCGCAGGAGTGCGTTGAGGAAGAACCGGTTGGAGTTGTAGATGGTGCCAGGCTTCATCGCCTCGGGAGCGATGGTTCCGGGCATGACAAGTTCATCGCCCGTGGAGAAGAGCGCCACGCGGGGCCGGCGCGAAACCGGCAACTGGTGCATTCCGATACCAGCCGCCAAACCCAGTGATGCAGCGGACAACCGCTGGCCCGCCGAAAGCACGACCGAGCCGCGAGACACATCTTCACCGCTGCGGCGAATCCATTGACCAGCCGCCGGCACTCGCATGATGCGCACCTGCTGATCGCCCGCCGCCTCGGTGTCTTCCTGCATGACGATTGCATCGGCACCTGGCGGCACAGGCGCACCGGTGAAAATGCGCGCCACCGAGCCGGGCACGAGCGGAAGCGCGGCGTTGCCGGCGGCGATGCGTTGGCTCACGGGAAGCACAACACCCTCGTCTGCCATTTCGGCCAGCCGCACGGCGTAACCATCCATTGCGCTGTTGTCTTGTGGCGGGACCTGCAGCGCGGAGACCAGGTCCCGCGCAAGCACGCGCGAATCGGCGTCGAAGGTGGAAACGGTTTCTTCGCCTTCCAGCAGACGCGCATGACCCAGCAACTCGGCGAGGGCGTCGTCGAGCGGCCTCAGGGCAGGACGTGTGCCGTTCATCCGTAGTTCTCCGGGTCATATTCGAAGCGATCACCATTGTCAACGAGCCACTGGGCCACCGAATCGGGATGATTCAGATCCAGCACCGGTCTCAGGGTCGCCTGGGGCAGTTGCCCCGGGGTGTCGGTCGCAATGGCTGCAATGAAATCGTCATCGGGGTAGCGCGCCGGATTGGCAGCGCCCGCGCGCCAGATCTCGACCTTGAGGAGGTTGCTGTGCTTGAAGCCCTCGACCAGCACCCAATCGACGCCGTCATAAAGCTCCGAGATGAGGTGATGCACCGTGAGTTCCGCCGGCCGCTCGAATTCGCGGATCAGCGCGAGTCGCTTGCTGGAGGCGACCACCACCTCGAACGCGCCCGCTTCGCGATGCCGGTACGTGTCCTTGCCGGGATGGTCTATGTCGAACTTGTGGTGCGCATGCTTGATCACCGAGACCCGCAGGCCGCGGAATTTGAGCGCAGGGATCAGCGCCTCGACCAGCGTGGTCTTGCCAGAGCCCGAGTAACCTGCAAAGCCGACGACCTTCATGCGCAGTGGGTTGCGATGAAACCCTTGATCTGTTGCACGTCAGCTGGAAGAAGGGTGACCCGGCGCGGCAATTCTTCGATGCCGATCATTGCCGAAGGCCGATCGGGTTCGCGGCCGAGCGCCTCGACAATCGTTGCAGCGAACTTGATTGGCAACGCGGTCTCCAGGACGATCATCGGAACGCCCGGCGCCAGGTTCTCGCGGGCGACCTTGACACCATCTGCCGTGTGGGTGTCGATGATGATCCTGGAGCTTTCGAACGTGCTGCGAATCGTCGCCAGCCGGTCTGCATGAGTGCTGGTGCCGCTGACGAAACCATATCGTTCGCGCAGTTGTCTGAACGCGGGGTCCGCGCTCAGGTCGAACTGGCCGCGGGTCGCGATCTGTTCACCAAACAGCAGTCTCACTCGCGCGCCGTCGCGACCGAGCAGGTCGAAAACGAACCGCTCGAAATTGCTCGCCTTGCTGATGTCCATCGATGGGCTCGATGTCTCGTGCGTATCCGCTGCGGTTCGCACGCGGTAAACACCGGTGCGAAAAAACTCATCAAGCACGTTGTTCTCGTTCGTCGCCAGAACCAGCGTGTCGATTGGCAGACCCATCATCCGGGCCACATGCCCCGCGCAGATGTTGCCGAAGTTGCCGGAGGGGACTGTGAAGCTGACTTTCCGGTTATCGCCTTTGGTCGCCTGAAAATACCCAGCAAAGTAATACACGACCTGCGCGACCAGCCGCGCCCAGTTGATCGAGTTCACCGTGCCGATGCGGTACTTGCGTTTGAACGCCAGATCATTGGAAACCGCCTTCACGATGTCCTGACAATCGTCGAACACACCGTCGATGGCCAGGTTATGGATGTTGGGGTCCTGCAGGCTGAACATCTGTGCCTGCTGGAACGGGCTCATGCGGCCATTGGGCGAGGTCATAAACACCCGCACGCCCTTCTTGCCTTTCATCGCATATTCAGCCGCGCTACCCGTGTCACCCGAAGTTGCACCCAGGATGTTCAGCTCTTCGCCCCGGCGTGCAAGTTCGTATTCGAACAGGTTGCCCAGAAGCTGCATCGCCATGTCCTTGAAGGCGAGCGTGGGGCCGTTTGAAAGCGCCTCCAGGTACAGATCGGTTGGCGGGACAGTGGCCTGCGTCTCGAGCTGCTTCAACGGGACGATCTCGGCCGTGCCGAACACCCCAGCGGTGTATGTCTTGCGGCAAATGGCGCGCAGATCCTGCGCCGGGATATCGTCGATATAAAGCGACAGGATCTCGAACGCGAGTTCGTGATACTCCAGGCCGCGCCACTGCTGCAGGGTCGTCGCATTGACTTGCGGATAGTGCACCGGCAGGTAGAGGCCGCCGTCCGGCGCCAGGCCTTCCAGCAGGATCTCGCAAAAGCGCTTTCGGTCCGGGTGACCGCGCGTGGATAAATACTGCATTACGCGAGGTCTTCCTTGCGGATACGGATGATCGGGGCGAGCACCGTCGGCAAAGCCTGCATCTGTGCCAGCACATCGTTCATTGTTCCTTCACGCACGCTGTGCGTGAGGATGATCAGGTCGGTTTGCCCAACACCTTGTGTCGCTTCGCTGGTGTGGCCGACGCCTGCAGGTCGCTGCAACATGGCATCGATGCTGATGCTCGCTGCCGCCAGTAATCCGGTGACCTTGGCAAGCACCCCTGCCTGGTCGGCTACCTGCAAGCGCAGGTAGTAGCTCGTCACGACCTCGCTCATCGGAAGCACGGTCGCATCGCTCATCGAGTCGGGCTGGAACGCCAGATGAGGCACGCGATGGGCCGCATCAGCCGTGTGCAGTCGAGTGATGTCAACCAGGTCGGCGATCACGGCGCTGGCCGTCGGCTCGCTGCCCGCGCCCTTGCCGTAGTAGAGGGTCGTGCCAACCGCATCGGCCTGCACGAGAACAGCATTCATTGCGCCTTCGACGTTAGCAATCAGGCGCTTGGCAGGAACAAGCGCCGGATGAACGCGCAGCTCGATGCCCCTGACCGTGCGCTTGGTGATGCCAAGCAGCTTGATCCGGTAGCCGAGTTGTTCGGCATAACGGATGTCCTGTGCGCCGAGCCGGGTGATGCCCTCGACATAGGCCTTGTCGAACTGGACCGGGATGCCGAAAGCAATGGCGGACATGATGGTCGCCTTGTGCGCGGCGTCCACGCCTTCGATATCGAAGGTCGGGTCGGCTTCGGCGTACCCGAGGCGCTGCGCGTCCTTCAGCGCCACATCGAAGTCGATGCCCTTGTCGCGCATCTCGGACAGGATGAAATTGGTCGTACCGTTGATGATGCCGGCAATCCACTCGATGCTGTTGGCCGTGAGGCCCTCGCGCAGCGCCTTGATGATGGGGATGCCGCCGGCGACTGCCGCTTCGAAAGCCACCATCACGCCGCGTCGATGGGCGGCCGCGAATATCTCGGTGCCATGCACGGCGAGCAAAGCCTTGTTGGCCGTCACCACGTGCTTGCCTGCCTCGATGGCTTCCATCATCAGCTGGCGAGCGATGCCGTAACCGCCGATCAGTTCGATGACGATATGGATGTCGGGGTTGGCGATGATTGCGCGCGCATCGCTCACGACCTTTACCGCCCGTCCCACGGCCGCCTCGGCGCGCGCGGTATCGAGATCCGCAACCATGGTGATCTCAATGCCGCGTCCGGCGCGGCGCATGATTTCCTGCTGGTTACGGCCCAGCACGTTGTAGACGCCGCTGCCCACGGTGCCAATGCCCATCAGGCCGACTTGGATCGGTTTCATGCTGTTGTATGTTTCCTGTAGCTCTCGAGAAATTTCGCGATCCGGCCCACGGCCTCGCGAAGATCGTCTTCATGGGGGAGGAAGACGATGCGGAAGTGATCGGGCGTAGCCCAATTGAAGCCGGTGCCCTGCACCAGCATCACGCGAGTTTCTTCGAGCAGCTGAAGGAAGAACTGGCGGTCATCGGCGATGGGATAGACCTTGGGATCAAGTTTGGGGAACATGTAGAGCGCAGCCGTTGGCTTGACGCATGTCACGCCGGGGATGGCGGTGATGAGCTCGTACGCGAGATCGCGCTGGCGGCGAAGGCGCCCGCCCTCGCCCACCAGTTCATTGATGCTCTGGTAGCCCCCCAGTGCGGTCTGGATCGCAAACTGCCCCGGCACATTGGCGCAAAGCCGCATGTTCGAGAGCATGGTGAGGCCCTCGATGTAGTCAGACGCAGATTTCTTGTCGCCCGACACCACCATCCAGCCCGCCCGGTAACCGCACGACCGGTAGCTCTTGGAAAGCGAATTGAAACTCAGCGTGAGAACGTCGTTGGACAGACTGCCGATCGCCGTGTGCGTCGCGCCGTCATACAGGACCTTGTCATAAACCTCGTCGGCAAGAATCACCAGGCCATGCTCGCGGGCGATTGCGACGATGCCCATGAGCAGTTCGTCGGAATACAGCGCGCCCGTTGGATTGTTCGGGTTGATGACGACGATGCCCTTGGTCGCCGGGGTGATCTTGCTGCGGATGTCGTCCAGGTTGGGCATCCAGCCGTTGTCTTCATCGCAGAGGTAATGCACCGGTTTGCCCCCCGAGAGGCTCGCAGCTGCGGTCCACAGCGGGTAATCCGGCGCCGGGAGCAGCAGCTCATCACCGTCGTTGAGCAGTGCATTTGTCGCCATGGCGATGAGTTCGCTGGCCCCATTGCCCAGATAGACATCTTCAAGCGTCACGCCCTTGATGCCCTGCTTCTGCGTCTCGTGCATCACGGCCTTGCGTGCTGCAAAAATGCCCTTACTGTCGGAGTAGGCGGAGGCGCTGTTGAGGTTGCGCGCCATGTCCTGCTGGATCTCTTCGGGCGCGTCAAACCCGAAGACGGCAAGGTTGCCGATATTCAGGCGAATGATCTTGTGGCCCTCTTCTTCCATCCGGCGTGCCGCGTCCATGATGGGGCCGCGGATGTCGTACAGGACGTTGGCGAGCTTGGCTGATTTCTGGACCGTTTTCAAAGCCCCTCCAGAGCGTTTTCGAGAGTGCGCAAACATATAATTTGACCACAGTTCCGCTTGTGTTTACTGCAGCGCAACAATACCAACGCACCATGAAGCTGCAACCCGATCAGTCCGACGTCCAGACCATCACAGGCTATGGCCCTGGCTGGGTCGGCGTGAGCGGCGAGAAAATCACCACGAGCGTCATCATCACGTCAGCGGGCGACCGCATCGAGTGGGACGCCGCTTCGTATGAAGACCTGGGGCCTGATCACTTCGCGCACATCGCCAGGGTGAGCGCCGAAGTGAGCGTTGAAGTGGTGATTTTCGGCAGCGGCAAGCGCATTCGATTCCCCAAGGCTTCCTGGCTCGCCCCGCTGATCGCCAAACGGATCGGCGTGGAAACAATGGACACGGCTGCTGCTTGCCGCACGTACAACATCCTGGCGCAAGAGGGCCGCAGCGTTGCGGTCGCGCTGCTGCTCGAATAGCCTTGCCCGCGGCCGCGACCCGGTTTCAGGGTAAAATTGCCGGTTGCAGCGGGATGTCCGCATCCCCATAGGGTCACGCCAATCGCGGCCCTATGCAGTCAGCAACGAGCAACTCCTGTCACACGAGAAACACATTCCATGGCGATCGTTGTCAACAAACTCATCCCCGAATTCGAAGCTGTCGCCACAGGCGGTCTCAAGGTTACCAACACATCGCATAACGGCAATGTGCTGGTCCTGTACTTCTACCCGAAGGACAACACGCCCGGTTGCACGACCGAAGCGATGCAGTTCCGCGACAAGTACAAGGATTTCGTGAAGGCTGGCGCCGAGGTATTCGGCGTTTCGCGCGACAACATGAAGTCGCACGACGAATTCAAGACCAAGCTTGAACTGCCGTTCGAGCTGATTGCCGACACCGAAGAGAAGATGTGCCACATGTTCGGCGTGGTCAAGAACAAGATCATGTACGGCAAGAAGGTCAAGGGCATCGAGCGCAGCACCTTCCTCATCGGTGCAGATGGCGTGCTCAAGCAGGAGTGGCGTGGCCTGAAGGTCCCCGGCCACGTTGACGAGGTGCTCAAGGCCGTCAAACTGCTCAAGAAGGCGGCCTGACGTTTGGTAGCAACATGAAGGGCGGCGCGGTTGAAGCGTCACGCGACATGTGCATAATGAATTCATGCAGTTGACCACGGCGCTTCGCGTCGATACCACTGAACCAGTCAAAGCCGCCCGGCTCGCCAGGCGGCTTTTTTGCTTCTTCGACGCCGGGCCGCCCC
>JBKJKT010000042.1:0-2854 GCA_046597415.1 Ramlibacter sp.
TACATTGAACGAATGGTTAAACCAACTGTTCAAAGTAAGGCGTCTG
Organism: Ramlibacter sp.; assembly: GCA_046597415.1. Taxonomy (GTDB): domain Bacteria; phylum Pseudomonadota; class Gammaproteobacteria; order Burkholderiales; family Burkholderiaceae_C; genus Ramlibacter. Next base: position 47 of record JBKJKT010000042.1, read on the forward strand.
CGCAGACTCGGGCGGCTTTGAGGAGGCCCATACCACGCGGGTTACGTACCGACGGTGCGGCCACGCGCGACCTGATCCTGGAGGCGGCGCGGTCCCGACTGATCGAGGAGGGATACGCCAACCTGAGTGTGCGCGAGATTGCGGCCGATGCCGGTGTGAACCATGCTCTCATCGGGTACCACTTCCAGGGCAAGCAGCAACTGGTGATGGCGGTTCTAGACGAAGCGAACGCGCGGCTGCTCGAGCGCCAGGCGCGCATGTACGACACAGCCGGCACCGCGTCCGCGCAGTGGATGCAAGCTTGCGCGTTCTACGACGAGGACATCGCCTCCGGGTTCGTGAAGCTGCTGATGGAATTGATGGGTGCGAGCTTTCACGACGAGGCGCTGCGCAGAGAGTTCACACCGCGGCTCCTGGCCTGGCAGAAGCTGATCGAACAGGCGGTGGATCGCTTCGTATCCGAAACGGGCGTTCAACTGCCAATCTCAACGCGCGCCATTTCGGCAGGCATCACCTGGTTCTGGATGGGCATGGAAGCCAGCATGGCGCTGGGCATCGACGAAGACCAGGGCCACCAGCGCGAAGCGCTGACTGCCATGACAACGTTGCTGCAGAGCGTCGAAGCCAGAACTCGCCGTCGGACCCTTACCCCCCGGAGGACTCCTTCATGACCATGACACCCCCATTGCCGAAGCGCCTTGTACTCACCGCCGGCGCGATGCCGGAGCCTCGCACGCTTCCAGAGCCCTACCCATTTGAGACAGCTACGCCCGAGCGCGAGGGTTTCGTCGAGCAGGCGGGCGTCCGCTCGTGGTACGCGCAGTACGGCGCGCAAGGCCCCTGGCTCGCATTCGCTCCGATCTACCAGATCGCGAACACGCACCTGCTGCGCGGCGTGGTTCCCTGGCTGTCGCAGCATTTCAGGGTGGTCGTCATGGATCTGCGCGGCAACGGTCGCTCCGACCGCCCCAACACGGCGGCTGACTACAGCTTCGAGCATTACTTCGCAGATTTCGTCGCGGTGCTCGACCGCCTGGAGGTCGATCGCGTGGCAGTGGTGGGGATCTCCGCCACTGCGATGACGGCGATCCGCCTGGCTGCCGAGCAACCGCTGCGCGTAACACACCTGATCACGGCCGGCGGTTGGGTGAGCATGAAGTTCGAAGACCCGGACCTCGTGCAGAAGGCCGAGTTGGCACACGCCAGGATGCGCAACGACTGGCCGGGGCACCTCGACGGCTTTTTCGCCAACGTCTTCAGCGAGCCGCATTCGACGAAGCCCTACGAGGACGCAGTCGTGCGCAATGGTGGCGCTACCGATGGCGCGACCAACGTGTTGGGGCGCATGGGCTGGCTTGGCACTGACATGCGCGAAGCGGCGCGGCGCGTGAATTGCCCCGTGCTCGTCATCCACGGGGACGACGATCGTATCGTTCCGTTCGCCCAGGCGGAGACGATGCTGGCGTGCATGCCGCAAGCGAAGCTGCTCGCCATCGGCGGCGGCGGACACCTCATGAATGCGCGCGACCCCGTGGCCTTTGCGCAGGTGGTGCGCGAGTTCGTCGGTGCGCCGCAGGCCCGTGCCACCTGGGTGAGGGCGATGGCCCGCAAACGCAAGGCGCTCTTCGTATCGAGCGCCATCGGCCTGGGCCATGTTCAGCGCGACCTGGCCATCGCGCGGGCCATGCGCGCGCTGGAGCCGGACCTGGCCGTCGACTGGTTCACCGTGCAGCCGGCGTCGACCTACCTCGAACGCGAGGGCGAGCGGCTGCATCCTGCGTGCAGGCTGCTCGCTAACGAGAGCCGACACTTCGAACGGCAGGCCGGAGAACACGACCTGCAGGCGTTCTTCGCGCTGCGCACGATGGACGAAATCATGTCGCTCAATTTTTTGGTGTTCGCTGACGTGTTGCGCGCGGAGCACTACGACATCGTGATCGGCGACGAAGCGTGGGACGTGGATTACCACTATCACGAGAATCCCGAACTCAAGCGCCAGCCCTTCGTGTTTCTTACCGACTTCATCGGCTGTCTGCCCATGGAGGAGGGAAACGAGCGTGAGGCCTTCCTGTGCGCGGACCGCAACGCCGACGACATCGAGCACGTCGCGCGTTACCCCTGGATCCGCGACCGGGCGATCTTCGTAGGTAATGTCGAGGACACGCCCGATCTGCCTTTTGGCCCGGGACTGCCGCAAATCCGCGACTGGGCGCGAAAGAATTTTGCTTTCACCGGGTATGCATTGCCGTTCGACCCGGCCAGGTTGGCGGACACGCAGGCGCTTCGTCGCCAGCACGGCTATGCCGAGGGAGAAAAGCTGGTGGTAGCCGCCATCGGCGGCACGGCCGTCGGAGCATCGCTGCTTGCCCAGATCGCGCAAGCCTTCCCGCATATGAAGCGGCAGGTGCCTGAGTTGCGCATGGTGCTCGTCGCGGGACCGCGGGTGGCACGCGAAAGCATCGCAGAGCAGGACGGCCTTGACGTCCTGCCCTATGTGCACAATTTGTTCGAACATCTTGCGTGTTCCGACCTTGCGCTGGTGCAAGGCGGCCTGAGCACTTGCATGGAGCTCGTGGCCACGCGGCGGCCGTTCCTGAGTTTTCCGCTTGAGCGCCACTTCGAGCAATGCATCCATGTTCGGCACCGACTGCACAACTACTGCGCCGATTGTTCGGTGCGCCTGCGTGAACTCACCCCCCGCGAACTCGCCGAAAAGGCGCTCCAGACGATGCACGCCCCCGTAGCCTACAAGCCGGTGGAAACTGACGGCGCGCAGCGTGCGGCGCAACAAATCCTGGCGGTGATGGA
>JBKJKT010000072.1:0-22340 GCA_046597415.1 Ramlibacter sp.
CCGCTCGGTCCCTGACTTTCCGCGCGTTCCCCACCCGCCGACCACCAGCGGGATTGCGTTGCGGGCTCGCCTCATCTGAAAGTTGACCCAAAGGTGGTGACCGATGAAGCCGGCGATACCCAGTCCGACGAAAACGCTCAAGTCGAACAGGGTGTTGTCGTACGCAGAGAAAAAGTAGTTCTGCATACGGCCCGTCAGCTCCGGCATTGGCAGCAACGGAAGCGGCAACACCGCCACGCTAGGGAAAAACCGTTTGACGGCCGGATCGGCCAAAGTGCCCTTGTGAGGCGCGAAACGCAGCTCGAAACCGAGCTCGGCGAGTGTGCGTGCGTAGCTCGCCGGATGCGCTGCGCTGCCCTCGTTCCAGTTGCGGACATTGGCGAAGCGTGCAAAGTGCCGTGTCAGCGTCAGCCGCGCCGAAAGTCGCGCTGTCATGCCAGCCGGCGCCTGCACTTCGGTAACACCCTCGGCCGTGTACAGCCGCAGTGGCCCGGTGCCAGGGCTCTCGTCCAGAAGAGAGATCAGCTCGTCCACCAAAGGCAGGTAGGGCCGCCAGCCCGCCTCCGAGGCCATGTGCAGTGGCTCGCCCGGTACTTTGGTCTGCGCCAGTTCGGCCAAGATGCCAGAGGGCGCGCGGAGGGTGCCGCGAAACAGTCGGCCAATGGTGTGGTCATGCGCCTGTCGCTTGTCTGGCGATGGGTGCTGCCATTCATACAGCAATCGCCAAAGGCGAAACCCGAAACGGTGCCCCCGCAAGGCGCGCCAGCCGCGCCACGAGCTCTCCAGCGCGATGCCATGGTCGCGCTGCGCAACGCAAGATAGAACGCGCCCTAGCTGATCGCTGTCGATTGGCAGGTCGGCGGGGCGCCAAGCTGTACCGGGCCGCACGGCTCTTGCTTCGGTGTGAATGCGCCCGGCCAGCGCCCGCATTTCGGGATCGGACAGACACAGGATGCGTTCGCGTGCCTCGGCGGCCCAGCGTCGCACCATCAACTGCGGACACTCGACGTGCAGCCGCTCCACCGAAGGCAACACGGCATCAATCCATTCCTGCTGCCTGTTGCCGCTGGCCGCGGCGCCGTCCTCCGCGACTTTCAGGGCAACGCGCAGGCCGAACACCGCGCTCTCCTTCGCAAGCGCGGTGCGCAACCAGTCAATGGCACAAGCAAACATGGCGTCGTTGCGCAAGAGATGCGGCAACTGCAGCAGCGCGGCAGCGCGCACCTGAATCACTGCATCGTCCAGGCCGAGCCTGGGCCACTGCGCGAGCACCGCCTGGTCGCTTGCCAAAACCAGCGAGGTGGCAATGGCCTGGCGCACAAAGGCACTGGGGTCGCCGATCGCTACGGCATAAAGCCGCTCTAACTGCGGCGCCCGGTGCAGTGATGCACCTAGCACCTCGACTGCAGCGCGCCGAACGAACAGGTCATCACCGTCGCCGGGCTCGCGAAACCGTTGCTCGAGCACCTGCGCCAATTCGTCAAAGGCGATGAACGACAGCAGCAGCAAGGCTTCTCGCTGGATCCATACATCGAGCCGGCGGTCGAGGGCGGCGCGGTAGATGTAGGCGAGGGAAACGTCCGAGATAGCGTGCGTTGCAAGCTCGGGCGCGACAGCTTTCAGGGCAGACGACAAGCTGTGGAATGCCTCGGTTCTAACCCTCGCATCGCCGTCCCAGGCCAAAAGAGGCTGCACGTTCTGCTCCAGGGACAGGGCGTCCCAGGCGTTCCTCTGGTCAGGCGCCTGGCCCAGGTAAAGGGCTGTCATCCGGCCCATCGACTGCAGCATGAAGGTGAGCATGCGTTCAGCGTGCGAGATGCGGACCCGCGACCGATCGTGGGCGGCGTCCGGGCCGAACCAGCGCTTGAACGCACGCTTGTCCGCCCGCAGCTGGCGCGGGGTCGCACCGAGTTCACGTGAATAGTCAAGGATGACGCGTTGGCGCTCCGCCTTGGACACCGCTGCCGTGTAGCGCCGCGAAAAGTGGCCCTGCCCTTCGCGCAGTGCACCGATGGCGGTAGTGATGAACGACAAGCGCGCCATCAGATAGCGCGCGGCCAGCAGCAGGGGCGCATCCCTATCGCGGCTTTCCTGCCGCGCCAGCCAACCCGGCCAGTGTTGTGCAAGCTCTTCGACATGCCGACGCTCAAGGCGAATTTCGTGCGGCTGGAGCCCCTGGTTCAACAGCGCCGTGATGTCCCCGTGGGGGCTCTGTACCATCACGGCTCCTCTTCAAACGTGTTCGCCTGGACCGGCGCTCGCCAGCCGCGCAGGGCGCGAAAGTCGATCTCGGCCGGTGAGAAGTCGCGTAGCCGCCGTCCTGCGCTCCAGTGCCAGCGCAGCTCGAATCCGCCCCAGACGCCCGGGCGGCCATACGCATGGCGCAATTGGCTGACCAACTCTATCCGGCTGCCGTCGCGCAGCCACCAGTCGGTGCCGGTCCCGATGCGCAATTCGCGATGCGTGATGCCTGCAGCGCGCTCGCTGTCGCCCCGGTAAAGAGTGGCACGAAGGCCCGCCTCGACGGTCGTGGCGCCTACCAGCTGACGCCACATCAGCTCGCCCGCGTAGTCGTGGGGTCGGATGAGATTGAAGTGCGCGTTGGTGACGAGCGCCGCGTGTGCAACAAGGTGCGTGTCGCGCCAGGGCCTCCACGAAAGTGTCTCGGTGACGGTCATGGCGCGGCGATGCGTAGCCTGATAGCGCGTAAAGACATCCGAATCCACGCTCGACGGGTCGCTCACCTGCCGGAGGCTGAACGTACGCGCAAAAACGCCGACGCCAGGCGTGTGGGACAAGGTGGAGCTGAGTTCACGGGTTTGTGCGACCGATGCGCGCGCAGTGACGGACGCGCCAGTGCCTTGCGGCGTTTGCTGGATGAAGCCCTTCACCGAGCCATTCACGTTTAAGGGCCACGGAAAGCGGGCCGACCAAGGCACCTCTGCGTCTGCGCCGATGCGAAAGCCCAGCACCGGCGAGCCCGTCACGGGTGTGCGCACCAAGGCGTCGGCAAGCAGCGCCCAGCTTGGCTCGGCCGGCCGCTGCCGCCAGGTCAGCCCGAGCTCGCCGAATCGATCTGCGCGCGTTGTGGTTTCGCCACCCGTCGCCTCGCTGTCACGCCGTCGGTAATAGCCGCTGCGGAACGTCAACGTGTGATCTGCCTCAAATGACAGCGGTTGCGTGTCGACGAATCGCACCTGTGTAGGCATCGTGCGGGCTGGCGCATGCCACTCTGCGGGCGCCTCGGGCATCGGGTGCGGCTCGTAGGCGTTGGGGCGAGGCGGCGGAACGGTCGCGGTCACGGGATCGAGCTGGCGCCGGTAGAGCCGGTAAAGCGATTCAGTCGAGCCCGAGTGCGGCGGCAGCACGACAGTGACGCGGGGCTCGAGGATCAACCGCTCCTCGCTGCGCACCGCATCCTTGTCCAGCCGGTCGATTCGGATCGCAACCGGGCCGGCCAGCGTAACGCGCACGGGCTCTGTGCGCGTCGAGATATGCCAGTCACGTGGCAGCGTCAGCTCAGGCTCTGCTGCGGAGTCGAACCGCACCCGTACAAACTGGTTACCAAAGGGATGCTCCAGCGACGCCGAAACGGTTTGCTTGCCGGCGGGTACTGCGAGGCGCAGGCTCCGGCGTGGGCTTGCCGCATCGAGTTGCACGGTCTGCCAAATACGCCCGTTTCGCTCTACGCGCACGCGCACCGGCAAAGAAGGCAATCCCGGCGATTCGTCCATCGCAAGCTCGATGGTGAGCTGGCTTGCCTTGCGATCCTCCATGGCCAGTGCAGCGCGGGTGTCGCCAGCGATGCGCAACTCGCCCGGACGCAATGGCGCCAGCAGCGCGGCGCGAATGCGAGACGCAGGAGAGTCGGGAGCGCCCGGTGTGCTCTTGACCCGCCGCAGTCCGGCACTGCGGTCCACCAGCGGCAACAGCGTCCACCCGCCAAGCGCGGCAAGCCGATCCCACTGGGCGCGCACTTCGGGGCGCGGGTCGGCGCGGGCAATGGCGGAACCCAACGCAAGGGCACGGGCTCTCTCGGCCGGCCTCGTTTGAGCCAACCACAGCAGCAAGCGCATCTTCTCGTCGGGCTCCTTCGTCAGCGCCAAGGCTGCGTCGAGGTCGTTCGCTGCCAGCTTCTGCGCCACCGGGTCGCGCTGCAGCACAGGGAGCGGCAGACCGGTCCAGTCCATGGGTTCGAACCGCACAGCCAGGGCTTGCAGGCCGGAATCGCCGGCAACGAACATGCATCCCAGGCGCGCGCCGCAGGAAGACGACGCCAGCAATCGCGCCGCCACGCCGTGGTGTGGCGTGAAGTGGGCTACGGCAGGCGTGGGCAGCACCGGCAACTGCAGGCTCGGCCGCTCCATCATCACCCGCGCCGCAACCGGCACGTCAGCCGCATCGATGGAAAGATCATGCAGACCGGCAGGCAATTCGATCTCGCGCGTCACCGACACGCCGGCAAGTGCGCTGGTGGTGTCGAGTGCAAGCCCCGGACTGGGTTGGTTCTGATGAAAAGGCATCACCCATAGCTGGCCGTCGCCGCGCACCTTCAGCCACCCGTCAAACAGCGACTCCTGGTTGCGGTGCAGCGGTCGTGCCTCCACGCGCATCCGCACAGGGCCCACAACTCTGACGGTCAGCGGTTCGGACGCCGTCGCTTGCCACCACTGCGAGCGCAGGTTGAGCGCGACGCTGCGCAGCACGACGGCGCCTGCATGGCCGGTGACATTCTGCGGCTCGTGGCGCCACTCGCGCGGGCCCGGGTGCCGGGACTGCCAGGTGATCCATGCGGCGACGGCGTCGCCTCGTTTGTCATCTCGCAACGATGCCTCGATTGCGCGTCCTTCTCGCAAGGCCGCTTCCCAATCGGGGAGGCCTGCCGTATGGAAAAGCGCCTCGGCATCGGCAATGCGACCCTGCGACAGGGCGTATTGCGCCTCCCAGCGGGCCCGCTCCTTCGGCTGCGCGACCTGCGCGAGCAAGGCATCGAAGCTGCGCCAGGCGCCCGCCCGCAATGCGCTTTGCAGCAGGGGCGCCAAGTCGGCCGACGGCGCAGCGAGCCCCGCCAGCAGTGCCATGCGATCCTCGCCCTCGGCGGCAAGCCTGTCACTCAAATGCGAGTAGGCCGCGCCGCCTCGCGAGGCGACTGCGGCCGCGAAAAGGAGCTGCGCATCGCGGTCGTTCTCGCGCTCATAGAGTGCCGCCAGTTCAGCCTGAGCAGCCTCGGCCAACACACGGTCCGCCCCGACCCAGTGTGAGCGAAGCACCCGCTCGGCCGTGAAGCGTTCACCGGCCGCGATCAACGATCGTGCCAGTCCTGCCAGAGCGTTCGCACGCAGCGTCGCGTCCTGGGATTGCATGGCCTGCTGCCACAGCTCCACCGCCCTTGTGGGGTCAGGTTCCGCCCGAGCCAACGTGGCCGCTCGATGGGGCGCGCCATTCTCGGCACGCGGTATGGCAGGCGTGGCCGGCGCGATGTTGGCGACGTATTGGGCATAGGCCGCAGCCACCCTGCGCTCAAGGGGCCGCAGCGCGCTGGCGAGCTGCGTGCCGGCGCTGGTGGCCCCGGCGGCGCGCTGGCGCAGCGAAACCAGCTGCGCCAGATAATCATCGTCCAGGAAATACTCGGTGGAGGCCGCCCACTGCATCGCGAGGTCCACCTCACCGTCGAGCGCGCGGATTTCAACTTGCGAAGCGCCGGCCGGCACCCACCACTCGACAGTGGCCACGCGGTTCACCGGCGCCACGCCACCGGCGCGCGCTGCTCGTCCGTCGACCCCTGGCGGCCAGTCGCCGTGAGGCGTCAGTGCCGGCGCGGTGGCCGCAAGTCGCATGCGGTCGTCCGGCAGCGGCAGCACTCGGGTGACGAGTGTGGTCACGGCACCCGTGTCGTCGCGCAACTCCAGCCGCGCAGCGGCGGCTTCAAGCGGAACCATCGCTCGAAGCCGAAGCGGATAACCCACCCGCGGCAGCGTGTAACGCAGCGCGGTAGCGCCCGCGCGATGAAACAACGCAACAGCCGGGGCATCGACCGCCGCCGCCGCCACCGGCCCGACGATGAGGTGACGCGCAGGCGGGTCGGGCGGCTGCAACTGCGCCACGGCCACCCCCCGCGCATTCATGCGGCCGCCGCTGGCGGGCGCCAGGTCCTGGAACTGGATGAACTGGCCGACCAGCTCGTCGGCGGCGGCCTGGACAGTTGGCTGACCGGGCCACTGGCGCGCCTCACGCTGCAGCCGTTCACCGGCCAGCTGCGAAATGTCGCGCCATCGATTCGATTCGGCGGCCGCGATGCTCGCCTGTTCCATCGCTTCCAGCCGCGGGTTGCCATCAAGCCCCTGCCACTCAGGCGGCAGGTTCAGCTCGGGCAGCAACAGGTCCGGATGGTGCGAGGCGCTGGCGCGCAGCAACAGAGAGTGGCTGGCCCGCAGCTCAAGGGTGTGGTGTCCGGGCGGAATGTCGATGGCCACACGCTCCAGTCGGCTCGCAGCCTCCCAACGGCCATCGATCTCGACGGGGGCGACGGTTTCCGCACCGGTGGGCTGTCGCACTGCATTGACAGGGGCAGCGTCCATGCTTACCTCCAGAAAGGGAAGCGCCGTGCGAGGTGATTCTGCGGCCGCGAGGCGATACTCGACGAGCAGGCGGTCGGGCCCGCGCACGCCGAGCGACAGCGCCTGCCCCGCCGCGACGCGCACGTGATCCCTGGCGACCGCTTCGTCCGCAAGCCGTACCGCAGACGTGGGGCCCTCCAGCTGCAGCCGGTGGCGGTACGTGATCGGCGCATCAGGCAGCTCGAAGCGAGCCAGGAAAACGCCATAGCGTATCGGCGCGCTGGCAACCGCTGGGGCACTCAGATGGACCACCGATGGCTGTGCCATATCCGACCGGACCAGCCACGAGCGCCCGTCGGTTCCGCGCAGTGGCTTTCGCACCAGGGCCAACCCGGTCCCTTGGGAGAACGCGACCCAGGGTGCCGGTGCGTTGTCGGTCAGGGCGACGATCCGCAGCACCGCATGCGCTGGCAGGTGCAACACCACGCTGGCGTCGCCTGCGAGCTCGATCACAGGCAGACGCCCAGCCACGTTACCTGTGTGCCCTGGACCCGACACCCAGTAAGGATGGCTGGGGCCGACGTATTCCCAACGCAGGCCCGTGCGCTGCTGGGCCCGCAAGACTTCCACCCCATCGATGGCCGCCTGCACGCCAACGACTGTCAACTCGCCCGCAAGAGCCAGGGCCAGCGCGTGCCAGCGGATCTTCACGAGGCGTCGCCCAGGCAGCTGAACAAGGCGCTGCGTTGGCCTGCATCGGCCAGCAGCCGCTTTCTCAGCGCAAGGGCCATCTCGACATGGATGAAGCTGTCGTGGCCTTGCACGCGCAGCGCGCGGCCGATGCTGTTGGTCGTGCCGCCCAGCTCACGGACGTCGACCCCGTAGAGCGTCGAATCCGGCTCGACCTTGCCGCGCAGACATTGCACGGCACGGCGCAGCGCATGGGAGGGATTCGCATGCCCGGCGCTGATGATGGCGCCGCTTTGCGCCGCGGCCGCAGATGTGCGGCGCGCGGTATCAAAGCCATGCAGCTGCATGATCCTTTCGCCAGGGTGCACCTGGGCGAAGGCCAGCGCGAACTCCACGAAGTCGGTGTTTTCGAGGTGAGCGAGGTCGGCAGTGTTGCGCGGGACCGTGTTCCAGGCCAGCGCACGGGGCAGGCCGTCGCCGGCGAACTGCAGCAGGATCTCGCCAGTGAGTCCATCCGTTGGGACGTGCGGCGCCTGCAATGCATGGCGACCCTGGCTGAAGAACGCATAAAGACCTCGACCGCGCGCGGTATCAGGGGGCTCCGACACGACGGTGACCGTCCCCCCCGCCTGATTTCCGGTGCGAAGTGTCCAGCCACCCAGGCGCGCCTGGCGAGCCAGTGCTGTGGCGCTTTCGCCGCGCAGCAAGCGCACGAAAAGTTCACGGGTGGCCGCCAGCGCTTCGGCGGATGGCACGCCGAATTGAGCAGGTTGCGCGGGACTCCAGGCCTGTGCATAGGCTTGCTCCAGCACGTTCGGCGCGCTGGCGGCGGCGCCGGAAGGCGCGAGCGAAGCGGCCAGCCAGATGGCGCAGATTGCAAGATGCGGATTACTCGCCATTGCGAACACTTTCGATGATCAGTGTCGGCTTGGGCAACGAGCCGGCCGTGATGCGGGAAACAGAGACCCAGCTGGCTCCGCCCTCGGGCGTCAGAGTGAGATGGTAGCGCCCGCGCGGCGCACCTTCAGGGATCGGGATATAGAACGGTTGCCCCGCATCGGCTTTGTCTCCGGCCGTTTCGGCGACGGGCAGCGCCATCTGCCCACTGGGCCGGACGTCGTGGATTCGCTGGTTGAAGAGCCAGCCGGGGAAGGGACCGACCCGCTCGGTTGAGGCTGGCCCGTTGATAGCCACGCTGACCTGTAGCCGACCCGTCGTTCCGGCCGGACGGAACACGCGCACCGACAGAAATTCCTCATCGGCCGTCGCGCGGTCCACTTCAAACTGAAGCGGCTTGTCAAAACGGAAAGCCAGCCGCTTGACCCAGGGCGTGCCGCTCTTCGTGTGACTCGCGAACCATCGCACGCCGGCTTCTGCCTTGATATCGAGCTTGTGAGCGCCTGGGCTCAACGCCGGCAACGCCACTTCACCCGCGTGACCGGAGGCCGCGCCGCTGACCCAGGCCCGTCCGTCCAATGACACCGCGTAATCGAAGTTGCGCGCGGTGTCGCTGGCCCAGGCGAGCCGTACGGGTACGGTGACTCGACCTGGGTCGGCCACGAACACGACCTGCCCGGTGGCGGGCACCGGGCGGAAGGTGCCGCCAAGGCCTTCGATGCGGTCAGGCACGCCTTCCTCGCGAGGCGCAAGGAACACGCGTCCTGCACCCTCGTTGCGCGGCGTGAAACTCTCCCATTGGTAACTACCGGCCAGCAGATCGGGGCGTTCGTCAGGCAGGCGCTGCTGGATCGTGAGGAGCCGCGAAATGCCATTGAGGATGCGTGCTTCTGCATCGTCAGGCTGAAGATTGAACCACCCCGGAATAGCCGTCGGCGCCGCTTCCGGCACGGTGTTGTCTTCGGGGGTGCGAATGGCGCGTGCCAGGTCTGCGGGCCTGGAGTAGCCATTGACCAGCAGCGGCTCGGCCGCCTCGATGCGCACACGGCTTACCGCAGGCGGCAACCTGAAGAAGGCTTCGACCGGATCGGTGACGCGGGCGCCCGGGACTTCGGGCCACAAGCCGTCGTACTGCGACCAGGCCAGGGGCTGCCGCTTGGGCGGCTGCAGGGGCAAGGGCAGCTGACGCAGAACCTCACCATTCGCACCCAACAGCGAAACTTGCACCGGCGATGCGTTGGGCGACGTGCCTTCTGCGCCGATACGCCGGAGCACTAGCCGAAACGGCGTGGAGAGCGAGCCGGCATGGCTGATCAGAAGCTCCACGGGCGCATTGGCATCCACCGCCCAGGCGCGCAGGAATCGCACCGGGGGTGTGATGTCCACCGGTTCTCCCGCGTCCAGCAGTCGCACGCGCACCGCCGCCTCGCGGTCGGAGCCGATTTCGAGCCAGCCACCACCGTACCGGGCCTCGTATGCGAACTTGCCGCTTTGCCAGGTGTATGAGGCCTGGCTGCGCAGGAATGCGCTGTGCCCGGCCCAGTGCACGCGGACATTCGCGGGCTTTGACTGGCTATCCACGTCGAGCGCTTCGAGTTCGATGCGCACGCGGGCGCCCGCTTCGGGCAACTGCACCACCGTCATGCGGCCGGGCCCGGCTTTCTGGAACGCCGCCTTTGGCGGGTCGACGACCGCGCCCCGGTCCTGGAGGTCAAGAACATAGATGTCGCGCGCAGTGACCTGACCGGTCGGACCCAGGGGACGCCAGCGCGACGCGAGCAGGTTGGCACGTTCCTGTTCGATCATGAGGTCAGGCGGATAAAGGTTGCCCGACGCCAGTCGCCGGCGCTGGTCGTCGCTCAGCCTGCGCCACATGACTTCGGCGCTGCGCTGCTGGAGTGGCTCCGGCGTCCCTACCCGCAGCAGCACGTCCGCGATGCCGGGCTCGGCGGCGAGCAGGCGCACCTTCACTCGCGTCGGTCGTGCCGCCCCGGCAAAGTCGAGTCGAAGCGGCGCTGCTACCAGTGGCGCGGGCGCTTCACGCTCCAGATAGAACGAACCGGATCCGGGCTTGCCGTCCGGTAGCGCCACCTCAGTAAGGGCGCGGCGGAATTGATGTGTCGCGCGGCGCTGCGTGCCGTCCGCGAGCGTTTCTTCCACTTCCAGCGTGTACTGCCAACGCCGAGTTGGATCGCGTTTGAACTCGCGCCGTGCTGCTGTGATGTCCTGCATATTGGCGTTGCTCAGGATCCGCACGGCGTTGGCGGATGGCGGCAGCACATATTCGACCGCCGGCCCGCCGACGCGCAGCACCGCGCCACGGCTGGGCTGAGTGAGTTCCTTCAGGTCACGGTATTGCGTGTTGATCACTGGACCCGGGTGCTGGCGTTCCCAGGCAAACCATGCAGCCGCAGCCGCCGCAGCGGCGATCAGAAGCCAGACCATCAGCGTGTAGAGAAACCGCAGGCTCATCGGGCCACCATCCATCGAGCGCGAGTCGAGACAAATCGCTGTACATCGGTGGCGTCAATCGGGCCAGGCCGGACCGACACGTCACCCCCATTGGCGCGAGCCCCCAGCGACATTACGCCAAGCAGCGATCCTTGCGTATCGGAAATCAGAAGGAATGCGCCGCGCCCGCCTGTATCGTCCAGCCGCTCCAGGCGGATGCCCGGCTTGCGACCGCGCATCGCAGACAACAGCACCACATCCTCGGTGCTGTGGTAGCGCTGCGCCTGGGCCCGAAGATCCGGCGAAAGCCCGTCTGCGGCGAAGCGCCGGGCGCCGAGCGTGGCGACGGCGTCGGCCTGACGGACCTCAAGTCCCAAGGCAGTGAACTGCCGCTGCGCCAGGGTGACCGCCTCGGCATCGGCCTGACGTCGCGTGAGAGGCGAAACCCACAGCACGGCAAAACGCTTGTCCCGCGTCTGGCTCATGTAGCTCGCTTGCGGTCCGCCGGAGGCCATCAGGCCGGCGGTATCGGAGTCGCCGCCCCCCAGGCGAATACTCAGGCCGGACTGCTCCAGCTGTTTGACCAGCTGCGTTGACATGGCGGGGAGTGCAGCACCCTGTGCCCCAGCGGCTTCGAACGACAGCACGGCATCTTCGCGAGGGGCGGGCTGGCCGGGACTCAACCCGAACGCGCGCACCATCATTGCGACCCCCGGCTGGTCACCCATCTCGCGCAGCGCGACCTGATGAGCCAGTGTGAACATGCTCCCAGCATTGTTCATGGCCATGACGTCGGCGCTGCCGTCCCGGTTGGCATCCGGCGCGGCCCCGGCAATCACGATGACCCGGGCGTTCAGGTCGATGAAAGCGTTCAGGGCAATCTCCAGGATGCCTGCCTCCACGATCGGGCGAGGAATTTCAATGATGAAGTTCTGTGCCAAGCCCACGCGAAACACGACCCAGCCATGAGCACGACCGGGGTCCGCCACCATCAAGTAGTCGCCCCCGGCGGTCGCCAGCCTTCGCACTTCGAGCCCGAGGGACTGGGCACTGGTGGTGGCGGATGCCAATGCCAACCGCCTCTCTGTTTCTGGGTCGGATGTTCGCACGGCGAGTCCGAACAGCGGCGACAGCACTTCCCGGTCAATGCGCAGCAATTCTTCGCGGGGCCGGGGCTTGAATCGCTCGCTGGCAGAGGGCGCGACGCTGGTCGTCGTGATGGATTGCCGCAGGAAGGCGCTGATTCCCTCTCGCAGGGTGTCCGGCAGCGGGGTATCAACGATGCCCGCACGTGCGACGCGCGCCGCGTCGAGCGGGCTCATCCACAGCTCCGTGAAAGCGCCGGTCAAGGTCTGGCGCTGGAGGTTGCGTTCGGTGGGTGGCGAAAACTCGATCTTGAGGGCGACGCCAGCGCGCTCAAGCGCCTTGAGGTCCAGCGCGTCCGGCAGCTGGCCGGACACATGAAGCACCGATCGCTGCGCATGGCTGCGCACCTGCAGCACCTCCCGCGGAGCGAGCTCGCGATGAAACGTCTGGAAAAGGGTCTGCGGCCAGTTGAGGACATCCAACGAGCCGTCGTCCCTGATACGGCGAGCCGATCCGGCGGTGGCGAAGGCGCGGCCCTCCAAGCGCTCGAACAGCTGGACCGCTGCCTCCAGGGCGCCGGCCTCATCGACTGGTGCCGGTGCCCCCACCAACAGTTGCGAACCACCACTCAGTCGCAGCACGTAGGCGCCCCAGTGGCGAACGCCATCCTGCGGTCGAAGCATCAGGTAGTTGCCCGCGACGTCGATGACCTCGTAACGGGCGGCCAGGAGTGCACGGCGTGCATCTGCAAGAGTGACCAGGTCACTGGAACGGCGGTACTCGGCCAAGCGGCGCACGCCGGTGGCGAAGGCGTCCAGCTCTCGCTGCATTGGCGCAGCTGCATTGCCGCGCAGGCTGGCTGCATAGAAGCCAGTCTTTTGCGCCAGCAGGACCGTGGCGATGTCGCGGGAATCGCGCTCCATTACGGGCAGTGCGACGGTGCTGGCGCCCGAAGGTTCTTTCCATCCGGGGTCCGGCGTCAGCACCAGGACGAAGCCGAGCAGCGTCGCGACTACAACGCCGGCCAGCGAGGTCTGGAGCGTGGCGGCTGTCACCCGGGCCACGATGCCCTTGTCATGCATTTTGAGCGCGAGCAGCGTGGCCAGCAGGTAGCCGAACCCGAACCAGTCGGTCACCTTGGTCTCGGGGCGCAGCAAAATCAGCGCCCATGCCAGAACGAACTTGTACGCGAAACTCAGGCTGAAAAAGAGGAGCAGTTTGCGCGCCCCTTCCATCGTCATGTTGCGAAAGATGGGTAGCCGGAGCGCGAATTCCGCCAGCAGCAGAATCACCGCAGTCTCGACAAGCGTGGTCAGAATCTTGTGGGGCTCGAACCACTGCAGCGCCAGCAAAGAGGGAACCAGGATTCCGCTGAAATCCCAGCCGTAGAAGAGATTGAAACGCGATGCGACGAACGCGGTGACCAGCAAAATGATGTAGGCCTTGGGCGCGGCAAGGAATGAGGTTGCCGTGTCCTCGTACATGAACGCCAGGGAGGCCATGTTGAAGTTGGTCACCTCCATCAGGCCCCAGCGCACGATCAGCCAGGTTAGGCCCACCTGCACGGCCATGGGCCAGGCCCCCCGCATCAGCCCGGTTTTCCAGAAGTTGTTGGCGATCAGGGCCACGATGATCAGCCCGAAGCTGTGCAGGTTGCTTTGGTAGTCGAAAGCGAAGTCGTAGTGCGCCAGCATCCATTCGCCGGCTTCGGGCAGCAGCCATCCGTCGGCCACGATGCGCACGGCCACGCTGGCCAGTACCAGCGCGAAGAAGCGGTCACGGCCGAAGAAGCTCGACATCCGGGTGAAGCGCGTGAGGTACTCCGAATAGAGCCAGACCAACCAATAGGTCACGATACCTTCGGCAAAAACCACCAGGGCTGCCGACGGTTTGACGATCAGCAGGGGCACCATGTAACCCGGAATCACCAGGCCGGACAGGACCCACCCCAAACGCAGGTTGGTCAGCGAGACCACGGCGATTCCCACCCAGACCGTGACAATGACGGACGCCGAGAGCCCGCCTTCTGGAAAAATTGCCAGCGGGAGCCAGTTCGCAAACATCCGCGTCAGCCCGAGAGTTTCATCTTGACGACAGCGCGGTATCCCGTACCGACGGAACTGGACAGCAACAGGCTCGATTCGGACCCCAGGACCTCTTCGCGCAACTGACGGATGCGGCGCAAGGTCGGCGACTGAGGCCAGATCGGTCCGTCGAGCATGGCCTGCAGGCGCTCGTCAGGCATGCCGTAACCCTGATTGCGCATGACCACGCTGACTTCTGCGTCCCCCCGCTCGACCCGGATCGTCGCCTCGCCAGGGAGGCGGCTGTCGTAGGCGAGCAGTTGCACCAGCGCGAACATCAGCTCATCGAGCGCGCGGGCCGGTGAGGCGACAGGGGCGGGCTGCCGCTGGCCCTCCAAAGTCAACGTGAGGGCGTCGAACTCCAGCAGCTTCTTGATCTTGGCGATGGCTGACTCCACGGCAATCCAGACGTCAGCAGGGTCAGCCGAATCATCGCTAGTCATGGCAACACCACCACCTGCAGCGGGTTGAGTCCGTTCGAGTCGCGGCACGTCGGTGCGCAATAGCTGGAACAGCAGGCCATGGGCGTCCTCGAGCATCTCGCGATAGGTCGTGTCTGACAGGCTGGTGTCACCCAGCGTGTCGGCCCGGAGCGCGTACTGCTGCGTGCCGGCCCAGGCGCGGCGTTCGATGGCGTGTCCCTCGATGCTGAGGCTGCACAGGGCCAGGCGCGCCTCGTCGCCTGAAATGCCGCAGACCTGTTCGATCACCTCCGATGCGGCAAAACTGCCATCCGCACTCCCGCGCGCCTGCGCCAGCAAGCTCTTCATCCCCGAATTGGCGAACAGCGGACGGCCAAACAGGTCATACACCAGCGTCGGGGATTCGAGACGGTTCAGCACAGCTTCCAGAAATGATCCATAGCGATGGGCGAACTGAAGGTGCGCGCTCAGCGCCTGGATCGAGTCGTTGCGACGGTCGGTCAGGTAAGTCCGCACGTAGGTTGGCGTTCCGGCAGCGGCCCTGGCCGTGCGTTGCTGACTCTCGGACATCATCTCGGACAGTCGCTTGCACAAGACACTGACGGCTCTGAGCACTGTCGCACGCTCCTCGGCCCGCCCCCCGGTGCCAAATGCCAGACAACCGACCGCCTGGCCATCGGACACCAGGGGCGAAACATAGCGGTGTTCCTCGCCCGGGAATGCTTTGACGCTGCTGGAAATGTCGACGAGCTCGCCGGTCTGGAAGGCCAGGGCATACGGCGGCTCCCCGAGGTCGGGCGGCGCGCTCATGAGCGCGCCCTCGGTGCAACGAAGGTACTGGACAGGGCGCATTGTCGATGTGCCCGGCACTCTTTCGAACAAAACCGCCCGGGTGATCGGAACTGCCTGATCGACCATTCCCATGGCATAGGGCCAAAAGTCCTCGCCCTGCGGGACGGCCTGCAGATTCAGGCGATGGTCGTTGGCGACATTGACCGTATTGACCAGAAGCTCGAGTTCCCGGTCGTGATGCTGCGCTTTTCTCTGGGCGATCGACACAAGGGTCGTGCCGATCACCAGTATGGCGCCGAGCACTGGGATGTGCAGCTGCAGCGTGGTCAACGACAGCCATGCAATCGCCACCAGACCAGCGACCATCAACGTAGCCGTGATCGTCATCGTTCGGAAGTTCATCGGCTGCGCCACGATGTAGAACACCAGCCAAACTGCCAGCAGCATCAAAGCCTTGGCGAAGGGCGGCAGCGAAGCAATGGATGATCGGTTCAGGAGCGAATCCAATGCGTAGCCATGAAACTCGAGTTTCGAAACCTCGCGCGTGGTGTCGGTGATCGGCGTGACAACGGATCGATGAAAACGCTCCAGCCCGATCCCGATCAGCACAACTCGGTCGGCGACAACTTCCTTTGTAAGCCTGCCCTGCGCCGCTTGCCAGAGCTTGGCGCGCGGGAAATTCTTGCCTGAGCCAGCGAAGTTCACCAGGTAGCGGCCTTCGGCGGGCACTGCCACCCCGACACGCGTCGCGGCCAGCGCTTCGATGCTCGGCACCGTGCGGTTCCCGACGTTGTACGAATACCGCTGGTACCGGTGAACCCCGAGCAGAGGCTCCGGCGTATCGGCAACAGCAGGTAGCGCCAGCGCCGCCAGGGATTCGGGCAAATTGAACCGCTCGCTGTCGCTGCGTTCCGGGTCGGGCACGATATCGGAACCCACCACGACCTTCGGATTCCTGAGCAGCGCCTCGAGGACGCGAGGGTCTCCTTCGGGAACAATTGTGAACACAACCTGCTTGGCGCCCAGGGCCAGCAAATCCTGCGTCAGGCTGCCCCAGGGGAAGCTGGCACTGAAGAACTCGGTGACGGGCGAATCGATCAGCACCACTTGCCGTGCCTTGGGACCGCTGTCCGGAAACTGCTTGACGAGCGCGTCATAAAAGCGCCCGTCAAGTCCGGTGAAAGCGCCGAGGAAAGCCGCCACGGCGAGTGCGAGGGCAATCACCAAACTGTGAACAAAGCCGTGGGAACTCGACCACACAGCCGCCATGGCACGCCCGCTATTCGCGGCGAATCGTGTCATCGTCGGGGTCCTGTTTTTGCTGTGCCTGGCCTCGGGGCTTTGGCGTTGAACGCCATCGCTCAGACTCCGGGCGCGACTGTTGGGCTGCCATCGCGGACAACGCAGAGAATCACGGCATTCGCAGCGCTGGTCATCCATTGCCAAGTGACTTCCGATCGCGGGGCCGCTCCACAACCCTCAAAGGTGATGCAAGGTTCACCGCCGCGCAAGCGCTGGATGTATTGCGGAAAGAGCGAAGGATCACCGTCCCGGTCAACGGCAGGCAGCGCGCCCGCACGCAGTTGCTCCAGGCTCACGCCCCGCACGCGCAAGGCAGCAGTGTTCGCAAAAAGAATCTTGAACGTCGTGGCATCTCGCAGGTACACCTCTTGCGACACGTCATTCACGAGGGTGACCAAGCCTTGCGCCATGAGCTGCGCCCGGCGCGCGTCGAGGAAGATCATGATCACGTTGGCAAGCTGCTTGAGCGATTGGCGTTGGCTGTCACTGAGTTTGCCGGGCTCGGAATCCAGGACGCACAGCATGCCGACGGCATTGCCACGGTCGCTGACGAGCTGGCTGCCCGCATAGAACCTGAAGCGTGGATTGCCCAGCATCAGCGGACTGTCAAAGAAGCGATCGTCGCCCGAAACGTTTTCGACTTCAAAGATGTCGTCTTCAAGAATGGCATGCCCGCAGACGCTTTCTGAGCGAGGACTTTGATCCATAACAACGCCATGGGAGGCCTTGAACCATTGGCGCTCCTTGTCGATGAAGGTGATGCCCGCGAAGCGCGTCCCGCAGATCACCGCGGCCAGTGCCGTGATCTCGTCAAAAAACTTTTCCGCTGTGGTGTCGAGGATCCCGTAGGTATAAAGATCCGCGATCCGGTCGGTTTCATTCAGGGGAATTTCAGGTGCGCGCATGGTGAAAGGGTCGTGCTGAACTTCGGGGCCGCTCCATGACTGCCTGAGACGCCCCGGTCATGGAGCAGATCTTTGGTTTACGTCAGACCGGCATGGCTGACTCGTCGGATCGAACATCTTAGTTGGAAATGTTCCAGCCTGTATCGGTGATTGCAGCGCCCCGAACCCGCCACCAGACATCCGCAATGGCTTTGTACTGAATACCGCGTGCACTGCCTGCGCTTGATCGAAGTAACGCTCGATCTTTCGATGTTCCAGCTCCACCCGCGTGGCCACACCATCCGGCGAAACAGCACCTCGACCTCGTTGGCGATGCTGGAAGTCGTGCTGCTACTGCGCGTCGATGTCCCAGGTGAGGACAAGCAGTCTCGGCGGTTCCCATACCAGCACTCGACACCAGTTGCATTCATCACCCTCGTCGCCGACCTCATCAAAGCTTACGCGTCGACCGACCGTGAACCTCGGCAGAAAAATTCAACAATCTAATATTCATTAGAATGTATGAATGAAGAAGCGCGAACTCAAAGATTTGCTCTACGAGCAAGTTGCCCGCATCGGGAAGGCGCTCTCGAGCCCCAGGCGGCTCGAGATGCTTGAGGTACTTGGCCAAGGTGACAAGACGGTGGAAGCACTGAGCGCCGAACTGGATATCGACATGAAGCTGGCCAGCGCGCACCTGAAGGCGCTCCGAGAGGCGCGCCTTGTAGAGACGACCCGGGCAGGCAAATACATCCACTACCGCCTCAGCGGCCCAGACGTCGCGAATCTCTGGGTGCATCTTCGCGAGGTAGCTGAAGAGCATTTGGTGGAGTTGCGTCTGGCGGTGGACCAGATGATCGCCCAGCCCGAGAAGCTGGCCTCGGTGGACGGCGCGGCACTCATGCAGCGCGCCAAGCGCGGCGAAATCGTCGTCATCGATGTTCGGCCCCAGTCGGAATTCGAGGTGGCACACCTGCCCTTCGCCAGGTCCATGCCGCTTTTGGAGCTGGAGAAACGTCTGTCGGAGTTGCCGCGCCGCTCCCAAATCGTCGCCTACTGCCGGGGGCCTTATTGCATGCTGTCCGATGAAGCATTGAAGCTGCTTCGAGCCAAAGGCTACAAGGCCCACAAAATTCTTGACGGTGTGTGCGAATGGCAGGCCGCCGGTCTGCCGCTGGAGTCCACCTGATGCCGGCGCGACGGTGTTTCGTGGCCTGGCGACGTAGCAGCTGCTGACGCAGCGAGGGAGCAATCTTGTTCTTTAAGCAACTGGCCACACGGGACGCTTCGCTGTCCTACCTTTTCGGATGCATCGGCCGTGGAAAAGCCATCGCCATCGCCGTCGATGTCGTTGCCGGCGACGAAGATTGGTTTGTCGATCAAGCCTGCGCGGCCGGGGTGCGCATCGCGTATGTCGTCGACACGCACGTCCACGCTGACCACGTTTCGGGTGGCCGCGCGCTGGCCGCCCGAGCTGGCGCTCCGTATTGCCTGCACGAGATGGCGCATGAGGTGGTTCGCTTTCCGTTCGAGCAGCTCACCGATGGTCAGGAACTCGATATCGGCAACGTGCGGGTGCAAGTCGTCCATACGCCTGGTCATACGCCCGAGAGCGTTTGCCTTCTCGTCAAGGACCTGCGTCGCGGGGATGCGCCCTGGTTCGTAGTGACGGGAGATACATTGTTCGTCGGTGCCGTCGGCCGGCCCGATCTTGCGGGGCGCGAAGCCGAAATGGCCGGGCTGCTGTACGAGAGCCTGCACACCAGGCTGCTGCCCTTGCCGGCGGACCTGGAGGTGTTCCCCGGCCATCAGGCGGGAAGTGCCTGTGGCGTTGGACTGTCGGGCAAGCCGTCGTCCACGCTGGGGTTCGAGCGCCGCTGGAACCCCGCGCTGTCAATGAGTAAGGAAGACTTCGTGACCGCTGTCACGTCGCACCTGGGTTCTTCACCGCCTGAAATGGCGTCCATCCTCGCGGCGAACACCGCAGCCTGAGCGATGCGGGTCGAACACGGCATTGCTGCGAACAGACGCCAGTTCGCACATCTCCTGCTGCAGGTGCTGCTGGTGGGTCTGACCATCGGCATGATGCGCACGGTCGTGCCTGCGGTTGCCGAAGCCGAGTACGGCGTGCCGCGTGACTCCTTCGTCTTGCTGACGGCCTTTGTGCTCGCCTTCGGCGTTGTCAAGGCCGCTCTCAACTTCATTGCAGGCAGGTGGTCGGAGCGCGTCGGGCGTCGCAAGGTGCTGCTGACAGGATGGCTCGCGGCTTTGCCTATCCCCTTCATCGTCTGGTTTGCGCCGTCGTGGAACTGGATCGTGTTCGCAACCGTGCTGCTGGGCGTCAACCAGGGCCTGTGCTGGTCGATGACGCAGACGGCCAAGCTGGACATCACGCAGCCGCACGAACGGGGACTCACGCTGGGTCTGAATGAGTTCGCCGGCTACGTCGGCGTCGCCATCGCGGGTATCGTGACCGCCTACCTGGCGACCAGCCTGGGGGCGCGCACTGGGTTGCTGGTATTCGGACTCGTCGTGGTGGGCGTGGCAATAGCGGCGCTGCTGTTGGGGGTGGAGGAGACTTTGCCTTGGGCTCACGCCGAGGTCGCTGCCCACAACAAGGCAGATCCGAACCGGCCCGTCCCCCGATACCCCAACCGCGTCTCCGCGCAGCCGGGTATTTTCGAAATCTTCGCGCTGGTGTCGTGGCAAGACCGGCGACTCGCGGCCATCAGCCAGGCAGGCCTCGTCGAGAAGTTCGTGGATGCGCTGGTTTGGGTTTTCTATCCGGTGTTCCTGTACGGGCGCGGCCTGAGCTTGTCCGAGGTCGGGTGGGTCATTGGCGTCTACGGGCTCGTTTGGGGCGTGTCGCAGCTGGGGACAGGACACCTTTCCGACCGATTCGGCAGGCAGGGGCCGAATGTCGGGGGCATGTGGTTGTGCGGCGCTGGGGTTGCGATGATGCTCGCGGGGGAGGGCGTTGCATGGTGGTCGTTCTGCGCGGCGATCAGCGGCCTCGGAATGGCTCTTCTGTATCCGAACCTTTCGGCAGCTGTCGCGGACATCTCACACCCCGCCTGGCGTGGCACGGCCATTGGCATCTACCGCTTCTGGCGCGATCTCGGCTATGCGGTCGGTGCCCTGGGGCTGGGTCTGGTCGCTCATTTTTCCGGGCAGATGGAGGCCGCGTTTGTTTTCGTGTCGGTGACCATGGCGCTTTCAGGAACGGTGCTCTACGTCTTCGGCGAAGAGACCCATCCAGGACTCAACCCGGCGCGGCGACCTGACACAAGACGTGAGGGAAAAATCCAGAGTCCACCGAGTCGAGTTGATCGATGATTGCACGTGGCATTGTTTCGATGGCGCGGCTGCCGACGAAGCCCGCATCTTCGATACGTCGATTCAATTGACCATAGCGATCTACACAATCAGGGTCGCAAGCGCCCACGCAATCAGCAGGCACCCGGTCAGTTTGCCTATCCCAGCGCCGGCTGGAAGAAGTTTCTCCAAAAGCACCATCCCGGTGAGTGCGGCAATCCAGATCAAATTCATCACGCCACCGACAAATAGCAGCGTCATCAACATCCAGCAGCAGCCAACGCAAAAGGCCCCGTGCCGCACGCCGAGCATGAAGCTGCCCATCGGACCAGCACGCCAATGCTCACTCAGGAATCGAGCCGGCGCGCGGCATTGGGCAAGGCAAGCCTGCTTGAGTGAAGAGAGTTGATAAATTCCCGCAGCGGCCAGTACAGAAGCCGATAGCCAGGCACTGCGTGACCAAAGCATCATCCCCGATATGAGCCCCGCGGGCTCAAGCGCCTGCTGCAGCGCCGCTGCCACGAACGAAAACGCCAGCCAGACTGTCAGGTATCCCGCCAGAAGCAATAACGACGGTAGATAGACAGTCCCCGAGACAGTCTCCGCGGCCGCGGTCGCGGCGTGGCGCCTGAGGACGACGCCATACAGCAAAACTAACGGCGCCGCGCTCGGCGTCATCATCCCAATCATCATCACCCACCACATGCTGACAACGACAGGCCAGGAAGGATCCATGCTTCCCCCCGGGTCCGCCTGCAAATGTGGAAACACGCTGGCGGTGGTCATGTCGAGCGCTGACATGCCCATCCCGGCGCCATGCCATAGATAAGTCCACGCGATGAGCACCAGCCCGATCAACCCCGCGATGATGATCGCCCGCTCGTGCCTCAGGACGCCCGCGACGTCGATCATGTGGTGGCGCGGTGACGAATCAATCCCTTGTTGTTCATGTGCAGATGCGCGAACTGCGCATAGCTGTTCTTCAGATTCACGACAAGGCTTCCTTTGGACTGACTCGACGCCGACCCAACCTCCGCCAACTCATATTCAAATCCATGCGGCAGATCAATCCGGGCCCGATGTTCCTGCCCGGTGACCGGATTGCGGATCGGCTCGCCAACGAGATCGAAGACGCCCGCGGCGCTTACCTTTCCGCGCCGGGCATCAATATCCACTTCGTAATCAATCGTTGTGAATATCGGATCAAAAACCTGATCGACAGTTGAGGCGAAGACCGCGAACATCGTTGCGAAGGGCTCGGTATCTTGTCCGGACATGATCTTCAAAAGCGCTTCACGCTGTTGCGCGCTGGCTTTGGCCTCGACGATCGGCTGGCATTTTCCTTTGCCCTCGTGGATCGGGCCCGGCCAGTGGAACACGACACCAATTTTCAGGTTATCAAGTCGCACGTCCCCGAAATGTCCCTTTTCGATCGAGATAGCGCCCATCGCCTCACAAAAGCCATGGGTTGGCAGCGCGTTGAATTGGCACGGACACCCGTATGCACAGTTGCAGTTGATCAGCTCACTGCCTTTGATTTCCCAGGGGGTCATGATGATCGCTCCCGAAATGTAGGGGAGAAAGAAGCTATACCCATTCCCCTTTTACGTCAAGCCGCACCGTTTTTGACGGCACAAAGCGCAATGTCCCCTTTGGCCAAAATACAAATGTCCCCTTTTGAATTTTCTGGGGGCCATGGCGAGGCAGGTGCGTATGAGTGAAGGAGTTGGGCCAGCGGGCTTTACAAACTCACTTCGCTGCGAGTCCGAGGCGCTCGATCAGCGCCTTGTCCTTGGAATAGTTCTCGCGCGCCCACTTGGCGTACTCGTCGCCACTGCGGTACCAGAGGTCCTGGTTCAG
>JBKJKT010000133.1:0-9642 GCA_046597415.1 Ramlibacter sp.
CGGAAACATCGGCGTGTGCATCGGCACCTCGGGACCGGGCGGCACCGACATGATCACCGGCATTTACTCCGCAGGCGCCGACAGCATTCCCATTCTGTGCATCACCGGCCAGGCGCCGCGTGCGCGTCTGCACAAGGAAGATTTCCAGGCCGTGGACATAGAGGCGATCTCGTCGCCTCTCACCAAGTGGTCGTTCACGGTGCGCGAGCCGGGTCAGCTGCCGGGCGCGTTGCAAGCCGCGTTTCACCGCATGCGCTCGGGACGCCCGGGCCCAGTGCTGCTGGACCTGCCATTCGACGTGCAGATGGCCGAGATCGAGTTCGACATTGAAACGTACGAGCCGCTTCCGGTGCACAAGCCAGCCGCCACCCGTAAGCAGATCGACAAGGCGCTCGACATGTTGGCCGCAGCCGACCGTCCGCTGATCGTGGCGGGTGGCGGCATTATCAATGCGGACGCCAGCGATCTGCTCGTGGAGTTCGCAGAGCTCACCGGCATTCCGGTGATCCCGACGCTCATGGGCTGGGGCTCCATCCCCGACGACCACCCCCTGATGGCTGGCATGGTTGGGCTGCAGACCAGCCACCGCTATGGCAACGCCACCATGCTGGCCAGCGATTTCGTGCTGGGTATCGGCAATCGCTGGGCGAATCGCCACACCGGTTCAATCGACGTCTACACCAAGGGTCGCACCTTTGTGCATGTGGATATCGAACCGACGCAGATCGGACGCGTATTCACGCCGGATTTCGGCATCGTCTCCGACGCGAAGGCGGCGCTGGAGCTCTTCGTCGAGGCGGCACGCGAACGCAGGGCCGCGCAGTGCCTGCCGGACCGCAGCGACTGGTCCATGCGATGCGCCGAACGCAAACGGATGATGCTGCGCAAGACCCACTACGACAACGTTCCGATCAAGCCGCAACGCGTGTACGAAGAGATGAATCTCGCCTTCCCGCGCGACACGATCTATGTGAGCAACATCGGCAACAGCCAGATTGCAGCCGGCCAGTTCATGCAGATCTACGGCCCGCGCCAGTGGATCAATTGCGGCCAGGCCGGCCCGCTCGGCTGGTCGATGCCAGCTGCGCTGGGCGTGGTCGCGGCGGACCCGTCGCGCACCGTGGTCGCGATCACGGGCGACTACGACTTCCAGTTCCTGATGGAAGAGCTCGCGGTGGGCGCGCAGTTCAAGCTGCCCTACGTGCATGTGCTGGTGAACAACTCTTACCTCGGGCTGATCCGCCAGAGCCAGCGCGGTTTCGACATGGACTTTTGCGTGCAGTTAGCGTTCGACAACATCAACGTGCCCGAATCCGACGACCAGCTTCGCGGCTACGGCGTGGACCATGTCGCAGTCGTGCAGGGCCTGGGTTGCAAGGCCTTGCGCGTGAAGGACCCTTCACAGATACAGGCCGCACTCCAGGAAGCCACGGCGCTTGCCAAAGCCCATCGCGTGCCTGTGGTGGTCGAAGTGATCCTGGAGAAAGTGACCAACATCGCGATGGGAACCGAGATCGACAAGGTCAATGAATTCGAAGACGTCGATTGCCGCCACCCCGGCGGACTCAAGGGTCTGGAGCTGGCCGGCCTGCTCGAGTAGCGTTTTCGAGTTTCATAACCATAAACAATTGTTAATCAATCTATCAAAACCTTTAACTATTCATAAATCGTTTGTCTTTCTATTATCGAAAGCAAAGGAGCCCCCCATGACCACTCGCGACACCCTCACCATCGACAGCTCTGCCCAGTCACACCTGCATGCGTACAACGCGGCGTTCGAAGAGCTCGACCTGCCGTGGCACTGGGATGCAGTGACCTTCATGCGTCTTCGGGAGTCGGGCGACTGCTGCGTGCGCCGCTACCTGGAGACCGAGCGCGCCCACTTGCTGCGTGCCTATGACGCCGACTTCCTCGTGCGTGCAGTGGAAACCGCGCGGCAACGTTGCCACACCACCTTGACGTCCTGAAAGCTCTCATGACGACCCACTGGGTGAGATTCGCGCTCGATGGAACCCAGGGGTTCGGGATGCTGAAAGGCGACCAGATTCGTGTGTGCGGAGGCAGCATGTTCTCCGGCGCGACGCCAACGGGTCAGGTCGTGCCGCTGGGCGCTGTGCGGCTGCTGATGCCGGTGGTGCCCACCAAGGTCATTGCCCTGTGGAACAACTTTCATGCACTGGGCGACAAGCTGAACCTGCCAGAGCCGCCCGAGCCCCTGTACCTGCTGAAATCCCCCAACTCGTTCCTGGAGCCCGGGGGCGTCATTCGCCACCCCGGCGGCGAGTGCAAGGTCGTGTTCGAAGGTGAGCTGGCCGTCGTCATCGGCAAGACCTGCAAGCGAGTCAGCGAAGGCGATGCGCTCGATCATGTACTGGGCTACACCTGTGTCAATGATGTGACCGCAGCCGACATCCTTCATCGCGACGCTTCATTTGCGCAGTGGGTGCGCGCCAAGGGCTTCGACACTTTCTGTCCATTCGGCCCGTCGGTCGCGACCGGCCTGGACCCTGCCACGCTCGTCGTGCGAACCCTGCTCGATGGCGTGGAGCGACAGCACTACCCCATCAGCGACATGCGCTTTTCGGTGCAGCAGCTCGTGAGCCTGATCTCGCAGGACATGACCCTGGACCCCGGTGATCTCATCCTTTGCGGCACGTCAGTTGGCGTCGGCTCGATGAAGCCGGGCAGCACGGTCGAAGTCGAGATCGACGGCATCGGCAAGCTCACCAACCGGTTTCTTTGACTTTTCTGGAGCTGTCGTGAAAATTGCAATCATCGGGGCGGGCGCCATTGGCGGCTACGTCGGCGCGAAACTCGCGCTGGCCGGCGAAGACGTAACATTCATGGTTCGGGGCGCCAATCTTTGCGCCATCCGCAACAACGGCATCAAGCTCATCATGAGCGACGGTGCGGAACATGTGTCGCATGGCGTCACGGCCAGCAACGACTATGTAGCAACCGGCCAGCAGGACCTGGTGATCGTTGCGGTGAAAGCCCATCAACTTGAATCGGTCGCTGGCGACCTCGCTCATCTGCTGGGTCCGCAGACCAGCGTGGTGACGATGCAGAACGGCGTGCCGTACTGGTACTTTCAAAAGCACGGCGGCGATTACGAAGGCACCGTCGTTCGTAGCGTCGATCCTTCCGGTCGCCTGGCCGAATTGATCCCACCCGAATGCGTGATCGGATGCGTTGTTTACCCGGCTTGCGAGCTGGTGGAACCAGGTGTGGTGCGGCATGTCGAGGGCGACCGTTTCCCCCTGGGTGAGCTCGACGGCAGCACCAGCGAGCGTGTCACGCGCATCTCGCAGTGCTTCATCAAAGCGGGGCTCAAGGCACCGGTGCTGGACAACATCCGCAGCGAAATCTGGCTCAAGCTCTGGGGCAACCTCACCTTCAACCCGATCAGCAGTCTTTCGCATTCAACGCTGATCGACATTTGCCAATTCCCGCTGGCGCGCGAGCTTGCAACCAGCATGATGCTGGAAGCGCAGGAAGTTGCGCATCGACTGGGCATCGCATTTCGCGTGTCGCTCGAGCAGCGCATCGCCGGCGCAGAGAAGGTCGGCAAGCACAAGACATCGATGCTCCAGGACATCGAGGCCGGACGCGATCCCGAGATTGACGCGCTGGTCGGCTCTGTTGTTGAGCTCGGACGTTTGACCCAAACGCCAACGCCACACATCAATACTGTTTTCGCACTTGTCAAACTTTTGGCCCGCACCATAGGAGCCACTGATGGGCAGTTGCGTATTGAGCCCAGGCGGGATGACGAATCGGCCAACTCCTCAGGACAAACCCTCGGACTAGCCCAAAAATCAGCAAACTTGATCGGTGTCAAGAGCGTTTCGACGACTCAGTAAGACGATGATGTGGTCGTGAACCTGCAGATGTCCCAACATCTGCAAGTCCCACAGCATTACACACAGGAGACACACCGATGAACACCCGTTTCAAAGCAGTTGGAAAACATTTCGCCAAGGTAGCAGCAGGGACGATCGCATCGGCCGTGCTGGCCCTGATGCCCGCCCACGCGGCATGGGAGCCGACCAAGCCGGTTGAGTTCGTCGTGCCTGCGGGCACGGGCGGCGGTGCAGACCAGATGGCACGCTTCATCCAGGGCGTGATCATCAAGCACAAGCTGATGAAGGAATCGCTCATTGTCGTGAACAAGTCCGGCGGCGCAGGCGCCGAAGGCTTCCTGTCGGTCAAGGAAGCCAAGGCCGATCCGCACAAGATCATCATCACGCTGTCGAACCTGTTCACCACGCCTCTGGCCACGGGTGTCCCGTTCAACTGGCGCGACATGACGCCCGTTTCGATGCTGGCGCTGGACCAGTTCGTCCTGTGGGTGAACGCCGAGTCGCCGCACAAGACAGCCAAGGACTACTTCGCTGCCGTCAAGGCTGCAGGCCCGAACAAGTTCAAGATGGGCGGAACCGGCTCCAAGCAGGAAGACCAGATCCTGACCGTCGGCATCGAGAAAGCCACCGGCACCAAGTTCATCTACATCCCGTTCAAGGGCGGTGGCGATGTGGCCGTGCAGCTGGTCGGCAAGCACATCGACTCGAGCGTGAACAACCCGTCCGAAGCTGTCGCCCAGTGGCGTGCCGGGCAGTTGCGCGCCCTGTGCGTGTTCGACGACACCCGCATGCCTTACAAAGCCAAGGTGACCGACACGATGGCCTGGGGCGATATCCCCACCTGCAAGGAATCAGGCGTGGCGACCGACTACGTCATGCTGCGTGGCATCTTCATGGCCCCGGGCGTCACCAAGGACCAGACCGAGTACTTCGTGAACCTGCTCAAGAAAGTTCGCGATACACCGGACTGGAAGGAATACATGGAAAAGGGCGCGTTCAACCAGAGCGCCATGAGCGGTGACGAGTACACCAAATGGCTCACCAGTGCTGAAGCCATGCACCGCGACCTGATGAAGGAAGCCGGCTTCCTGGCCAAGTAATGCAACGCGCCCCTCTGCGGGCGCTTGCGGTTTTTGTCGCGGACTGCGCCGATCGGCGCGTCCGCCCTCACTCCTTACTTATTTTCATTTGTCGGCCTTTTCGGGGGCGGACGGCAACCCAGCGGGAGTTCATATGGAACCAGTAGAAGAAAACGGCGCTCCGCGCGTCGGCGTACCCACCTATATCGTCGAGGGGGTGGTTGCCGCCCTGATCCTCGTGCTGGGCCTGACCGTGATTTTTGGAAGCCGGTCGCTGGGTTCCGGCTGGACCACCGACGGACCGGGCGCAGGCTACTTTCCGTTCTATATCGGCATCATCCTGTGCGTTTCGGCGCTTGGCGTCTTCTGGCAAAACGTCCTGAGCAAGAAGCGCAGCACCGAAATCTTTGTGGACAACGTGCAGCTTCGTCGCGTGATTTCGGTGCTGGTTCCGGCGCTCGTCTATGTGGTAGCCGTGCAGTTCCTGGGCCTGTACCTCGCGTCTGCGATCTACATCGCCCTGTTCATGATCATCATGGGCAAGTACTCGTGGATCAAGAGCGTGATCATCGCGCTTGCAGTCATCACCCTCTTTTTCTGCATGTTCGAAGTCTGGTTCAAGGTGCCGCTATACAAGGGCATGTTCGATCCGCTGCGCTTCCTCGGCTACTGAACCATAACACTCGAAAAGAGACTACGTCATGGACGAAATAAGCTCGCTCATACAGGGATTCGGCGTCATCATGACGCCAATGAACATCATGCTGATGTTCGTGGGCATCATCCTGGGGGTGCTCATCGGCGTTCTCCCCGGACTCGGCGGCGCCAACGGCGTCGCCATCCTGCTGCCACTGACTTTCAGCATGTCGCCCACTTCGGCGATCGTGATGCTTTCATGCATCTACTGGGGCGCACTCTTCGGCGGTGCCATCACCTCGGTGCTGTTCAACATTCCGGGGGAACCCTGGTCGGTTGCAACGACCTTCGACGGTTATCCAATGGCGCAGCAAGGCCATGCCGGTCAAGCACTGACGGCGGCATTCACGTCGTCATTCATTGGCGCGTTCGTTGCGGTGGTGATGATCACGTTCATGGCTCCACTGGTGGCGAAGTTCGCGCTGAAATTCGGACCGCCCGAATTCTTCGCGGTGTACCTGCTGACCTTCTGCAGCTTCGTGGGCATGGGCAAGGGTTCGCCGTTCAAGATCCTCGCGTCGATGACCTTGGGCTTTGCACTTGCAGCTGTCGGAATGGACACGGTCACAGGCCAACTCCGACTGACCTTTGGAATCTCCGAGCTGATGCGCGGCTTCGACTTCCTGATCGGCGTCATCGGCCTGTTCGGTATCGGCGAAATCCTGATCTCGATGGAAGAAGGCCTGGAGTTCTCCGGCAAAACCGCCAAGATCAATGCCAAGGTCGTGTTCGAAACCTGGAAGAAACTGCCGCAATACTGGATGACTTCCATCCGCAGTTCGCTGGTGGGTATCTGGATGGGCATCACGCCCGGCGGCGCGACACCAGCTTCGTTCATGAGCTACGGCCTGGCCAAGAAGATGTCCAAGAACGGCGCGAATTTCGGCAAGGGCGAAATCGAAGGCGTGATTGCTCCCGAGACGGCCGCTCACGCAGCCGGCACCGCCGCCCTGCTCCCGATGCTGGCGCTTGGTATCCCCGGCTCGCCCACGGCAGCCGTTTTGCTGGGTGGCCTGCTGATCTGGGGCCTGCAACCCGGACCGCTGCTCTTTGTCGAGCAGAAGGACTTCGTGTGGGGCCTGATCGCAAGCATGTACCTCGGCAATATTGCCGGGCTCATCGTCGTGCTGACGTGCGTCCCGCTCTTCGCGGCGATCCTGCGCATCCCCTTCGCGATCGTGGCGCCGGTCATCATGGTGATCTGCGCGATCGGCGCCTACACCGTGCACAACTCGATTTTCGACGTGTGGATGATGATCGTGTTCGGCGTGATCGGGTACGTGTTCAAGAAGCTCAACTACCCGCTTGCGCCGCTGGTGCTCGCCATCGTGCTTGGCGATCGCGCAGAGGCCTCGTTTCGTCAGGCAATGCTCTTCTCGCAGGGCGACATGAGGATCTTTTTCGCGACGCCGCTGGTCGGCGGCCTCACGGGCCTGGCGCTCTTCCTGCTGCTGTGGCCCATGGTGAGTGCGGCATTGGTGCGCATGAAGCGGGCGCCGGGAACCTAGCGCGCCGCGTGAATCCGGGCGCCGCGCATCTCGCAATTCTTGGCTAAACCTCGGCGCCGAGCTTCTGCTTGAGGCGCGAAAGCGTCTCGGGCGTGAGATTCAGGTAGGCCGCCAGTTCCTTCTTCGGGATGCGCCCGGTCAGCTCAGGGTGCTTTCTCTGGAAGCGCAGCAATCGCCCGGGGGCGTCGAGGAGGTGCAGCGTGATCGTGTGCGCCATGACCTCGGACATGAGCTTCATGACCTCGTACTCGAAGCGGGACTTCACCGAAGGGTGGCGCTCGAGGAAGTCGACCCACTGGGGCATCGTGATCTTGGCCGTGCGCACCTTGGTGACGCCCACGATGGAGTAGGGCACCGGCGTCTTCAGCCGCCATGCCGCGTAGGACGTGTCCATGTCGGCCTCGGCTGAAAATCGCAGGATCATCTCGTGCCCCTCGGCATTCGACACCACGCGCTTCAGCATGCCGTCGAGCACGAAGAACTGCTCCATCTCGGTGTCGCCCTGGCGCACGAGCAGCTCGCCTTTGCCGAAGTCCGCGATCTCGAGCAGGGGCTCGAGTTCGTCCCACTCGGCGCGCGACATCTTCCCGAGGATGAGGCTCTGCCTTAGCTGGAGACGGACGGTGTTGCTTTGAGGGTGGTTCGCGATCGAGGCCATTGCGGCTGGGGCAGGAAAACTGCGGCGGCGAAACTGCGCGTACAGACCAATCGGGGATTCTAGTCCATAAAACCTTGACCTCAGTCAAGGTTGCGCAAGAGGTGGCTCCCTACCATTGTCCCCCCCGCACTCGCAGCTCGCGCGACCTGGGCTGGCGGGCATTCCGGAAGCACATTAAAGGAGACAACAATGGGTTCTGCGCAGACGCAAGTCGCAGACGATGTCAAACAGGCCGGCGGCCAGGCCGCGACGTCACAAGAAGGGCGGGACGTGACCGACGGGTTCCACCTGGTCATCGATGCGCTCAAGCTGAACGGCATCGACACGATCTTCGGACTGCCGGGCATCCCGATCACCGACTTTGCCCGCAAGGCGCAGGCCGAGGGCATGCGCGTGATTTCGTTCCGGCACGAACAGAACGCAGGCAATGCCGCGGCGATTGCCGGCTTCATGACTCAGAAGCCCGGGATCTGCCTGACCGTTTCGGCGCCGGGATTCCTCAACGGGTTGACCGCGTTGACCAACGCGACGACCAACTGCTTCCCGATGATTCTCATCAGCGGGTCGAGCGAGCGCGAGATCGTCGACCTGCAGCAGGGCGACTACGAGGAGATGGACCAGCTCGCGATCGCAAAGCCCCTGTGCAAGGCGGCCTTCCGCGTGCTGAACGCCGAAGATATCGGCGTGGGCATCGCGCGCGCGATCCGGGCTGCCGTGTCCGGCCGTCCAGGCGGCGTCTACCTGGACCTTCCAGCCAAGCTGTTCGCGCAGAGCATGGACGCGCAGGCAGGCAAGGCGTCGCTCATCAAGGTCGTTGATCCGGCGCCGCAGCAGATTCCCGGTCCCGATGCCGTCAAGCGCGCCATTGGCTTGCTCAAGGGCGCGAAGAAACCGCTCATCGTGCTGGGCAAGGGCGCGGCGTACGCGCAGGCCGATGATGCAATCCGCTCGCTAATCGAGAAGACCGGAATCCCCTACCTCCCGATGTCCATGGCCAAGGGCTTGCTGCCGGACACACACCCGCAATCGGCTTCGGCGGCGCGCTCCTACGTGCTGCCCGAGGCGGACGTGGTGATGCTGGTGGGCGCGCGCCTCAACTGGCTGCTGTCGCACGGCAAGGGCAAGACGTGGGGCGCCAAGTCGTCGAAGGACTGGGGCGCACAGAAGTTCATTCAGATCGACATCTCGCCGCAGGAGGCGGACAGCAACGTGCGCATCGATGCCCCGCTGGTCGGCGACATTGGATCCTGCGTGTCGGCGCTGCTCGCGGGCATCGGCTCCGGATGGGCGAAGCCGCCGTCCGAGTGGACCGGCGCGATCGCGGAGCGCAAGAACAGGAATATCGCGAAGATGGCGGAGACGCTGGCGAAGAATCCGTTGCCGATGAATTTCCACAGCGCGCTGAACGTGGTGCGCGACATCGTCAAGGCCAACCCGGAAACCATCCTCGTCAACGAAGGCGCCAACGCGCTCGACTTCACGCGCAGCATCGTCGACATGTACAAGCCGCGCAAACGGCTGGATGTGGGCACCTGGGGCATCATGGGCATCGGCATGGGATTTGCCGTCGCGGCTGCCGTGGTCAGCGACCATCCGGTGATCGCGATCGAAGGCGACAGCGCTTTCGGCTTCTCGGGCATGGAAGTGGAGACTATCTGCCGCTACAACCTGCCGGTGTGCGTGGTGGTCATGAACAACAACGGCGTCTACGGCGGAATGGACGTGAATCCGACCGGAGGTCCGGATGTAGCGCCCACCGTGTTCGTCAAGGGTGCGCGCTATGACAAACTCATGGAGGCGTTTGGTGGCGTCGGTGCGCACGCGACGACCCCGGCCGA
>JBKJKT010000088.1:0-48908 GCA_046597415.1 Ramlibacter sp.
CTCCCATTTCTGAGACGCTTGGCGTGCCTGCAGCGTTTCCGGAAATCTTCAAACTTTCCGCATCGCCTTCTTCGTTGGCAACCGCCTCCGCTTCGAGCGTTCTCTGTAGTTGCTTCAGAAACAGGGGAATGCCATTGCTCAACTGCTCCGTCGTCGCTTCCCGCTTTGGGCGCATTGCCACCTTGGCCCGACATCGCTCCACGAGCTCTGCGTAGTTGTTGTCAATGAAACCGTGCATCATGGCGGACTCCAGCGTGCAAAGCTCCAACGTACAGGCGAACACCCCAAAGGTCTGTTCGGTAGCCCACTTAGCACCTGGCGATACGCATCTGTGAAGCCTTTCGTAACGTATGGCTCAGCTCGAATTTCCGTTGGCAACTTTGGCACTCATCCTCCTTTGAAGCTGTGCCAACGCTGGAAAACGGCAAAAACTCAGGATTGTGGATCTTGTTTCCGCGGATTCGAGCCCCATCGGCCACCTTGCCCCATAAGAAAAGCCCGCGTGTAATCGCATGCGGGCTTTTTGCTTGCGAAGGGCGCTTACTCGCACCGCTGCCCTTATCTCGTCAGCAACGGATCCATCTCTGGCTTCGGCGCCATGATCGTGACCTTCAGGCGCTCCTTGAGCAGGTTGTAGTACGCGATGCCTTCTGCGGTCGCCCACCACTGCGAATATTGCTGGCGCTCCTGTTTGGCGACTTCGTCAGTCGGGTTCTCGCGCGCAACCAGTTTGTTCACCTTCACGACCGCATAGCCCTGGGCTCCGAGGTCGATACCCACGAACGCGGGCAACGCACCCGGATCAGCACGAAGGGCGGCTTCGACCAGTGGCTGCGGCTGATTGGCAGCGTCCTGCCGCGAAAGTGTCACGGGCGGTGAAAGCGTTGCAGTCGCTGGGGCCGCTTTCCAGGCAGCGAGTTTTGCCATGCCTTCCTTCTTCGCCAGTTCAGCTGAGCGTGCGGCGAGCAGCTTCTCGCGCACCTGCTCCTTGACCTCAGCAAAGGGCAAGGTGCGCGCAGGCATGTATTGGGTGACTCGCCCCGAGACAAGCGTGCTGGGCCCGGCTTCCACGGCCTCGGTGTTGCGCTTCTTGTCCACGCTGTCCGGTGCGAAGAGCGCACTCAAGAATTTCTCTGCCGCTAGTGGGCCGGTCGCACCTGGAGCCGGGGCCCGGCGAACGCCGGTTGCGGATTTGATTTCGAGCTTGAGCTTGTCTGCTGCCGGTTTGAGACTGTCGGCCTGCTCGTAGACCGTATTGCTGAACGCATCGGCGCTTTCGGCGAACTTGCGCTGGGCCTGTTGCGTCTTCAGGGCTGTTTCGAGTTCGGCTCGCGACTCTTCGAAGGTTTTGGGCTTTGGTGCTGCCTTGATGTCGGTCAGCTTGACGATGTGCAGACCGAGTTCGCTTTCAACGGGTCCGCCGATTTCGCCTTTCTTCAGTGAGAACGCGAGGTTCGCAACCGGTGGAAGCATTGCATCCTTCACAAAGAAGTCCAGGTCGCCGCCCTTGGCTGCCGTCTCTTCGTGTTTGGACTCCTTCTTCGCCACGTCGGCAAAACTGTCAGGTGACTTCTTGACGGTGGCCAGCAATTGATCAGCCTTTTCCTTGGCCTTCGCGCGATCGGCTTCGCTCGCACCCTTGGCCAACGGCACCAGAATATGACTTGCGCGGCGCTCTTCCTGGCCGGCGGTGGTCTTCTGGTTCTGCTCGTAGTAGGTCTTGACATCCTGCTCGGCAAGCGTGATGCCCTTCTTGACGGTCTCCAGGTCCAGCACCACGTACTCGATGTTGGCCTGCTCTGCCGACTGGAACATGGAAGGGTTGGCCTTGTAGTAGGCATCAAGGTCTGCGTCGGTGACGGTAACCTTGCCGGCAAATTCGCTCGCCGCAAATCGCGCTACCTGCACTTCACGCTTCTCGAAAAATGGATTGATCGACAGCGCCGCCTGCTGCGGTGTCGCGAAGCTTGTCCCGCTCACGCCGGCAAACAACTGGCGTGCCGAAAGATCGGCACGCACGCCGGCCTCATACATTTCGGGGCTCATGCCCTGCGCGCCAAGCAGAGCGCGATAGCGCGCCATGTCGAGCTTGCCATCAGGGCCGCGCATGGAGGCGATCAACTCGTTCTTCTGCAGTTCACGAGCCAGCCGCTGATCAGTCGTGGTGAGGTGTGCCTTGTCCGCTGCCATCGCGACCACGCGGTCGCGAACGATGCGCTCGAGCATGGCGTACTTGAACGCCGGTGTGTCCAGCATCTTTGCGTCAAGCCCGGGATTTTGCGAGCGGATGCGATCGACCTCCTTCTTGTGCGCATCGTCCCATTCCGACTGCTTGATCTCGCGCCCATCGACCTTGGCGACGGTCCCGCCACTCTCGTTGAAGCGGCTGTAGCCCTCCAGACCGAACAGGACGAATGACGGAACGATCAGAATGAACAGCATGAACTGCATCACTCGGGTGTGCTTGCGAACGAATTCAAACATGGCAGGAGTCTCGAATCTCTCGAAAAAACAAAAGGCGAACTGTCGTTCGCCTTCGCTTGGGGTCTTGGTGGGTGCTGACGGACTCGAACCGCCGACCTACGCCGTGTAAAGGCGCTGCTCTACCAACTGAGCTAAGCACCCCACCTTAACTGGCCCGAATCAGTTCAGCGCATCTTTCAGCGCCTTGCCGGGACGGAATTTTGGAACTTTGGCAGCCTTGATTTTAATCGCTGCGCCGGTACGAGGGTTGCGACCACTTCGCGCGGCCCGTTTTCCGACTGCGAACGTACCGAAACCCACCAGCGAAACCGACCCGCCTTTTTTCAGCGTGGTCTTGACGGCGCCAATCATCGACTCAAGTGCGCGGGTAGCCGCGGCCTTGGAGATGTCGGCATGCTTTGCGATGTGTTCGATCAGTTCAGTCTTGTTCACAAGGGGCCCCTCGTACAGAGAATTATTGACAAATGTGTCTCTTGGAAAATGAATTGTGCTTGCTGAGCAAAGGAAGCCGGGGAACGTGTTCCGGTTAAGCCTTGCAAGCCACCGACCGATTAAAGCGATGCGGTCTGACGGTGTCAATACGGGGGCGGCAATACAACAGCGCCGACGCGGATTCTATTCGCTGTTTATACAACCACATCCCGGCGCGCACGGGATTTTCCGTGCGGCACTGCGGCAGAAAATCGGCGCGCGACGTGCAAACTGCTCACAACGCGTCGGCAATCGCGCGACCCACGTCGGTAGTGCTCGCCGTGCCTCCGATATCGCCTGTTCTCGGCGCCCCGCTCCTGGGGTCGAGCACCGTTTCGATTGCCTTCAGAACAGCATCATGCGCCTGCCTGCATCCCAGGAAGTCCATCATCATCGCTCCGCACCACACCTGACCGATCGGATTGGCGATATTGCGCCCGGCAATGTCAGGCGCAGAGCCGTGCACGGGTTCGAAGAGCGAGGGAAAACGCCGGTCGGGGTTGAGGTTGGCGCTGGGCGCAATGCCGATGGTGCCGGTGCATGCCGGGCCCAGGTCGCTCAGGATGTCGCCAAAAAGATTGCTGGCCACGACGACATCAAAAAAGTCGGGCCGCTGGACGAAGTGCGCCGTGAGGATGTCGATGTGGAACTTGTCCACCTTGACATCGGGATAGGACTTGGCCATTTCGGCAACCCGCTCGTCCCAGTACGGCATGGTGATCGCAATGCCGTTGGACTTGGTTGCACTGGTGAGGTGCTTCTCGGGCCGCGAACGCGCCAGTTCAAACGCAAACTTCAACACCCGATCAACGCCAATGCGCGACATCACTGTCTCCTGCATGACGATTTCGCGCTCGGTTCCGGGGTACATGCGCCCGCCGATCGAGGAATATTCGCCCTCGGTGTTTTCGCGCACGATGTACATGTCGATTTCACCGGGCTCGCGCGCGCTGCCATCGCGTCGCACGACAGGCGCGATGATGCCCGGCATCAGACGTGCGGGGCGCAAATTCACATACTGGTCGAACTCGCGACGAAAGAGCAGCAGCGAACCCCAGAGTGAAACGTGATCCGCGATTTTCTCGGGCCAGCCCACCGCGCCGAAATAGATAGCGTCGTGCCCGCCAACCAGGTCTTTCCAGTTGTCCGGCATCATCTGCCCGTGCTTTTCGTAGTAGTCCCAGCTCGAGAAATCAAAGTGATCGAACGCGAGGTCGATACCGAACTTCGTGGCCGCCGCCTCCATCACGCGCACGCCTTCCGGCATGGTCTCCTTACCGATGCCGTCACCTGCGATAACGGCGATTCGCTTCTTGCCTGTGTTGCTGCTCATGGTTCTGTTCCTTCAAAGAATTGAGTTGCTTCCCGCAGGAGAAGAGCGGGCGCCTCCTCCGCGATGTAGTGACCGCAGGGCACGGAGCGCCCGCTGACCTGCGATGCTTGCTCACGCCAGAGCGCGAGAACCTCGAATGATGCGCCCACTGCGCCGTGCTCACCCCACAGTACATGCAGTGGTTGCTCGACGCGCCGGCCCGCCGCGATGTCTTCGCGGTCGTGGTCCAGGTCGATGCCAGCGCTTGCGCGGTAGTCGCCGCAGATGCCTGTAGCGCTTCCTTCCATCCCGATGCAGCGCTCGTATTCGGCCAGCGCCTCTGGCGCAAAAGCGTCCAGACCGGCGTGCCGCTTGCCCATGACGCTGCGCAGGTAGCGCACGGGATCGGATTCGATCAGTGCCTCGGGTAACGGCGGCGGCTGCACCAGGAAAAACCAGTGCCAGTAGGCGCGTGCAAAGGCCTGCGAAGTCTGCTCATACATGGCGAGTGTCGGCGCGATGTCGAGCAGCATCATGCGGCGCACCGCAGCGGCGTGATCCACCGCGAGCCGATGAGCCACTCGCGCGCCCCTGTCATGCGCCAACACGTCGAATCGATCAAAACCGGCTGCCCGCATGACCGCCACTGCGTCGAGTGCCATCTGTCGTTTGCTGTAGGCGGCGCTGCCTTCTCCCGCCTGCGGGCGGGCCGAGTCGCCATAGCCACGCAGATCCATCATGACAACGGGGCGGGTGAGCGCGAGAGCCGGCGCTACAAGGTGCCACATCACATGCGTCTGGGGATGTCCATGCAGAAGCAGCAGGGGCACCCGCTTATCCGCGCCATCCGGAACACTGCGCCAGGCGCTCAGGCGAACACCGTCCCGGTTCACTTCAAAGGCTTCAAACAGCTCCAGCATTGCGTCGGTATCCAACGTCACGTTCCGGGGGATTTGAGCGGCGCGGGCACACGGACCACCAGGCTGACACCCACCGCAGCGAGCGCCATGCCAGCGATCGTGAATGCGGTGATGGCCTCCCCGAACAGGATGGCCGCCATCACGGCCGTACACGGCGGCACAAGGTACAACAAACTCGTCACTGCAGTGGCCGCACCCTTCTGGATCAGCAGGTACAACAGCGAGCTTCCGCCGAGTGTTAAGGCCAGCACGGACCACGCCATCGCACCCACGAGTTCACCGTTCCAGTGCATGGCTTCAGTCTCCAGCAACGCCAGCGGCATCGTGACTGCGAAGGCTGCGCATAACTGCACGAGGCTTGCGGTGCGAACGTCGCATGGCGTGACAAACCGCTTCTGGTAGAGCGTGCCCGCCGTGATGCTCAGGAGCGCCATCAGGGCGAGTGAAAAGTTAAGCGCATGGATCTCGCCGACCCCCAGCTTTTGCCAGACCACCAGAGCCAGTCCGAGAAGACCCAGCGCCAGTCCTGCCCACTGCCGCTTCGAAACTGAGCCGCCCCAGGACGAAACCCACACGGCGGTCAGGACCGGCTGCAACCCGACCAAGAGCGCAGCCAGCCCCGCTCCCATGCCCAGCCTGACAGCGGCCCACACGCCGCCCAGATAACCCGCGTGAATGAGAATGCCAGTGACAGCCAGATGGCCCAGCTGCTGCCGATTGGCAGGCATTGCCGCACGCGCCATCAGGGCCCAGCCGGCAAAGCATGCGACCGAAAGAAAGAACCGCATCGCCAGGAACTTCATCGGCGGCGCATGGGGCATGGCAAAGCGCGCCACGATGAACCCTGTACTCCAGATCAACACAAAGACGGCGGGCATGGCACGCACCAGCGCCGCCTGCCGGTCTTGCCCGGACAGATCCGAAATGCCGGTCATTTCACCCTTTGCCTTATTTCGGGCAGTGCTTTCTGGAGGTAGTAAACCATCGACCAGACGGTGAGAATCGCGGAGATCCACAGCAGCCAGGTACCCCAGACCCCGGTGTCCATGAAGCCGAACAGCATGCCGTCGAACAACAGGAATGGGATGGCCGTCATCTGCACGGCCGTCTTGACCTTCCCGAGCATGTGAACTGCCACGCTCTTGGCTGCGCCGATGTTCGCCATCCACTCGCGAAGCGCCGAGATCGCGATCTCGCGGCCGATGATGATGAGCGCGACGAAAACATCCGTGCGCTGCAATTGGACCAGCACCAACAGCGAGGCACACACCAGAAACTTGTCGGCAACGGGATCTAGAAAGGCGCCGAAGGCTGAGGTCTGGTTCAACTTGCGCGCCAGGAATCCGTCGAGCCAATCGGTTGCCGCGAAAACGACAAACATCACGGTGGCGATCAGGTTCTGTACCTCGGCCTTGAGGCCCAGATAAAACACCCCAATGATCAATGGAATCGCGACGATGCGCGTCCAGGTCAGGATCGTCGGGATCGTGAAGAACATGTGCTGATTCTGGCATGAGCGCAAGACACTAATGGAGCGCGCGGTAAATCTCTTCGGCGAGCTCGCGCGAAATTCCTTCGACGCTTGCAATGTCGTCCACACCCGCGGACGCAACGCCCCGCACCCCCCCAAACCGCTGCAGCAGCCGTGCGCGCTTTTTGGCGCCGATGCCGGGGATTTCCTCCAGGCTGCTGCCGCCGACCCGCACCTTCGCCCGGCGGGCACGCATACCGGTAATTGCAAACCGGTGCGCCTCGTCTCGAATCTGCGCCACGAGCATCAGCGCTGCCGAATCGCGGCCCAGATAGACCTTCTCGCGGCCGTCCGCAAAGACCAGTTCTTCGAGGCCGACCTTGCGACCCTCGCCTTTTTCGACGCCCACAATTACCGAGAGATCGAGACCCAGTTCGGCAAAGACCTCGCGCGCCATGCTGACCTGCCCCTTGCCGCCGTCCACCAGAACCAGGTCCGGAAGGCGCAACGCACCACCGCGACCTGGCGTCGGGCGCTTGAGCTCGGGCTGATCCGATGGGTCCGACACGGCATCTGGAGGTGCGTCAATCGGCGGCGATGCATCGGGCGGATCGCGCCCTACTTCCGCAAGCTTCGAATAACGCCGCATCAGCACCTGCCGCATCGCCGCGTAGTCGTCGCCCGGCGTGATACCAGCGATGTTGAAGCGCCGGTATTCGCTGTTCTGCATCCTGTGCTGGTGGAACACCACGCAGGAAGCCTGTGTCGCCTCACCGGCCGTATGCGAGATATCAAAGCATTCGATGCGAAACGTGTCGATGTTGTCTGGCGCCAGATCAAGCGCTTCGACCAGCGCCCGGGTGCGGGCGTGCTGAGAGCCTTCTTCTGCGAGCAAACGTGCAAGCTGGAGGCCCGCGTTTTTCTCGGCCATCTCCAGCCAGAGGCGGCGTTGTTCACGCGGGTTGTGGACCGCCGTCACTCGAACGCCGGTTTGCTCGCTGATGGCCTCGATCAATTCCCGGCTGACAGGTTCACTCGTGATCAGCGCCGGGGGTACGGGCACGCCGATGTAATGCTGTGCGATGAAGGCTTCCAGCACATGCACTTCCACAGGCAACGGAGGCCAGGCACCGATTCCCTTGTCCACCAGATCGTCGAAGTCCTGCACAGCGGCCGCGTCCTCGACGTGCGTAGGAAAATAAGGGCGATCGCCCAGATGACGGCCACCACGCACCATGGCGAGATTGACACATGCACGACCGCCCTGCACTTTCACGGCGAGGATATCCACGTCCTTGTCCGAACCCGTGTCCACCGACTGCTGGTGCAACACCTTCGACAACGCACCCACCTGATTGCGCAGCTCGGCCGCCTGCTCGAATTCAAGCCGGTCGGCGTGCTCCATCATGCGCGACTCCAACTGCGTGAGCACAGCCTGCGTCTCACCGCGCAGAAACGCTTCGGCATTGTTGACATCGTGCTGGTAATCAGCTGGCGCAATGAGGTTGACGCACGGTCCGGAGCACCGCTTGATCTGGTAGAGCAGGCACGGCCTGGTGCGATTGGCGAACACCGTGTCTTCGCAGGTGCGCAGTCGGAACACCTTCTGAAGCAGCTGGATGGACTCCTTGACTGCCCAGGCGCTGGGGTAAGGTCCGAAATACCGATGCTTGCGGTCCACCGAACCGCGGTAGTAAGCGACGCGCGGGAACGCCGCCGCACTCACCGTCTGCGAGTCTCTGGCAGCTGGCTTCTCACCAACTGCTGGCTTGTCTGTGCCGAATATCTTCAGATACGGATAGCTCTTGTCGTCGCGAAAAAGAATGTTGAAGCGCGGATTGAGCGCCTTGATGAGGTTGTTCTCGAGCAGCAGCGCCTCGGCCTCGGAGCGCACGACAGTGGTCTCCATCCGCGCGATCTTGCCGATCATGTGGCCGATGCGCGTGCCGCCGTGGCTCTTCTGGAAGTAGTTGGAGACGCGCTTTTTCAGGTTGCGCGCCTTGCCCACGTACAGCACGCCGCCATCGGCATCGAAGTAGCGATAGACGCCGGGCAGGTTCGGAAGCGCTGCCACTTCAGCCAGCAGTTGATCGGAATGCGTGTCGGACATACAGGGGCTATTGTGGACAATCTTCGCTTCACTGCCCTTTTCGCTCCCGCAATCCTGCACACCATGCTCTGGGACATCTTTTGCAAGGTCATCGACAACCACGGCGACATCGGCGTGTGCTGGCGGCTGGCCGCTCAACTGGGGGCGCGCGGCGAAGCGGTGAGACTTTGGGTCGATGACGCATCCGCCCTCACCTGGATGGCACCCCGGGGTGCGACCGGGGTGGAAGTCAAAGACTGGGCGCTCGCGACGAACCCGGCAGTGGAGCCCGGTCACGTTGTGATCGAAACCTTTGGATGCGAGCTGGAGCCGCAGTTCCAGGCCGC
Organism: Ramlibacter sp.; assembly: GCA_046597415.1. GTDB lineage: Bacteria > Pseudomonadota > Gammaproteobacteria > Burkholderiales > Burkholderiaceae_C > Ramlibacter. Next base: position 9,095 of record JBKJKT010000088.1, read on the forward strand.
CATGGCAAGGCGACGGGCGGCACCTGCCTGGATCAATCTGGAGTACCTCACGGCAGAACCATTTGCGGAGCGCTCGCACGGCCTGCCCTCTCCCATCTTCTCGGGTCCGGCAGCGGGCCTGACAAAGCATTTTTTCTTTCCAGGCTTCACACCGAGCACCGGCGGTTTGCTTCGCGAGGCTGACCTCGAGGCACAACAACAACGCTTCGACCCACAACGCTGGCTTGAATCAATCGGCGTGCAGCCGGTTCCCAACGCGCGCAAGGTGAGCCTTTTTTGTTATGAGCCTCGCCAGCTAACAGCCCTTTTAGAGCATTTCGCGGCGGATGCCACACCGACTCAGCTACTCGTCACCGCCGGGCGTACGCATGATGCGGCGCGCTCCTGCATCGAAGATCTGAACGCAACATCGGCGCAGTGGAACGCCGACGGCAACCTGTCCATCGAATGGCTGCCCCTACTCACGCAGCCAGACTTTGACCACCTGCTCTGGTCCTGCGACCTCAACTTCGTCCGGGGCGAAGATTCGCTGGTCCGCGCGCTTTGGGCCGGCAAGCCGTTCATCTGGCACATCTATCCGCAGGATGATGAAGCTCACCGCGCCAAACTCGAGGCGTTTCTGGATTGGCTGGAAGCGCCCCAGTGCCTGCGCAGGTTCCATCGCGGCTGGAATGAGCTTGACTCATCTTTGTCCACCATCGACCTGACAGCCTGGGAACGTCGCTCTGAAGCGGCACGGAACCGGCTCATGACCCAGGAGGATCTGGTCACACAACTGCTGCGCTTTATGGATAAGCTAAAATAAGAGGCTTTGCGCATGGTGCCATTCCGATGGTTCCAACGACGCTTACGCCGCTGCCCGCGCATCGAACGCCCGCCAGCGGACCTATTTCTCACCAACACAGCACGCTCACAGCACGCACATACTGGCCATGAAAATCGCTCAAGAAATCCGCGCAGGCAACGTCATCATGCACGGCAAGGACCCGATGGTTGTCCTGAAAACTGAATACTCCCGCGGCGGCCGCAACTCTGCCACCGTGCGCATGAAGCTCAAGAGCCTGATCGCCAACTTCAACACCGAAGTTGTCTTGAAGGCCGACGACAAGATGGACCAGATCGTGCTGGACAAGAAGGACTGCACTTATTCCTACTTCGCCGACCCGATGTATGTCTGGATGGACGCGGAGTACAACCAGTACGAAGTCGAGTCGGAAAACATGGGCGACTCGCTCAATTACCTCGAAGAAGGCATGCCCGCAGAAGTCGTGTTCTACGACGGCAAGGCCATCTCTGTCGAGTTGCCTACCAGCGTCGAGCGCGAAATCACCTGGACAGAACCGGCCGTCAAGGGCGACACGTCGGGCAAGGTCCTGAAGCCTGCAAAGCTTGCTACCGGTTTCGAAGTCGGCGTGCCGATCTTCGTAGCGCAGGGCGACAAGGTCGAAATCGATACCCGCACCGGCGAATACCGCCGCCGGGTCTGACGAGGCAGCCTCAGGGCATCTTCACCTTCCAGGGCTCCGAAAGGAGCCTTTGTTCTTTCCGCACCGCGTCATGGACTTCAGCCTCAGCCAGATTCCCGTCCCGTTTCGGATGCAGCCAGGTTTGCGGCGGCTGGTGGCGGACGAAATGCACTTGACGCCATTGCAGCTGGGCAGCCAGCTTTATCAGGAAAAGCTGGCCATTGTTGAAATGGGCAAGTCGCGTCAGTTGCTGGCCGGTTTCGATCCCGGCCCTGGCTTGCGCGCAATCGCCGCACTGGGGCATGGCGATCCGGCCACGCCGGAGCTGGCATACGAAGAAGATTTCGCAGTGCTCGATGGAGAGACCGGACGGCTTCCCTGGCTCTGCATCTGCGTACCCTCCCACTGGGCGCCCGAAGAAAAACTCGGCCTCGACTTTGCGGCCCTGCACGCGCCCGTCGCAGACAGCGCCGCCATCGTCGCTGCTTCGAAGCATTTGGTCGCACTGGCTACCGGCGGCGGCTGCTGGGAGCGGTTTGTCTGGACGTTGACTCCCTCGCCCCGGTATGACCAGCACCCCATGCGACATCAGCGCACACCGTGGCCGGTTTCCCTGGACGACGCGGCTTTCGCGGCAGCCTGCTGGTTGCGAGCCGAACGCCAGTGCTTCTTCCCGGTGGGTCAGGGCACTCGTCAGTCGGTGTTCACCATTCGTGTGATGCTTCAACCACTGGTCGATGCAATCGGTACCCGCGACGACGCGCAGCGGCTGCGCGATTGCCTGGCTTCGATGTCTGACGCGGTGCTCGACTACAAGGGCTTGCGGGCAGCACGCCAACCCTTGCTACGTTGGCTGGACGCGCAGATTGATCGGGTATCGGCAGGGCCACCCGGTCAATAGACGCGGGGCCACAGAAGCACCATCAGCATGACCCCGAGGACCAGCGCAACCGAGGCGATCGCCACCCAGACGCCATGCTGCGATGGCTTGACCGTTGAGGAGCTCAAGGGGTGTTCCGCAAGCGGGCTGGCATTGGGAAACCATGTGATCAGTTCAGCGGCCACTGCCGGGGTGAACAGTTGCAGCACGATTCGCTGCGGTTTCTTCACGCCGTCGCTTCGAACCCACATCTCGACGAGGGTTCCTTTGACGCGGGTGTTCACCACGTCGGCCAGGGGAATCTTGATGCGTCCCTCGTGTGTTGCGAAGCCCTTGCGAAAGCGACCAGCCAGACGCAGCACATTACTCTGAATGCGCGCCTCGAGTTCACCCTGAAAGTGCGGGATCGGTATCCCACGCCGATCGGCCTCAATCACGGCTGCGCTGTAGGTGGCTCGCACCACCGAAAACACGCCACTTCTTGTCGCATTGAATTGCTCCGGTGGCCGCTGGCCGATGAGCTCGGCCACAGTGAGCCGAGCTCCGTCGCGAGCGACCAGCACGTGGTCGCTCCGCAATGTCTCCTTTTATCTTTCGGGGGAAGGGTGTTAAACGTGGTGGTAGAAGGCTGTGGGGTTGTGGTCGAAGGCGGGCGCTTTGGGCAACTCGTTAGAGTTGTCCATGGCGGCTGCCGGTGCGCGCGAGCGCATCGTCCACAAATCCACAGCCTGGTTCCGACCTCGTTGTTGGTTTGGCAGGGGCACGTAGCGCGTTGTCTCCAGGGGCCTTCGAGCCCGTAACCAAGCACTGCGCGCGTGCCCCTTGCCGCTTGTATTCAGCCCGAACAGTTGTAGGAACGTCCGAGTTCGCATTTGAAAGGAGGGGCGATGACAAGCCTGCCAAATCGACAGACAGAAACGAGCACGATCACCGTGGGCATCGACGTGGCCAAGGCCTCGTTCGAGACTGCCTTCAGTGACCGCAGTACCACCCGCAGCTACGCCAATGACGAAGCCGGCCACGCTGCGCTGCTCGCGCAGCTCGATCAGTTGCGCACCGAAGGCGCTCGCATCGGCTTGATCGTGCTGGAGGCCACTGGTGGCCTCGAAGCCGAGCTCGCCTGGGCGCTGCAACTGGCTGGCTGGCCCGTGGTCGTGGTCAATCCGCGCCAGGCGCGTGACTTCGCCCGCTCCATGGGCAAGCTGGCCAAGACGGACAGCATCGATGCGCAGCTGCTGGCCCAGCTGGGCCTGACGTTGCTCCAGCGGCCCGACGTGGCCAAGCTGATCAAGCCGTTGCCTGACGAGCGTCAGCGCATGCTGCAGGCGATGGTCACGCGCAGGCGCCAGCTGCTGGCCATGCGGGTGGCCGAGCAGCAGCGCGCCAGTGGTCCGGACAGGCGCATGCGCAAGAGCCTGAACATCATGCTCAAGGCGCTCGATCGCGAGCTCGCCCGCCTGGAGCAGGAGTTGCACGCCTTCATCGGCGAGCATCACGCCGAGCTGCTGGGCCTGCTGGGTGAGGTCAAGGGCGTGGGCAAGGCCACCATCAGCACGCTGTTGGCGGAGGTGCCCGAGCTGGGGGAGTTGAGCGGCCGCGAGATCAGCGCTCTGGTGGGAGTGGCACCGATCAATCGTGATTCGGGCACGCTTCGAGGCAAGCGCACGACTTTCGGCGGCCGACCTCAGGTGCGAAAGGTGCTGTTCATGGCCGCCATGGTCGCTAGCCGCTTCAACCCGGTGATCAAAGCCTTCTACGACCGCCTGGTCGCCGCAGGCAAGCCCAAGAAGCTCGCTTTGACCGCGTGCATGCGCAAGCTGCTGACCATCCTCAATGCGATGGCCAAAGCTCGCAAGCCGTTTAATGCGGGACTTCATATGGCTTGACTTTCAATACAGTTGCTTGATGCGCATGCCGAGGATCGTGCGGCGGTCATAGGGCCCGACCTGCGCACCTTCCAGCAAGACATGAAATCCGCTCTCTTCCACCTCAGCCCCCGCGTTGTGGGCGCTAGGATAGCGGAAGATGAGCTGGCCGTTGACGCAAAATGCACTCATGGCATCTACACGCAACATTCACGACCGGCGACTGGCCGACGCCTGGGCTACGCTCCAGACGCATTCAAACGAGGGGCTGCCCCTGGACCCCGACGCGAGCCGGCTGGCCTTCGCTGATCCGGAATTTCTGCTCAGGCGGGAAACACGCGGCATCCGGTTCCAGCTCGAAATGCTCAAGCCCGACCTTGAGCAGCAGGCGATGGGGATTGAAAACACAATCGTTGTTTTTGGCAGCGCTCGCTTTCGAAGCGACGAAGAGGCCGCAGCGATGGTGGTTGCCGCCGAAGGCTCGGGCGATGAAGCGCAGATCCGCCGCGCGCGCGCACTCGCCCGCAATTCCCACTACTACGAAAAAGCTCGCGCTTTCGGCAAGCTCGTCGCACAGTACAGCCAGGGCAAGGAGCCGCGGGACATGCTCTTCATCTGCACGGGCGGCGGACCGGGGATCATGCAGGGCGCCAACCGCGGCGCGCATGAGGGCGACGGGATCAGCGTCGGCCTCGCCATCGCGCTTCCGATGGAAGAAGCGGCCAATCCCTACGTCACGCCCGCCCTTTCATTCAAGTTCCATTACTTCGCGCTGCGCAAGATGCACTTCATGATGCGGGCGAAGGCGCTGGTGGCGTTCCCGGGTGGATTCGGCACGCTCGACGAACTGTTCGAGGTGATCACGCTCGTGCAGACGCGGAAGGCCAAGCAGGTCCCCATCGTTCTTTTCGGAACCGACTACTGGAAACGCCTCATCAACTTCGAGGTGCTGATCGAGGAAGGCGTGATTTCCGAAGCCGACCTGGAGCTCTTTCGCTACTCCGACGATCCGCAAGAAGCCTGGTCCATGATCAAGGAGTTCTACCGGCTCTGATTTCAGCTACTGCCGCCATGGGTTGAGTCGTGCGCGGAGTCATTGCGCATCTTCACGGCCAGCCGTGCACCCGCGCCGACCACCGCACCGGTGAACCAGAACACCCCGGAGATGCCGATCACCGCGCCTGTCAGGCCGAACAGGATCGGCATGGCCACACTGGACACGTTGATGGTCATCAGGCGCATTGCAAGCGCCTCGCCATGCCGGTGTGCGGGGGTGATCTGATGCAGGCTGCTCATGATCATGGGCTGCACCACGCCTAGCGCGAAGCCCAGCATGATCGAGCACAGGCCCATTGCCAGCGCCGAATACATGAACGGGTAGATGCCAAAGAGCATGGCCGTCACGACCATTGCACCAGCCACGACCGCCCACTCTCGAAGATGCGCGGCCACCATCGGAATGACCACCCGGATCAGTGCTGCAGCGATGGCGAACGCCCCCAGGATCGAGCCGATGACTGATGCGGACATTCCACGTTCGTGACCCAGCACGGGAACCACGAACGTGTGCACATCCCAGCAGGAGGCCAGACACCAGTTCACCAGGAGCAACCGCCGAAAACGCACGTCACGCAGCAGGTCCCAGGCCCGGTTCCTGTCGTCGCCCTCCTTGGGAACAACTGGCTCCAGCTCCTGCGTATTGCGGATGAACCACCAGGACACAAGGGGCGTGACCGCCATCAGAAGGAACGCCCACCGAAACCCCGCGTAGTCGATCATGAGCCCGGCTGCAAAGGGACCGAGGAAATTGGAGAACGCCGGACCGATCGACAGCCAGGAGAACACCTGGCGCAGCTGGGTCGAGTTGCCGGCCGCGCGCCCGACGTGCCGCTGCAATGCAATAGACGCCGCGCCCGTCGCGCCCCCGGTCAGCAGAGCGGCCAGGCAAAGCACAAGGAAATGCGGGAACGCGGCGGCAAGACCCGCGCCTATGCAGGAAGCCAGCACGCAATACGCTACGGGGCGCTTCAATCCGTTGCGGTCCGCGTACCGGCCTGCAGGCAGCGACAGGAACACTTGAGTCAGGGCAAACAGCGCAAGCAACATGCCAACTGCCGCTGCGCTGTAGCCCTCGCGCAGCGCAAGCAAGGGGGCCGCGAGTCGTACGCCCGCCATCGTCGCGTGGAGGAAAACATGGCCGCCGATCAATCGTGCCAGCGCTGGGTCCAGTCCCATCATGACGAGCAGCCTGTCATGTGTTGCGCCGGGTCATGGTTCAGACGTCTTCATCGGCCGCCGGCGGCAGCAGCGCCTGGGCCTGCGCCTCTGGCAACGCCTCCACCACTTTCAGTGCGCGTCGCATCTGGTTCGTTCGCGTTTGCGCCGTCTCCAGCGTGTCGGACGCCTTGCGCACCTGATCGCGGATTTTCTCGACCCAGCCGCCGTAACGGTCGAACTCGGTCTTGACTGCGCCCAACACCTTCCAGACCTCGGAAGCCTGCTGCTCCAGTGCCAGCGTGCGGAATCCCATGTGCAGACTGTTAAGCATGGCCAGCAAGGTCGTGGGTCCGGCAAGAGTCACGCGGTAGTCACGCTGCAGGCTGTCCATGAGACCGGGGCGGCGAAGCACCTCGGCATAGAGGCTTTCGACAGGCAGGAACAGGACGGCGAAGTCGGTCGTGTGCGGCGGGCACAGGTAGCTGTCCGCAATCGATTTCGCCTCGGCACGAATGCGCGACTCCAAGGCCCTCGCCGCGATGTCGGCAGCGGCTGCGTCGGCGCGGTCATGCGCATCGAGGAGTCGCTCATAGTCGTCGCGCGGAAACTTTGCATCGACAGGCAACCAGACCGGCGTGCCATCGGCGCTGCGGCCCGGAAACCTGATTGCGAAATCCACTCGCTGGTTGCTGTCCGGCTTGGTTTCGACTTGCTTGGCGTATTGCTCGTGGGTCAGCACCTGCTCCAGCAGCGCCTCGAGCTGAACTTCGCCAAACATGCCGCGCGTTTTTACGTTGGTCAGGACGCGCTGCAAGTCGCCTACGCCCTGGGCGAGTGTCTGCATTTCGCCCAGACCCCTGTGCACCTGCTCGAGGCGATCTGCCACCTGCTTGAAGCTTTCGCCCAGGCGCGTCTCCAGCGTGGCCTGCAGCTTTTCATCCACCGTCCTGCGCATCTCGTCGAGCTTGGCCGAGTTGGTCTGCTGCAACTGCGCAAGCTGGGCATCGAGCGTTGCACGGACCTCGCTCAAGCGCCGCGCATTCGATTCGCCCAGGTTCTGCAACTGCACCGACAACGTGTCTGACAGGCTCTTTTGCAGCAGTGTCAGTTGCTGGGCAAAGGCATCGATCTGGATGTTTTGCGTCCGTGTGGCCTCAGCTCCCTGACGCACCATGGCATCCTGAAACGTTGCAAGCGTATGGGTCAGCTCGGTGCGCGCTCCTCGCGATGACTCACTGATCTCGCGGCGCAGTTCGCGTTCCAGGCGCTCGCTGGCGGCGAGCAACTCCTGACGGGCGGCATCGTTGGCCGCAGGCTTGCGCATCAGGAGCATGACGACAAGGACTGCGTTGACGATCGCCAGCGCGATCAGGAGCCAGAGTTCCAATTCAGGTCCCGGCTTTCAGCACATCCGGATTCAGTGGTGTCAGCGCCTTGCCGTGGATCAAAAAGCCAATCAGGTTGTCGGCTGCAAGCTGCGCCATCGCCAGACGTGTCGGAACTGTCGAGCTGGCAATGTGCGGTGTGAGCACGACGTTAGGCACCGTCAGAAGGTCCGGGTGAAGTTTCGGTTCCCCTTCGAACACATCCAAGCCGGCCGCTGCAATCGTCCGGTCGCGCAGTGCCTGAGCCAGCGCCGCGTCATCGACGATGCCGCCTCGCGCAATGTTGACGAGCGTCGCGGTCGGCTTCATCTGCGAGAGCTCGACAGCGCCGATCGTGTGATGGGAATCCGGCGAATAGGGCAACACCAGCACCAGGTGGTCGGCTGTGCGTAGCAGTTCTTCCCTGGTGACATACCGCGCCTTGCACTCGGCTTCGAGCGTGGCCGACAGCCGCGAGCGGTTGTGATAAATCACATTCATGCCGAAGCCGTGGGCACCGCGCCTTGCGATACCCTGCCCTATGCGGCCCATACCGAGGATACCCAGTGTGGATCCGTGCACGTCACTGCCGGCGAACATGTCGTAGCTCCACTTGCCCCACTTGCCGGCGCGCAGGAAGTGTTCGCTCTCGGTAATTCGGCGCGCCGTCGCCATCAGCAGCGCGAAGCCAAAGTCGGCCGTGGTTTCCGTGAGCACATCCGGGGTGTTGGTAGCGAGCACCCCGCGCTGCGTCATCACAGGCACGTCGAAATTGTTGTAACCCACCGCCATGTTGGCGCAGATCTTCAGTCCAGGCGCGGCCGCAAGCGTTTCTGCATCGATTCGCTCGCCGCCCGTGGTGAACGCGCCGACCTTGTCACGAAGTTTTTCGCCGAGTTGTTGCTTGGTCCACGGGTCATCCGCCTGGTTGTGTTCGACGTCGAAATACTGCTCCAGCTTTTCGATGACCTCAGGAAAGACCGCCCGTGCGACGAGGATGCGTGGCTTGCTCATGTTTTATTTGAACCAGATGAAGGAGATGATGAAGAAGAGCGGGAGCAGGATCGCCCCCGACCATGCCATGTAGCCGAAGAAACTGGGCATCTTGATACCTCGGTCCTCCGCAATGGCTTTGACCATGAGATTGGGCGCGTTCCCGATATAGGTATTGGCGCCCATGAAGACCGCTCCAGCGGAAATGGCAGCCAACGTCGGGGCCAGTTCCGTCATCAGCCGCCGGGCATCTCCGCCCGCCGTGTTGAAGAAAACGAGATACGTGGGCGCGTTGTCCAGGAACGAACTCAGTAGCCCGCTCGCCCAGAAGTACATCAACGGGTTGGGTGATCCATCCGGACGCGTCACGGCCGAGACAATTGCCCCGAAGGGCCCTTCGACACCCGCACGCAGCATTGCGATGACCGGAATGATTGTCAGGAAAATGCCTGCAAACAACTTTGCAACTTCCAGCATCGGCCCCCAGCCGAATTGATTGTCGGCATGAACCGTTGAAGGCGTGATCCTGAGCGAAACCACGGTGATGGCGATCAATCCGGCATCTCGCATAAGCCCCGGCAACCCGACCTCCGTACCAGCCAGGTTGAACACCACCGGCGACTTCCACAAGCCGCTCATGAGGACCAGGCCCACGACACCTGCCAGCAACACGAAGTTCCGGGCCCCGTCGAAACCCAGTCGTGGCGAATCGGGGGTCGGGTCCACCGGCAACAGTTCTTCTCGCCGCAGGAAGAACCAACGATCCATGACATAAAAAATCAGCAGCAACGAACCAACGAGAAAGAGTGTCTCGGGGAAGATGTGTTTCATTGTCCAGAAGAACTCCACACCCTTGAGAAAACCAAGAAAGAGCGGTGGATCGCCTAGCGGAGTCAGCGACCCCCCGGCGTTGGACACGATGAAGATAAAGAAAACCACGATGTGCGCCGTGTGTTGCCTGTTGTCGTTGGCGCGAATCAGAGGGCGGATCAACAGCATTGATGCGCCCGTCGTGCCCATCAGGCTCGCCAGCACCGCGCCGATCGCAAGGATGGCGGTGTTCAGCCCGGGGCTGCCGTGCAGATTGCCTCGAATGTGGATGCCGCCCGAAACCGTGTACAGGGCAGTGAGCAGAATCACGAACGGCAGGTACTCGGCCGCCAGCGCGTGCACGACACTCACCCAGGCCGCTCCACCGCCCCACTGAAGCGCAAAGGGAACGAGAAACGCAAGGGCCCAGCCCGCCGTGACCTTGCCGAAATGGTGGTGCCAGAACCTCGGCATGAGCAGCGGCATCAGCGCGATGGAAAGGAGCAATCCCGCGAACGGAATTCCCCAGATCGGACCAAGAAGTCGTCCGTCGATATCAGCCGCATGGCTCAATTGCGGCATGGCAAGTAGTGCGCCAGCGATGGCGGCAGGGAATGCTCGATTCATGCTTGTTCTCCGGGCACCGAGCATAACCGCCGCTGTAGGCAGCGAATCCTGAATACGCGCGCTTTCCTCCTACAAGTTCGCCCCCACCCTGGCAGAAAATTACAGAAAAGAAGGAGCCGCCGATGAATCACGACCGTATCGAAGGCAACTGGAAACAGCTCAAGGGCAAACTCAAGCAACGCTGGGGCAAGCTCACGGATGACGACATCGACGTGATCTCCGGGAAGCGGGACCAGTTGCTCGGACGAATCCAGGAGCGGCATGGTATTGCCAAGGAAGAGGCATCGCGGCAGATCGAGACGTTCGAACGCAAGAACGCCGGCTTCAAGTCGGAAGAATCCTGAGCTCCTATCGCAGCGCCTCCAGCACCTCTCTCAACCGGCTGGGGAGTTCGGTAGGCTGGCGAGTGGTCCGGTCCACATAGACATGGATGAAGTGCCCCTTGGCGGCCGTCAGTGGATCACCTTTAGCGAACAGTCCGACTTCGTAACGGACGCTCGACTTGCCCATATGGGCAACGCGCAAGCCCGCTTCGACCGGTTTCGGGAACTCCAGTGCTGCGAAGTAGTTGCACTGGGTCTCAATGACGAGGCCGATCGTCTCGCCTCGCTGAATGTCAAGCGCGCCGTGTTCGATGAGGTGCGCATTAACCGCCGTGTCGAACCAGCTGTAATACACAACGTTGTTGACGTGACCGTAAACATCGTTGTCCATCCAGCGTGTGCCGATGGTGCGGAAAACCTTGTACGCACTCCTGTGCTCGGGTTGCGGTTTAGTCGGGGCGTCGCTCATCGCGCCTGATTTTGCCAGCGAACGGCATATTCAGATGCGACCTTGAACGTGTTGATCTGGACCTGCACCGTGTCCTCGATCCGCTCCCCATAGCCACCAGCCATTGCGAACGCCAGTGGAATCCGTCGCTGCCAGGCCCAGTCGAACACACGGCGGTCACGCGCTTCAAGCCCATCCCATGTCAGTTTGAGGCGACCGAGCCGGTCGCCTTCATGCGGGTCGGCTCCAGCCAGATAGATGACGAGGCCCGGTTCGAACCGCCGCTCCAGTTCACCCAGGGCGATCTCCAGCGCATGGAGGTATTGATCGTCTGCGCATCCGTCAGGAAGATCAACGTCGAGATCACTCGCCTCCTTGCGAAACGGAAAGTTCTTCTCACCGTGAACGGACAGTGTGAAGACCGTGTCGTCTTTGCGGAATACGTGCGCGGTGCCGTTTCCCTGGTGAACGTCCAGGTCGATGATGGCAACGCGCAGCGCGCGGCCAGAGCATCGTCCCCACTCGGCCTGCATCAGGCGCGCAGCGACAGCGGCATCGTTGAACACACAGAAACCGCCGCCCTTGTCTGCATAGGCGTGATGAGTTCCACCGGCGATGTTGGCAGCTATTCCCTCCTTGAATGCCGATCGGCATGCCGCAATGGTCGCGCCCACAGAGCGTCTCGCGCGATCGGACATGGCCTCGCTCCAGGGAAACCCGATTTCGCGCATGACCTTGGGATCCACCGTTCCGCCCGAGATCGCACTGATATAGGCAGGCGTGTGTACGAGTGCCAGTTCCCCGTCAGTCGCGGGTAACGCCTGAGCCAGGTCCACCACGGACAGCTCATCAGCGATGCGATCGCGCAGCAACTGGTATTTGGCCATCGGGAACCGATGGCCCTTCGGGAGCGGCAACACGAACTGCGTCGCAAAGAAGACCTTCATGAACACATTGTGGGTGCCTATCCAGAAACAGGGCTTCTAGGCAGTCTCCCCCAGAATGTTGCATTGCACCAAAAAACTGTTGCATTACCTCGGCAGCGCCCTATACTTCATCCTATGCTGCACTGCAACAAACGGAGCAGTAAAACCGATCCTCAAACGATCTGCAACCAAACTACTGGAGAAAATCTATGTTGACCGCTGAACAAGTCCTGGCCTCGCAAAAAGCTTCCATCGAAACCCTGTTCGGTCTGACCGGCAAGGCATTCGAAGGCATCGAAAAGCTCGTCGAGCTGAACCTCACCGCCTCCAAGGCTGCGCTGACCGAAGCATCAGGCACCACCCAGGCTGCTCTGGCCGCCAAGGATCCGCAGGAACTGCTTGCCCTGTTCGCAGCAATGTCCGAGCCCTTCGCAGCAAAGACCGCAGCTTACTTCGGCCACGTTCGCGATATCGCATCGGGCACCGGCGCTGAGTTCGGCAAGGCATTCGAAGTTCAAGCCGCTGAAGCACAGAAGAAGTTCCTGTCCGTCGTTGACAACGCAGCCAAGAACGCGCCTGCAGGCAGCGAAACCGCTGTAGCCGTGTTCAAGAGCGCAGTCGCCGCTGGCAACAACGCCCTGGAATCCGTGCAAAAGGCAGTCAAGCAGGCATCCGATGTTGCTGAAGCCAACTTCAACGCTGTTGCCAGCCAGGCCGTTAACGCCGCCAAGACCACGACTGCCAAGAAGCGCTAAGCACTTCGGTACCTTCGTTCTGGGGTGCGCTTAACTTGGGCAGCGCCTCTACAAATCGCGGAGCATCTGTCCGAAACTCGTGTTCACTGAACGCAGGTTCTACTGGTTGTCTCCTCGGGTCCTTTCGACACCTTCACTGGTTCAGGGATCCTTCAAGCCCCGATCGCAAGATCGGGGCTTTTTTTACGTCGGTGTCGCGACCCTTCAATCGCGTGCTTCCGGATGAGTCGAAAATAAATCAAGACCCAGTCAGCAACAATGACATGAGAATGATTCGCGTTTGCTTTATCATCTGAGCATTCGTCCAAATAATTCGCGAGGAAATTCCATGTTCAAGAAAGCTGTTGGCCTGACGTCCGTCCTGCTGGCTCTATCCGCAGGCGCATTTGCCCAGGATCAAGTTCTCAACCTCTATTCGGCGCGCCACTACTCGACCGACGAGGCGATGTACGCCAACTTCACCAAGACAACCGGCATCCGGATCAACAGGGTAGACGCGGATGACGCAGGCATCCTGGCTCGCCTCAAGGCCGAGGGCTCTGCCTCCCCTGCCGATGTGATCCTTCTCGTCGACGCTGCCCGCCTCTACAAGGGTGAGGTAGATGGCATGTTCCGACCCGTGAAATCGAAGTTGCTTGAAGATGCAATACCCGCGCAGTACCGCGCCAAGGCGACGCCGGAGGGAACCACCTGGTTCGGTTTTTCTACCCGCGGTCGCGTCATCGTGTACGACAAGAGCAAGGTCAAGCGCGATGACGTGGACACCTATGAAGAGCTGGCCGACCCCAAGAACAAGGGCAAGATCTGCATTCGCTCTGGTTCGCACCCCTACAACCTTTCGCTTTTCGGTGCGGTGACCGAGCACCTGGGCGAGCAAAAGGCCGAAGCGTGGCTGAAAGGCGTGGTCGCCAATCTCGCTCGCGACCCCAAGGGCGGCGACACCGACCAGATCAAGGGCGTCGGGTCAGGCGAGTGCCAGGTGGCGGTGAGCAACACCTACTACATCGCCCGCCTGATCCGCTCCTCGAATCCCGAAGATCGCGCCTTGATGGAACGTGTCGGCGTCGTGTTTCCGAATCAGGCGAGTTGGGGCACCCACATGAATATCGCCGGCGGCGCCATGGCGAAACACAGCAGGAACACCACCAATGCCGTGAAGTTCCTTGAATACCTCGCCAGCGCCGATGCGCAAAATTATTTCGCCAACGGCAACAACGAGTGGCCAGTCGCCAAGGGAGTTGTCGTTTCGAACCCCGCCCTGAAGGCCATTTCCGGCGGTGACTTCAAAAGCGAGACCATTCCCCTTGCCGCGGTCGGCGCGAACACGGTCAAGGTCCAGCAGATGCTTGATCGGGTCGGATTCAAGTAAGCGCCTTTCCGTCCGCGATAATGCGGTTGACGTTGACGTAAAGGTCAACACAAACCAGGAGCGGGAACATGGAAATTTCGGGCAAGGTCTTTATCGTCACCGGTGGCGCTTCGGGCCTGGGTGAAGGCACGGCACGCATGCTGGCAGCGGCCGGCGGCAAGGTCGTCATCGCCGACATGCAGGTCGAAAAAGGGGAAGCGGTCGCAAAGGAAGTCGGCGGGGCATTTGTCAAGTGCGACGTGAGCCAGGAGGCCGATGCGCAAGCAGTGGTGGAGAAAGCGGTGTCCATGGGCAAGCTGATGGGCCTTGTCAACTGCGCGGGCATTGCCCCGGCAGAAAAAACCGTCGGGAAAAATGGCGCTCATGCCCTGGGCACGTTCAGCAAGACCATCACGGTCAACCTGGTCGGCAGCTTCAACATGATTCGGCTTGCCGCTGAGGCGATGTGCAAGAACGAGCCTGAATCCACCGGCGAACGTGGCTGCATGATCTCCACCGCTTCGGTCGCTGCCTATGACGGACAAATTGGCCAGGCCGCCTACAGCGCCTCCAAAGGTGGCATCGTGGGCATGACGCTCCCGATCGCGCGCGACCTCTCGCGCAATGGCATTCGCAACATGACGATTGCTCCCGGCATCTTCGGCACGCCCATGCTGTTCGGCATGCCGAAGGAGGTGCAAGACGCGCTTGCGGCGAGCGTTCCGTTTCCCTCGCGTCTAGGTACGCCTGAGGATTACGCCAAACTCGCGAAGCATATTTTCGAGAACGACATGCTCAACGGCGAGGTGATTCGCCTGGACGGCGCGATTCGCCTCGCGCCTCGCTGACGCGAAGCATTCGCCGGTGCGCGCGGTCCGGGCAAAGAGCATCCGTGAGCACGCACGCTAGCTCCCTCAAGGCGCTGACCGTGCTCGCCGCGGCCCTGCTCGTGGCCGCGTGCGCGGCACCGTCAGGCCCACTTCCGTCCAGCTTTCAGTCCAATTCAGCCCAACCCGAAGCTGCATCGGGTTACTCCGAGAAACCGGGCTGGGCAACAGAGCGGTACGCGGTGGCTGCTGCGAACCCCCTCGCAACCGATGCCGGCTACCGGATTCTCAAAGCGGGCGGTTCTGCAGTTGATGCCGCGATAGCCACGCAACTGGTCCTAGGGCTGGTGGAACCCCAGTCGAGCGGTATCGGCGGCGGTGCATTCCTGCTTCACTTCGACGGCAAGCATGTGGAAGCGTTCGATGGACGCGAGACAGCGCCTGCCGCCGCCGACGAGAAGCTTTTCCTGACCGCCGAAGGCGCGCCCATGTCCTTCGCCGACGCGGCAGTTGGTGGGCGTTCGGTCGGCACGCCGGGCGTCATGCGCATGCTGGAGGTAGCGCATCGGCAGCACGGCAAGCTGCCATGGTCCAAGCTGTTCGAATCTGCGATTGCTCTGGCTGAATCGGGCTTTGCGATCAGCCCACGTTTGAATGCCCTTATTCAATCGGACGCTGCGCTCAGGCAAGACCCTCAAGCTTTAGCCTACTTTTTTGACTCACGCGGCGAGGCGAAGACAGTCGGCACCGTGCTGCGCAACCCCGAATACGCCGCCGTCCTGCGGCGCATAGCCGCAGAAGGCGCCAGGGCGTTGCACGAAGGCGAGATTGCACTGGCGATTGCGCAGAAGGTTCGCGGCCATCCGACGAACCCTGGTCAGCTGTCCCTGGCAGACCTGAGTCTCTACCAACCGAAAAAGCGCGACGCCGTTTGTTACGACTTCCGCGCAAAGGCGCGTGATTACCGGGTCTGCGGCTTTCCCCCGCCCAGCTCCGGCGCTGTCGCAATCGGCCAGATCCTGGGCATCCTTGCCGCGCTGCACGCAGATGCGATCCCACTTGAACGCGATCTGCCCGGCGCAAACTGGTTGCACCTCTACACCGAGGCTTCGCGGCTTGCCTATGCCGACCGCGCGCAATACATTGCAGACCCGGATTTCGTGGTTGCACCGGGCGGCAACTGGATGACACTGCTGGAACCCGCTTATCTCGCCGATCGAGCAAAACTGGTCGGCCCGCAAAGCATGAAAGTCGCTCAACCGGGCTTTCCTGCTGGCGTCAGATCGGCAGCCGCGCCCATGCCCGAACAGCAGGAATACGGCACTTCGCACATCAGCATCGTCGACGGATTCGGCAATGCAGTGGCAATGACCACGACGATCGAGGCGCAATTCGGCGCCCGTCTGATGGTCAACCCGACTGGTGGTGCGGGCGGATTCCTGCTGAATAACCAGCTCACCGACTTCAGTTTCGCGCCCACCGATGCGCAAGGCAGGTCGATCGCCAACCGTGTCGAGCCCGGAAAACGCCCGCGATCCTCGATGTCGCCGACGCTTGTGTTCGACAAGGGCACCGGGCAACTGGTACTGACAACAGGAAGCCCGGGCGGTGCCGTCATCATTCACTTCACCGCAAAGACACTCTACGGGGTCCTCAATTGGGGCATGACCCCACAAAACGCAATCAACCTGCCGAATTTCGGTTCCCTCAACGGCCCGACGCTTCTTGAAGCAGACCGGTTTCCGCAGGCCACTATCAACGCGCTGCGCGCGCGAGGCGCAGAAGTTAACGAAGTCCCGATGACCAGCGGCCTGCAAGCGATCCAGCGGACTCCAGGCGGCTGGATCGGCGGGTCCGATCCGCGCCGCGAAGGCGTCGTCATGGGCGACTGATCGCCCGCTCGCCGTCGGCCGGATCTGCCACCCTCGCGGATTCGTCCGTGTGCAGGGGATTGGGTGGCGGCATTTCTTCGGGCAAGTCCACCCGCTCAAATTCGGAAATCACTTGCGCCCCCAGCAGCAGGAGCGTGGCGGCAATCTCCAGACTCAGCAACACAATAATCGCAGTCGTGAGTGATCCATAGACCACATTGACCTGCGAGAGCGTGCTGAAGTACCAGACCAGAATGTGGCGCGTGATCTCCCAGAGCAACGCTGCCGTCACACCCCCGATCAAGGCATGGCGCAGCGAAAGCTTCCCCACCGGCATGACCATGTAGATCGAAGTAACCACAAAAATTTCCCCGGAAAGTCCGAGCAGATACAGCAGCACCCCTGACGTTCCCTTGAGCGACCAATCCTTGCCGAGAAACTCGATGCTCTCCTCGCCCAGCGCCTGCAGGCTACCCGAAACGAGGGTCATGACCAGCAGTCCGAAGCCCAGGCACAGGATGTACAGATACGGTATGACCGCCGACCAGATGAACCGCCGGCGACGCTTGACGATGCGATGCAGGAAGATGACCGACATCGCGTTTTCAAGCACGGTGAAAGCCAGCGAGCTGAAAAACAGCATGGTCACCAGCAGCACCCCGCCGATCACGTCGCGATGCTGCAGGAAGGTCGAGAGCTCCTTGACCACCGCAGTCCCCTGATTGGGCATCAGCCACTCGAGGTAGCGGCCCAGCGTCAGCAGCAGTTGCGCCTGGTCGATGACATGCGAAAGCGCAATCACCGTCAGGATGAGAAGCGGCACGACAGAGAGCAATGCGTAATACGCGACCGCGCCTGCGAGCAGAAGCCCCTGGTTGGCTTTGAATCCCTTGAGGACGCGCCACGCAAATGCGCCCGGATGGGCCAGCACATGCAAGGCTTGCGGGCTGAGAAAAGGCATCCGTCGAGTATGCCGTTTTCGATCAGCTCTGCAGTGGTCAGTCAGATGTCGATCGCGGAGGAAGAACCCGCGAGCTTTCGCAGTTCGAACTTCTGGATCTTGCCGGTCGAAGTCTTGGGCAGTTCCCCGAACACCACAGCGCGCGGCACCTTGAAACCCGCCAGATGCTTCTTGCAATGCGCGACGATTTCTTCAGCTTTCGTCGTGGCACCCGCTTTGAGCTCGACGAAAGCACAAGGCGTCTCGCCCCAGCGCTCGTCGGGCCGGGCGACGACGGCAGCGGCCAGCACATCCGGATGCCGATAAAGCACGTCCTCGACCTCGATGGACGAAATGTTTTCGCCGCCCGAGATGATGATGTCCTTGCTGCGATCCTTGATCTTGATGTAGCCGTCCGGGTACTGCACGGCCAGATCGCCGGTGTGGAACCAGCCGCCCGCAAAGGCCTCATCGGTGGCAACCCGGTTCTTCAGATAGCCCTTCATCGTGATGTTGCCGCGAAACATGATCTCGCCCATCGTCTCGCCGTCCGGCGGCACGGGCTGCATCGTCTGGGCATCCATCACGCGCGCGCCGCGCTGCAGGTGATAGCGCACACCCTGCCTGGCGTTCAGCCGCGCACGCTCACCGATATCAAGCTCATTCCACTCGTCGTGCTTCGGGCAAACCGTCGCAGGCCCATAGACCTCGGTGAGTCCGTACACGTGGGTCAGGTCAAACCCCATGCGCTCCATGCCTTCAATCATGGAAGCCGGGGGCGCCGCGCCGGCAACCATCGCTTTCACTCCCTTCGGCAGACCCTGCCTCATTTCATCCGGTGCGTTCACCAGCATCCCGTGCACGATGGGCGCGCCACAGTAATGCGTGACGTTGTGCTCCTTGATCGAATCGATGATCGCCCGCGCCTCCACCTTGCGAAGGCAGACGTTGACACCGGCCCGGGCCGCAATCGTCCACGGAAAGCACCAGCCGTTGCAATGAAACATCGGTAGCGTCCACAGGTAAATCGCGAACTTGGGCATGTCCCATTCAAGGATGTTCGAAATGGCGTTGGCCATCGCGCCACGGTGGTGATAAACGACACCCTTGGGGTTGCCGGTCGTTCCGCTTGTGTAATTCAGTGCGATCGCGTCCCACTCGTCGGCAGGCAGATGCCACTCGAAATTTGCGTCTCCGCTCGCGATGAATTCTTCGTAGCCGATGCTGCCGATCTTCTCGATCGTGCCTGTGTACACCGCATCTGCCACGTCGATCACCAGGAGCGGATTCGAGCTCTGCCTGAGAGCAATCGCCTTTTTCATGACGCCGGCAAATTCCGGATCGACGATCACCGCTTTCGCTTCGCCGTGATCCAGCATGAAGGCGATGGTTTCCGGATCGAGTCTTGTGTTCAGGGCGTTGAGCACGGCCCCCGCCATCGGAATGCCGAAATGCGCCTCGACCATGGGCGGCGTATTTGGAAGCATCACCGCGACCGTATCGCCCTTCGAGATGCCGTGGATCGAGAGCGCACTAGCCAGTTGCCGGCACCGCGCGTACACCTCGCCCCAAGTGCGCCGCAGGTCGCCATGCACCACTGCAAGGCGCTCCGGATAGACCTCGGCGGTTCGCTCGATGAACGACAGCGGAGAAAGCTGCGCGAAGTTCGCGTCATTGCGCGAAAGGTCCTGGTCGAAAATGCTCTGCATTTCGTTGTCTCCGGAAATCCCCGGTTGGCCCGGTGTGCCGCAAGGTTAACCGCGCAGCCTTCGCTGCGGCATTAGGTAAGAATACCGAACGATGGCCATTCCCCCGACATTCATCCAGGAGCTGCTTGCGCGTGCAGACGTGGTGGAGATCGTCGGGCGCTATGTGCAGCTGAAAAAGGCCGGTGCCAATTTCATGGGCCTGTGCCCTTTTCACGGCGAGAAATCGCCTTCGTTTTCGGTGAGCCCGACCAAACAGTTTTATCACTGCTTTGGCTGCGGCAAGAACGGTGATGCGATCAGTTTCCTGATGGAGCACGCGGGTATGACCTTTATCGAGGCCACCCAAGACCTCGCGCAGCAATACGGGATGGTCGTTCCCGAAGAAGACACCACGCCGCAAGAACGTGAACGCGCCGCCAGACAGCGCGAAAAGCAGGCTACCTTGAATGATGTGCTCGAGAAAGCCGGCGAGGCCTATCGCAAGCACCTGAAGCAAAGCCCGCATGCGGTGGAGTACCTTAAGCGGCGCGGACTCTCTGGTGAAGTGGCACGCGACTTCGGCCTGGGTTACGCGCCTGAAGGCTGGCGCAGTCTGGCAAGCGTCTTTCCGAGTTACGACGACCCGCTGCTGGCCGAAAGCGGCCTCGTCATCGTCAATGACGAAGAAGACAAGCGCTACGACCGCTTCCGCGACCGGATCATGTTCCCCATCCGCAACGTCAAGGGCGAATGCATTGGTTTCGGAGGCCGGGTGCTTGGGGACGAAAAGCCCAAGTACCTCAATTCGCCCGAGACCCCGGTTTTCAGCAAGGGGCGCGAACTCTACGGGCTTTTCGAAGCCCGCACTGCGTTGCGCGAACAGGGATATGTGTTGGTCACCGAAGGCTACATGGATGTGGTGGCCCTGGCGCAGCTGGGATTTCCCAATGCAGTCGCAACTCTGGGTACGGCCTGCACCAATGATCACGTCCAAAAGCTGTTCCGGTTTACCGAGTCGGTCGTGTTCAGCTTCGATGGCGACGAAGCCGGCCGTCGGGCCGCACGAAAAGCTCTGGACGCCGCCCTGCCCTTTGCAACTGACACTCGCTCAGTCAAGTTCCTGTTCCTGCCTTCTGAACACGACCCTGACAGCTACATCCGCGAATTCGGCAAGGAAGCGTTCTCGCGCTATGTGAGCGACGCAACGCCGCTCAGCCGCTTCCTGATCGAAGCCGCGCGAGAGGCCTGCGACCTGGCCACCGCTGAAGGCCGTGCGCACATGGCGGCCAACGCGAAGCCGCTGTGGAGCGCCCTGCCCGATGGCGCACTCAAACGACAGCTGTTGGGAGAGATCGCGCAGCTGGCACAGCTCGATGTGCGCGACCTTTCAAGTCTGTGGGGCGCGAAATCGCCTTCCGCCCCCGGTCAGGCCCGACGCGAACCGTGGCGCCCGGCCCGCCGGCCAGGACGAGCCCTGCCCCCGGGTCGTGCTGACCGGGCACTACAGATCGTGTTCATGGATCCCCAGGCGTGGGGCACGCTCAACCATGATGACCACCATCTGCTTTGTGACTTGCCTGCACCGCATGGGCCTTTGTTCGCCTGGCTCGACGCTTTTACTCACGAACAAGGCGCGAGCGACTGGAATTCACTGCGCGCAGCGGTCCAGGGGCACGAACATGAGGCCTTTCTGCTTGACCAGGCCGGCAAGATGCTCCCGGACATCGAGCACGATCTGACAGAACTGCAGCAGATCCTGCGCATGGAGCGTGATCGCCGTCTGGATGACGAACGCAAGGAGCTGTCAGCCCGGGCCGCTACCGACCCAGCAGCATACGAGCGCCTCAAACAGCTCTGGGCAGAGTCAAAACCCCACAAATAAGGCTTGAAAAGCCTTGAAAAACAGGCGCGGCGGTATAATGTAAGGTTACCGCGGCAAGAGCGACAGCAGCACCTCCGGACCCGGCCAACCGACGCAAATAGCGCGACCGGCCATCTCACCGCAAGGACTGCACCCCAAATGTTCGCCCACCCATCTTGCCCACCGGGGAATTGACAGGTCCGCCTGCCAGTTTCCCTATCGCCCGCGCCGGGTTGTAGTGGCGCTTTTGTCATTTCGCTTTTTAGCTATTCAAGGTATTTATTCATGCCCGCTCAAAAGTCCGGAAAGCTCATCAAGCCTGCCGCGAAATCTGTCGCCAAAAAATCAGTCAAACAGGCCCCGCCCGCCAAAGCGAAGCTGCACGTGGTGAAGACACCGCCCAAGCCCGCGCCCAAGGCCACCGCCAAGCCTGCAACGAAAGTCAAGCCAGTGCCCTCAACGAAGTCGCCAGTCCACACCGAAAAAGCCGTCGCCACGCAAGAGCTCAAGAAGCCTGCCGCGCATGCTGTTGAAGAAGTCGTGAAAAAGAAGCCGGGCCGCCCACCCAAGGTTCAGGTGCCGGGCGCTGAAGCCCCTGCCAAGACAGGCGCCAAGCGCGGGCGCAAGCCCAAGAACGCAGCCGAAGGCAAGCCGGGCGAAGAAGTGGACATGTCGGACATCGAGGACGACCTCGTTGGCGAGCCAGTCGTCGAGACGACCGAGAAGGTCAAGCCGCTGCGAATGAAGATCAGCAAGGCGAAAGAGCGCGCCTTGATGAAGGAATTCGGCCTGGACGAAACGGTCCTCTCCGAAGAAGAAATGGCCAAGCGCCGCCAGCGCCTGAAGACCCTGATCACACTGGGCAAGACGCGCGGCTACCTGACCCATTCTGAAATCACCGACCACCTGCCCGAAAAGCTGGTCGATGCCGAAACGCTCGAAGTCGTGGTCACCATGCTCAACGACCTGGGCGTGGCGGTGTACGAGCAGACGCCCGATGCCGAAATGCTTTTGCTCAACAACACGACGCCCACCTCGGCGACGGTTGAAGAAGCAGAAGAAGAAGCTGAAGCGGCGCTGTCCACCGTCGATAGCGAATTCGGCCGGACGACCGACCCGGTTCGCATGTACATGCGCGAAATGGGCACCGTCGAGTTGCTGACACGCGAAGGCGAAATCGAAATCGCCAAGCGCATCGAAGGCGGCCTGATGGCCATGATGGAAGCTATCTCTGCATCGCCCGCCACCATCGCCGAAATCCTGCGCCTCGCGGGCGATATCCGCGAAGGCAAGGTCGTCATCTCCACCGTGGTGGACGGCTTCTCCAACCCCAACGAGGCCGATGACTATGTGGCCGAAGAAGACTTCGACGAATTCGATGCCGATGATGACGACGACGGCAACGGCGGCTCCAAGGCACTGACCAAGAAGCTTGAAGAGCTCAAGATGCAGGCACTCGAGCGCTTCGATCGCATCCAGCAGCTGTTCGAGAAGGTCCACAAAATCTACGACAAGGAAGGCTGGGGCACGCCCGCCTACGTCAAGGCGCAGACCTCGCTGTCCGAAGAGCTGATGACCATCCGCTTCACGGCCAAGACGATCGAAAAGCTGTGCGACATGGTCCGCGGCCAGGTGGACGATGTTCGCAAGAAAGAACGCGAACTGCGTCGCATCATCGTGGACAAGTGCGGCATGCCGCAGGAAACCTTCATCAAGGATTTTCCGCCCAACCTGCTGAACCAGAAGTGGGTCGAGAAGCAGGCCGCCGCCGGCAAGCCCTGGTCGATCATCATTGCCCGCAACATTCCGCCGATCCAGGAACTGCAGCAAAAGCTCGCTGACGTTCAATCGCGCGTGGTGGTGCCGCTTGCGCAGCTGAAGGACATCAACAAGCGCATGAACGAAGGCGAGACATCGTCGCGCGAAGCCAAGAAAGAAATGATCGAGGCGAACCTGCGCCTCGTGATTTCCATCGCCAAGAAGTACACCAATCGCGGCCTGCAGTTTCTTGACCTGATCCAGGAAGGCAACATCGGCCTGATGAAGGCGGTGGACAAGTTCGAATATCGTCGCGGCTACAAGTTCTCGACCTACGCGACATGGTGGATTCGCCAGGCCATCACGCGATCGATCGCTGACCAGGCACGTACCATCCGCATCCCGGTTCACATGATCGAGACGATCAACAAGATGAACCGCATCTCGCGCCAGCACTTGCAGGAATTCGGCTTCGAGCCCGATGCTGGCATCCTGGCCGCGAAGATGGAGATTCCGGAAGACAAGATCCGCAAGATCATGAAGATCGCCAAGGAGCCGATCTCCATGGAGACGCCGATCGGCGACGACGATGATTCGCACCTGGGCGACTTCATCGAAGACCAGGCCAACACCGCCCCCATCGAAGCGGCGATGCAGGCCGGTTTGCGCGATGTCGTCAAGGACATCCTCGACTCCCTGACCCCACGCGAAGCCAAGGTGCTGCGTATGCGGTTCGGCATCGAGATGAGCACGGACCACACACTGGAAGAAGTCGGCAAGCAGTTCGACGTGACCCGCGAACGTATCCGCCAGATAGAAGCCAAGGCGCTGCGCAAGCTCAAGCACCCCAGCCGTTCCGACAAGCTGCGTTCGTTTATCGATACGCTCTGATTCGCCAGGCTGTCATCCCGGACTCGATCCGGGATCCATGCTGCGGGTGCCCGGAAGAGCGCGTCATCGCATCCGGTGCACTTTCATCGCCGCCAGCCCCCATCCCGACCTTCCCCCAGCGGGGGAAGGAGGAACAGCCGGTTAAGTACGGGCCATTCGGACAACCGCGATCGGCGGCAGGTCTCGCGACAGGCAATTCCATGACGCGCCGCCATCCTCACTCACCCACAAACCACCCGTCGTCGATCCCATCGCCAGCGAATTTCCATCATCGGAGACCGCCAGGCCATGTCGATAGACCAGGTGATACGCATCACGCTGGGGCAACCCTTCGCCATGCGAAACAAAGGTTGCGCCGGAGTCACGCGTCTCATTCACCACCACTCGCCCATCGACGGGCACCCGCATCGCATCGGCTTGCGCGGGAACGAACCATGCACGAGCCGCATCGGTCGGATGCGCCGCCACCGGAAAACCGAACTCGCTCGGCGCTGGCGCGGCAATTCTGTCCCATTTCATGCCACTGTTACCCGACCGGTACATGCCGCCGTGGTGCTGCACCCACAACACATCAGGGTCAGCCACGCACTGAGCCAGGCAATGCACATCCTGGATGTTCGGATCTTCGCGACGCTCGGGCGGCATGAAATCGGCCACCATTCCATCGGAGGTGTTGGCCCACGTCGCACCGCCATCTTGCGTCTGCCAGACACCGCCGCACGAAATGCCGATGCTCACATGACTCGCGTCGCGCGGGTCCACGATGATGGAGTGAATGCCCGGATGATCGTAGCCGCCACCGAACCACATCGCCCGCTCGGGCCGGTCCCACAGGCTCTCGACCAGCTTCCAGCTGTTCGCACCGTCTTGCGAAACGAATAGCCCCGCAGGAATGCACCCAGCCCAAATCCGCCCGTCCTGGCCGGCCGCCAGACCCCAGATGACATCGACGCTCCAGGGCATGGGGTCGTCTTTCCAGGTTCCCTCCGTTGGCTTGGGCGGGAAAGCCGGTGCCGCAACTTCGGCCCAGTTCGCGCCCTCGTCGGTGGACTTCCACAGTTTCACACCGAAATGCCCGAGCCGCAGCGCCGCGTAGCACGCACCGTTTACAGGGTCGGCCAGAAAATGCGTGACCGGTTCGCCGGCAAATACGGGCTTCCCGATAGTCCAACCGCCGCTATCACGTCGCACGGCAAAGAGCCCCTTGCGGGTTCCGACCCAGATCGTTCCTGTCATGCCTACCCCCCTGTCAGTGCCTGAATGACCATCACTTTGTCTTCGGGTTGAAGCGCGCTGTCAAGTGCGGCGCGATCACGGATCATCTGCGCATTCACGAAGACCGCGACATGCTTGCGCACCGCCCCTTGCTCATCGAGCACGTAGCTGCGAAGTCCGGGTGCGGCAAGCAGCGCTGTGTCCAGCGCCGTGCGAAGCGTTGAAGCCTGCACGAACTGCGGCGGGCACGCAACATGGCGAGTCAGTGCGGGGGCAAACTCGACTGACGGCATGCGGCAGGCTACTTGGCGATGAGATCGGGGTGATGCGGCACCACTTCTTCGTGCGTCACCTCGTGGTTTGCACCGGGCACCTTTTGCCGCGCGAAGAGCATGTACATCGTCGGCACCACAAATACCGTCAGCACTGTGCCCAGCGACATGCCGCCCACGATGACCCAGCCAATCTGCGTGCGGCTTTCGGCCCCTGCGCCGGTGGCCAGTGCCAGCGGCAAGGCACCGAGCACCATCGCGCCGGTCGTCATCATG
Source organism: Ramlibacter sp. (assembly GCA_046597415.1). Lineage (GTDB taxonomy): Bacteria > Pseudomonadota > Gammaproteobacteria > Burkholderiales > Burkholderiaceae_C > Ramlibacter. The sequence goes on from JBKJKT010000088.1 coordinate 34,716, forward strand.
ATGGGACGCAGCCGCTGCGAAGCCGCCTTGACCACGGCATCGACAATGCCCAGGCCCGCCTCCCGCAACTGGTTGGTGAACTCGACAATCAGGATGCCGTGCTTGGTGATGAGCCCGACCAGCGTGATCAGACCGATCTGCGAATAGACGTTCAGCGAACCACCCGACCACTTGAGCGCCAGCAGCGCCCCGATCATCGACAGGGGCACAGACAGCATGATGACCAGCGGATCGACGAAGCTTTCAAACTGCGCAGCCAGCACCAGGAAAATGAACAGCAGCGCGAGCAAGAACACGATGGCCAGCGCACCTTGCGACTTCTTGAACTCGCGTGAGGTTCCATTGAGCTCGGTCGTGTAGCCTGGCTTGAGTACCTTGGCCGCAGTTGCATCCATGAATGTCAGCGCCTGGCCCAGCGAATAGTCCGGCGCAAGGTTGCCAGTGATCGACACCGAACGGCGCTGGCCGAAGTGATTGAGTTCGCGCGGGCTCACGCTTTCGCGCACCTTCACCAGGGCCGACAACGGAATCATCGTGTCGCTCCGGCCGCGCACGTTGATGCTGTCGATGTCTTCGGGCGTCGATCGCCCGGAAGCCTGCGTTTGCACGATCACATCGTATTGCTCGGCGTCGCGCTTGTACCGGGTGACCTGCCGCCCGCCAAGCATGGTCTCCAGCGCCTTGGCGACGACCTCCACCGAAACGCCCAGGTCAGCCGCCTTCTCGCGATCGACTTCGATACGCAACTCGGGCTTGTTCAGGCGCAAGTCCACGTCCGGCGAAATGATGCCGGGGTTCTTGGCTATCTCATCGAGCATCTGGCGCACGACGCGATTGAGGTTGTCATAACTGTCGGAGGTCTGAATCACGAAGTTCAGCGGACGTTCGCGAAAGCCCTGCCCCAGCGAAGGCGGAGTGATGGCGAACGCATTGACACCGGGCAGGTTGTTGAACTTGGGCGCCAGCTCGCGCGCGATATCCAGCGTCGAGCGCTTGCGTTCTTCCCAATCGACGGTGCGGTATACCACGCTTGCCTGCGACACCGTCGGGTTGCCGACGTTCGCAAAGATGCGATCGAATTCCGGATATTGCTGACCGAGCTGCTCCAGGGCCCGCGCATAACGATTGGTGTATTCCAGCGTCGATCCGTCCGGTGCATTCACACTCGCCAGGATCGTGCCGCGATCCTCCAGCGGCGATAGCTCCTGGCGCATGGTCGGCCAGACCAAAGCGATCCCCGCTGCGCTGAGCAGCATCACCCCGATCACGATCCAGCGCGCTTGCAGCAACCGGGACATAACGCCTGGGCGGGCGGGATCGCCGCCCCTGGGCTCCCAACGCCGCACCAGCAGCCAGCGCAGCGTCCTTGAATATCTCGCCTCGAGCCGCCCCAGCACTCCCTCCATCGTCCGGTCGAACCAGCCGGGTTTCGGGTTGTGCTTGAGCAGCTTGGAACACATCATCGGCGTGAGCGTGAGCGCCACGAAACCCGATACCAGCACGGCCCCTGCGAGCGCCAGTGCGAACTCGACGAAGAGCCGCCCGGTGCGACCCGGCGTGAATGCCAGCGGTGCATACACGGCGACCAGCGTCAGCGTCATCGTGATGATGGCGAAACCGATCTCCCTCGCGCCCCTGATCGACGCCGAGAACGGATCAAGCCCTTCCTCGATGTGTCGGAAGATGTTCTCCAGCATCACGATCGCGTCATCGACCACCAGCCCGATCGCCAGCACCAGCGCCAGCAGGGTCAGCGTGTTGATGGTGAAGCCTGCCAGCGCCATCAGCGCGAAGGTGCCGACCAGGCTCACCGGAATCGTCACGATCGGAATGACGGACGCCCGCACTGTCCGCAGGAACACGAAGATCACCAGCGCCACCAGCACGATCGCCTCGACGATGGTACGGAACACATTCCTGACCGAGCGGTCGATAAAAACCGAGTTGTCGTTTGCAATCTCGATGTTCACGTCAGCAGGCAAGTCCTGCTTGAGCTTGGGCAGCATGTCGCGCACGCCCTGCGACAGCGTCAGCGGGTTGGCCGTCGCCTGCCGGATCACGCCTGCAGAAATGGCCTGACGGCCGTTCAGCCGCACCGAGCTTCGTTCATCGGCGGGGCCTTCTTCCACCCGGGCGACATCGCGCAGCCTGACCGGAAAGCCGTTCACGTTGCGTATGACGATCTCTCGAAACTGCGCCGGGCGCACCAGGTCGGTCTGAGACGTCACGCTGAACTCGCGCTGCTGCGATTCAATGCGCCCGGCGGGCAACTCCAGGTTGCTGCGGCGAATCGCGTCTTCAACATCCTGCGTGCTCATGCGGAACCCCGCCAGCTTGTCGGGGTCCAGCCACACACGCATCGCGTACTTGCGTTCACCGAAGATGCGCACGTCGGCCACGCCAGTCACGGTCTGCAATCTCGACTTCACGATCCGGTTGACCAGGTCGTTGATCTGCAGCGGCGTGAGCGTGTCGCTGGTGAACGCCATCCAGATGACCGGGAAGGCGTCAGCCTCGACCTTGGCGATGACCGGTTCATCGATCTGCTGCGGCATGCGGTTGCGCACGCGCGAAGTTCTGTCCCGGACCTCAGCTGCGGCCGCGTCAGGATCTTTTTCGAGCCGGAAGCGCACCGAGATCTGGCTCTGCTCGGCCCGGCTGATCGAGGTAATGACATCGACCGCGTCGATGCCCGCAATGGAATCTTCAAGCGGCTTGGTAACCTGCGTCTCGATCACCTCGGCCGATGCGCCGGGGTAGCGAACGCTGACGGTCACGACCGGCTCGTCGATCTTGGGATATTCGCGAACGGCCAGGCGGTTGTAGCTCACCGCGCCGATCAGCACGACCAGGAGCGACAGGACCGTGGCAAAGACCGGGCGTCGAATCGAAATTTCCGGAAGTTGCATGGCGACCGTCTCGCGGGGATCAGGAGCGGGACGCGCTCTTGCGTGGCGCTGCGCCCTTTGGCGCGCTGGAAGCGACCAGGCATGGGTTGGGACCACTCAGCACAGGAACGGCGACCACGGACAGCTCTGGTGGGCGAGTCGCAGCCGGCGCTAGACCCGTCCCGGCCGCTTCGGCCGGGGCGCCTGGAGCGGCTGCGCTGGCAGGAGCCCCGTTGGACACAACCGGCGCACCCGAAGCAGCCCCACCAGCACCCGGGCGCCCACCACCGGGCGGACGGCTCAGGTCGAGCACCCGCACCGGCATGCCGTCTTTCTGGATGCGTTGGTGCCCCGCCGTGACGACCGTATCACCGACCTGAAGCCCTTCAGTGACTTCCACTCGACCGGGACGCCGGATGCCGACCTTCACTTCGACCCGTTGCGCGATCCTCGTGTCCTGGTCCGGACCCTCGACCAGCTTGTAGACGAACTGACGGCCCTGCTGCGGCACGATGGCCTCTTCGGGAATCACGCGTGCGTCATTGCGTTCACCAAAGACCGCATTGACGCGCGCAAACATGCCGGGGCGCAACGTCAGCTGGCGATTGTCGATGCAACCCCGGATGCCGACCGATCGGCCATTGGCATCGACCAGCGGATCGATCGCCTGGATCACGGCGGTAAACCGGCTACCTGGGAGTGCGTCGAGTTCCACGAACGCGGTCTGGCCGCGCGAGATCTTGGACTGGAACCGTTCGGGCAGGCGGAAGTCGACGAACATCGCGTCCAGGTCTTCCAGGTTGACGATGTCCGCGCCGTCCTTGAGGTAATCGCCGACGCTCACGGTGCGAATCCCGGCAATGCCGTCAAACGGCGCGACGATGCGAAGGCGGGACGCCGTCGCGCGTGCGAGTGACAGCTTGGCTTGCGAGACCTGCAGGTTTGCCGCGCTCTCGTCCACGCGCTGCTTGCTGATGAAGTTCTGCGCCACCAGCTCCTGGTTGCGGTTGTGATTGGCCTGGGCGATCGAGAGTTCGGCCTGCGCCTGCTGCACTTGCGCCGTTGGCAACTGGTCATCGAACTGCACCAGCAGTTGGCCGCGCCGCACGCGATCGCCGTCACGGAAATTAAGTTGGGTGACGCGTCCGCTGACTTCGGGGCGCAACACCACGCTTTGCCGGGATTTGAGACTGCCGACGGCCTGTGCGTCGTCGGTGAGCTTGATGACCTCGACCTTGGCGACTTCGACCGCCGGAGGCCGCGCGGGACCGCCTGGGCCGCCGCCTGCACCGGTCGCGCCGCCCGGACCGCGCGCACCGGAAGGGCTCGTTCCGCCTGCCGAAGATGCCAGGGGCGCCGCAACCGCCGGCTTGGCGGTCTTGTTCTGGTACCACCACGCCGCGGTCGAAGCGACTGCAATGCCGACAACGGCGACCACGGTGTAGATTGCTTTCGATGCCATGTATTGCTTGTGGCCGGACGCCCAGAGCGCCAGCATCTGGTTATGGGAGGAAACCAACCTGCCAATGTATCAGCCATGGGAGGCAGCGGGAGCCGAGATGTTCCCTAAACCCCAGCTTTTGCCCTGCCATGTCGCCGGGACCAGACCCCTTTACCGGTTCTTTACGTGGACGCCTTGCGCTGGCCGAGGGCGACCTCCACGCCCAGATTGGCCAGCACATCCGCACGCTCGTTGCCCGCGTTGCCGTTGTGGCCGCGCACCCAGCGCCACTCGATCTTGTGCCCCGCCCCGTTGACCTGCGCGTCCAGTGCCTGCCACAAGTCGACGTTCTTGACCGGTTGTTTGGCCGCCGTGCGCCAGCCCTTGGCCTTCCAGCCGGGCAGCCACTCCGTCATGCCCTTGAGAACATATTGGCTGTCGACATGAAGGGTGACTGCGCAGGGCCGCTTGAGCGCTTCGAGCGCGCGGATGACCGCCAGCAATTCCATCCGGTTATTGGTGGTGGGCGTCTCGCCACCGAAGAGTTCTTTTTCGCAACCGGCAGACCGCAGGAGCACGCCCCAGCCGCCGGGTCCGGGATTGCCCTTGCAGGCGCCGTCCGTGTAGATATCGACAGGATTCAAACTTGTTCTTCCAGGTAAGAGATAGGTGTTCGGTTGGCGATCTGAACCGGCGCGGCTGCGATGCCGGCAGGTGTTGTCCAGGCCTTGCCAATCAGTTTGATGCCGCGCACACGCTTGACTGCCACGATGCAATAAACCGCGCCGAAAATGGGCCACCACCGGTCGCCGGGTGCGTCCAGCCAATCGCACCGGTTCAGCCACTTTTCGGTCTTCATGGCCGGGCGATAGCAGCCGAATGTGCCGCTTTCGACCTCAAAACTCAAGAGCCTGAGCCAGTCGCGCAGCCGCCGGTAGCCGATGAATTCTCCGGCGTCGGGCAGGAACAGTTCACCGAAACCGAGTCGCCGGTACAGGTGCGCGCGCCTTTGCCGCAAGCCCCAGAGGCTGGCCGGGTTCAGGCAGCAGATGACGACTTTGCCTTCGGGCACCAGCACGCGTTCGACTTCGCGCAGCGTGGCATGAGGATCGACGTTGAGCTCCAGCGAGTGTGGCAACACGACCAGGTCGATGCTGTTCGATTCAAACGGAAGCGCTGTGAAATCGGTAACGAGCGAAGTCGCCACACCCGCGCCTGCCACTGCGCCCTGCGAATGCTGTTCGGCGACCCATTTGTGGGGCATGCGGTTGGATTCGAGCGCGTCGATCAGGGGCAAACCCAGTTGCAAGGCGTGATAACCGAAGATGTCGCCGACTATGCGTGCGAACTCCGCCCGCTCCCACGCCAATAGATAGCGCCCGGGCGGGGTTTCAAACCACTGCTGCATTCCTATAATCGGATCGCTCATGAATTCAGTCTTGCGGAATTCTAGTCATGGGCGCAAACCTCGCTATGCTGATGCAGTCAATGAGGGGCAGCGCTTCACAGAATGAGCGCGCCGGGACCTGTGCCTTCACGATGCGGCCACCGCATCTGCCCTACGGAAACAACAAATGCAGTTACACGCTCTCGGACTCACCTGCCTCCTGCTGCTTGCAGGTTGCGCAACCACACAATCACCGACAGCCTCTTCCCCCACCGATCCAACCTCCCCCACCACGCCCCCCTCTACTTCCACCCAGGCCAGGACCCCTCCATCACCCCTGCCTGCTGTCATCCCCAGCGGCCCGCTCGATCCAATCGCCAGCACCACCGCCGCATCGCGCAGCGTGGCCCATCTGCAGCCACCGGCTGACCTCTGGGACCGCATCCGGCGCGGCTTCAAGATGAACAATCTCGAGTCGGACCTCGTGCGTCAGCAGGAGCAGTGGTATGCCACCCGCCCCGAATACATGCAGCGCATGACCGAGCGGTCACGCAAATACCTTTTTCACATCGTTGAAGAACTCGAGCGCCGCGACATGCCGTCCGAGCTCGCATTGCTGCCCTTCATCGAAAGCGCATTCAACCCGCAGGCGGTCTCCAGCGCACGCGCTGCGGGCATGTGGCAGTTCATGCCCGCCACCGGAACCTACTTCGAACTGAAACAGAACGTGTTTCGCGACGACCGCCGTGACGTGCTCGCTTCGACCCGCGCCGCGCTCGACTACCTGCAAAAGCTCCACGGCATGTTCGGCGACTGGCATCTGGCGCTGGCAGCGTACAACTGGGGCGAAGGCAGCGTGGGGCGCGCTATCGGGAAGAACCAGCGTGCTGGTCTGGGCACCACCTACCTGGACCTCAGCATGCCCAACGAAACACGGTTTTACGTGCCCAAGTTGCAGGCCGTGAAGAACATCGTCGCGAATCCCGAGTCGTTTCGCGCCGAGCTTCCGCTCATCCACAACCATCCGTACTTCCAGACCGTGACCGTGACCCGCGATATGGACGTGCAGCTCGCGGCCCGACTCGCTGACGTGTCCGTCGAGGACTTCAAGGCGCTCAACCCGTCGATGAGCCGTCCGGTCATCCTGGCTGCGGGCACGCCGCAAATCCTCTTGCCCTGGGACAACGCCACCGTGTTCAAGCGCAACTTCGAGGCGCACACCGCCGGCCAGTACGCGAGTTGGACTGCATGGAGCGCGCCGAGCACGATGAGCGTCTCCGATGCAGCGCGAAGGGTCGGCATGAACGAGAGCGACCTGCGGAGCATCAATGCGATTCCGCCACGCATGTTGATCAAGGCAGGCTCGGTGCTCATCGTTCCGCGCTCTTCGACCAAGCTGGACGACGTTGCGTCGCACGTGGCCGACAACGGTCAACTGAGCCTCGAACCCGAGATCGTCACCCGGAAAACCACTGTGCGAGCTGGCAAGCGAGAGACCGTGCAAACGATTGCAAGGCGCTATCGGCTGAGCGCCGCCGAAGTGGCACAGTGGAATGAAACCTCTGCGTCCGCTGCGTTCAAGGCGGGCCAGCAAGTTATTGTTTACCTGCCCTTGCGGACCAGGGCAGCGCAGGCGCCTCTGCAGACAAGAGCCGAGAGCGCTGCTGAGCCCGCACGCAAGTCTTCTCCCAGGATGGTGAAGGGTGCCAGGGAGCCGCAAATCAAGCGGGTCGCAACCAAACCAGCGGCCAGACCTGCTGCAAAGAGCGCTGCCAAACCCGCGATAAAGCGCCGCTGACATCCCGGGAGCCGATCACGCAGCGACTCGCGCTGAGCTACATCCAGGTACAACGCGACACACAGCAGTTCGCAGGACCGTTCCGACGACGCAAGCCTCCGCGGTCCGATGGCCGGGCCGAGCCCTTTTGGGCACAGTGAATCCAACACTTCCCGAAAGGAGTTCATTCATGATGTACAAAAATTCTCTTGTAGCTGTCGTCGTGGCAGCAGGGTCGGTTCTGACACTGGCCCCCATTGCTGCCAATGCACAGCTTGTGGTGCAGATTGCCCCACCATCGCCGGTGTATGAGGCAGTGCCCGCCCCTCGCGCTGGCTACGTCTGGGCGCCCGGCCACCACGAATGGCGAAATGGCCAGTACACGTGGGTACAAGGCCATTGGCTGCAGCAACGCCCCGGCTATGCCTATGTGGCGCCGCGCTGGGTTGAGCGCGGCAATGGCAGGTGGCACATGGTAGGGGGCAACTGGGAACGCGGACCGGGCGGTGATCGCGATGGCGACGGCATCGCCAACCGCTACGACCGCGACCGCGATGGCGATGGAATCCCCAACCGCGCCGACGATCGCCCGAACCGCAATAACGATCAATGGGCGCGCAACCGGTTTGGCCCGCGCGGCGACCTCGACCGCGACGGGATCATGAACCGTGACGACCGCGATCGTGACGGCGACGGAGTTCGCAACAACCGCGACCGCTGGCCCAATGACCGCCGCCGCAGCTAACGCGTGATTGATTGATTAAAACCCCGGCCAGTTCGCCGGGGTTTTTTTTGCGTCGCGAACCATCATGAGCGTCTACGAAGCGGCGATCTGCTCCAGCAGCTGGGCCAGCTCCGACGGGTCCACCGGCTTGACAAGGTGGTGATTGAATCCAGCTTCGGCAGATTTGCGCCTGTCGTCGGGCTGACCCCAGCCGGTGACCGCAATGATGACCATGTCCTGGCCGCCATCGAGCTGCCGGATCTTCTCGCAGGCCTGGTATCCATTGAGTTGGGGCATGCCGATATCCAGCAGTGCCACCTGGGGTCGAAAGATGGCCGCCGCCTCGACCGCGGCTGCCCCATCGTTGACGTGCCTGACCTCGTTGCCCATCATTTCCATCAGCATCGCGAGTGTCGAAGCGGCGTCCACGTTGTCGTCGGCGATCAGGATGCGGATACCGCGATTGCTGGCTTCGAGCCCGTTTGATCCCGGGTCCTCGCGCGAAGGCAAGGCCCCTTGCCGCTGATGCGCCAATGGCAACCTCACCGTGAACTCGCTACCGGCCCCTGGCCCCGCACTGTGTGCAACGACATCTCCGCCGTGCATTTCGACCAGGCGACGCGACAGCGCAAGCCCGATACCCAGCCCGCCGCGCGATCGCTCCAGTGCAGTTTCGACCTGCGAGAACATGCCGAAGACGCTTTCGAGCCGGTCAGCGGCAATGCCGATTCCGTTGTCTTTAACCGTAACTTTGGCCCAGCCGTCCACATTGGCCGCGGCGACTTCGATGGTGCCGCCCTTCTCGGTGTACTTGGCGGCGTTGTTCAACAGGTTCATGAATGCCTGAACGAGCCGCACCGGATCGCCGTCAATTTCCATTTCCTCTGCCGGCAGGAGCATCCGGAATTGATGGCCGAATTCTTCCATGAGCGGACGGCTGGCCTCCGCCGCATCGCGCAGCACGGCTGCCAGTAACGTGGACTGACGCCGCAGTTCGAGCTTGCCCTGGTTGATACGGCTGACGTCCATCAGGTCGTCGATCAACCTGCTCATCGAGGCCACCTGGCGATCGATCAGATCGCAAGCCCAGCGCAGCTGTTCGGGCCGCAGGCCCGCCATCCGCAGCAACTGCGCCGCATTGCGAACCGGTGCCAGTGGGTTGCGAAGTTCGTGTGCCAGCGTCGCGAGAAATTCGTCCTTGCGCCGGTTGGCCTCGCGCAGCAATGCTTCGCTGGCCTGCAGGGCTTCTGTGCGCTCGGTGACGCGGCGGTCGAGTGTTTCGTTCAGTTCGCCAAGACGCGCTTCGGCCCTGCGACGATCGGCAACCTCCATGGTCAGCGCCCGGTTGGCGACGCGCACGGCCCTGCCCCGCCGATAAAGCTCGGCAAAGACCGCCACCTTGGAGCGCAGCACGGGCGGGTTGACCGGCTTGTGCAGGTAATCGACGGCACCCTTGCCGTAGCCCTCCAGGACGTGCTGATCCTCGTTGTAATAGGCGGTCAGGAAAATGATCGGGATCGCCGCAGTCTTCTTGCGCTCCTTGATCATCCTGGCCAGTTCGAACCCGGTCATGCCGGGCATCCGGACATCCAGCACGAGCACCGCGAACTCATGGGTGATGAGCTGCAGCAGAGCCTCGTCACCCGAATTCGCTCGTATCAGGCGATAACCGGGGTCATTCAGCACCGTCTCAAGCACGAGCAGGTTCTTGGGCTCGTCATCGACGATGAGGATGTTGACCTGCTCTTCGACTCCGGGCAGATACTCGCCGTCGGCAAGAACGGCGCTCATCGGAACAGCCAGACGCGCATCAGCGACAGCAGCTGGTCCGTGTTCACAGGCTTGGCGATGTAATCGCTGGCGCCTGCATCGAGACACTTCTCGCGGTCGCCCTTCATTGCCTTGGCGGTCAGCGCGAGAATCGGAAGGGTGCGGAACTTCGGATCCAGGCGGATCTCGCGCATGGTTTCGTAACCGTCCATCTCCGGCATCATGATGTCCATCAGCACCATCGCCAGGTCGGGCGTCTCCTGGATGATGTCGATGGCGTGGCGGCCGTTGGTGGCGCTGATCACATTGACTTCATGGTTCTCCAGCACGGAAGTCAACGCGAAAATGTTGCGCGCGTCGTCATCCACCACCAGCACCTTGCGACCCTGGAGCACTTCGCCCGAATCGTGCAACCGCTCCAGCATGGCCTGCTTGGCCTGCGGAAGTTCGGTGACCACCCGGTGCAGGAACAACGCGGTCTCATCCAGAAGGCGTTCGGGCGACTGCACATCCTTGATCACGATGCTCTTGGCCATCGAGTTCAGACGGTTCTGCTCGTCCTTCGAAAGATCCTTGCCGGTGAACACCACCACCGGTACTTCGGCCAGTTCGGGTTCGGCGCGGAACTTCTCGAGGAGTTCGAACCCGGTCATGTCGGGCAGCCGCAGGTCGAGCACCACGCAATCGAACGCCTCTTCGCGCATGGCCTTGAGTGCTTCATCGCCGCTTCCCGTCGCGACGATCTCGATATCGTCGTAGCCCAGGAGCTCCAGCACGGCGTCGCGCTCTATCTCGTTGTCTTCGACCACCAGCAGCCGCTTGGTGCGAGGGACTGTGAATTCCTTGATGCGATCGAAGGCCGCTTCCAGGCCGTCGGTCGTGGGTTCCTTGATCAGGTAGGCAAATGCGCCGTGCGACAGGCCGTGCTGGCGCTCCTCTTCCATCGTGACAATCTGCACCGGAATATGCCTCGTGGCCGGGTCGAGCTTGAGCTGGTTGAGCACGGTCCATCCCAGCATGTCGGGCAAGAAAATATCCAGCGAAATCGCAGACGGCCGGAACTGGCGTGCCAGAGCGAGACCGTGCGCGCCCTTGCTGGCCACCAGCACCTTGAATCCCTTGTCGCGCGCCAGCCCGAGCAGGATGCGGGAATAGTGCGGATCGTCTTCGATCACCAGCACCGTCAGGTCGCCGGGCGTGATCGAATCCCGGTCGTCCACAATGTGCTCTTCGCGCGCCATTGGCAGTTGCACCAGCGAACGCGCAGAAATCGCGGCATCCGGATCGGACCGCTGTTCGCGCGGTGCTGCGTTGGTGCCGGTGTAATGCACCGGCAGGAACAGCGTGAAGATGCTGCCCTGGCCGTGGACGCTCCTCAGGCGAATCTCGCCGCCCAGCAGCACCGCGAGTTCCCGGCTGATCGCCAGGCCCAGGCCGGTTCCACCGTACTTGCGTGATGTGCCGGCGTCCGCCTGCTGGAACGCCTCAAAGATCAGCCGCTGCTTTTCAGGCGGCACGCCGATGCCGGTGTCCTCGACCGCAAACGCGACCACGCTGGGCGCCTGTGATAGCACCGGGTGTTCGGGGGTCCAGCCATGATCGACCAGCCCCACCCGGACTTCCACATGTCCTTGAGACGTGAACTTCACCGCGTTCGAGAGCAGATTCTTGAGCACCTGCTGCAGGCGCTTCGGGTCGCTGTCCATCGAGCGCGGCAGGTTGGTGTCGAAGCGGATGTGGAACGGCAGGCTCTTGGCCTCGGCCACGTGGCGGAAGTTGCGGTCGATGTTGTCGCGCAACCCGGCGAACGACACCTCTTCGATTTCGACCGTCACCGTGCCCGATTCGATCTTGGACAGGTCCAGGATGTCGTTGATCAGGTGCAGTAGGTCGGTGCCTGACGAATTGATGTTGCGCGAAAACTCGATCTGCTTGCCCGAAAGGTTGCCCGGCGCGTTCTCGGCCAGTTGCTGCGACAGGATCAGGATCGAATTGAGCGGGGTGCGCAGCTCGTGCGACATGTTCGCCAGGAACTCCGACTTGTATTTGGAAGTCAGCGCCAGTTCCTTTGCCTTTTCTTCCAGCGCGCCGCGGGCCTGCTCCACCTCGCGGTTCTTGCGCTCGACTTCCTCGTTCTGCTCGGCCAGCAGCTTCGCCTTGGTTCCGAGTTCCTCGTTGGTCTGCTGCAGCTCGGCCTGGCGCGACTGCAGTTCAGCGGTCAGCTGCTGCGACTGCGTGAGCAGGCCCTCGGTGCGCATCGTGGCCTCGATGGTGTTGAACACCGCGCCGATACCCAGGGCGAGCTGGTCCAGGAAGTTCAGGTTGACCACCGAGAACGGATGCAGCGATGCAAGTTCGATCACCGCTTTGGTCTGGTTTTCGTACAGCACGGGCAGCACGACGACGCTGACGTTCTGGGCTTGGCCCAGGCTCGACGCGATCTTCACGAAGTCGGCAGGCGCGTTGGTGAGCAGCAATCGCTTGCGTTCCACCGCGCACTGCCCGACCAGCCCTTCGCCGAGTCGAATGGTTTGTGCAAGCTGAACGCTGCCGGACTGCGCATAACTCGATAGCAGCGTGAGATCGGCCGCGCGATCTTCGGCGACGCTGCAGTGATAGATCGTCCCCTGCTGCGCCTGCACCAGAGGTGCCAATTCAGACAGCAGCATCTGGCCCACCGTGCTCAGCTCGCGCTGGCCCTGCAGCATGCCGGTGAATCGCGCCAGGTTGGTCTTGAGCCAGTCCTGCTCGCGATTGGACTCGGTCGTCTCGCGCAGGTTGGAAATCATCGTGTTGATGTTGTCCTTGAGCTCGGACACTTCGCCCTTGGCTTCCACCTGGATCGACCGCGTCAAGTCGCCCTTGGTCACGGCAGTAGCCACTTCGGCAATCGCTCGCACCTGGGTTGTCAGGTTGGCGGCGAGCAGGTTCACGTTACCCGTCAAATCCTTCCACGTACCGGCCGCGCCGGGCACGTTGGCCTGTCCGCCGAGCCGACCATCCACACCCACTTCGCGCGCAACGTTGGTCACCTGGTCTGCGAAGGTGGCGAGCGTGTCGGTCATGCCGTTGATGGTGTCGGCCAGCGCGGCGACTTCGCCCTTGGCCTGCACGGTCAAACGCTGTGTCAGGTTGCCGCCAGCCACCGCCGTCACGACCTTCACGATGCCTCGCACCTGCTCCGTCAGGTTCGACGCCATGAAGTTCACGTTGTCGGTCAGGTCCTTCCAGGTACCGCCCACACCGGACACCTCGGCCTGGCCGCCCAGCTTGCCTTCAGTGCCGACCTCGCGGGCCACGCGGGTCACTTCACCCGCGAAGCCGTTCAACTGGTCGACCATCGTGTTGATGGTGTCCTTCAACTCCAGGATTTCGCCCTTCACGTCCACCGTGATCTTGCGGTTCAAGTCGCCTCGCGCCACAGCCGTGGTCACCTCGGCGATGTTGCGAACCTGCGAGGTGAGGTTGGCACCCATGGTGTTGACCGAGTCGGTCAGGTCTTTCCAGGTTCCCGCAACGCCAGGCACCACCGCCTGCACGCCGAGCCGGCCTTCCGTGCCCACTTCTCGCGCCACCCGAGTCACTTCCGAAGCGAAGGAGCGAAGCTGCTCCACCATCGTGTTGATGGTTTCCTTGAGCAGCAGGATTTCGCCGCGCACGTCCACCGTGATTTTCTTGGACAAGTCGCCGTTCGCAACCGCGATCGTCACTTCGGCGATGTTGCGCACCTGACCCGTCAGGTTCGACGCCATCGAGTTCACGTTGTCGGTCAAATCCTTCCACGTGCCTGCCACGCCTGGCACAGCGGCCTGTCCGCCCAGCTTGCCTTCGGTGCCGACTTCGCGGGCCACCCGCGTCACTTCGGACGCAAAGGCGGACAGCTGGTCCACCATGGTGTTGATGGTTTCCTTGAGCTGAAGGATTTCTCCCTTCACGTCCACCGTGATCTTGCGGCCCAGGTCGCCTCGCGCAATGGCGGTGGCAACGTCTGCAATGTTTCGGACCTGACCCGTCAGGTTGTTTGCCATGGAGTTGACGTTGTCGGTCAGGCCCTTCCACGTGCCGGCCACACCCGGCACCTGTGCCTGGTCGCCCAGCTTGCCGTTGGTTCCCACTTCGCGAGCCACGCGCGAGACTTCAGCCGCGAACGAACGCAACTGGTCCACCATGGTGTTGATCGTGTTCTTCAGGTCCAGGATTTCGCCC